>CAYZJC010000051.1:0-3831 GCA_964478775.1 uncultured Verrucomicrobiales bacterium | reverse complement strand
TTTTTATATGGAGTTTCAATAAAACCATATTTATTTGTTTTTGCATGACTAGCTAAACTTGTAATCAATCCAATATTTTGACCATCAGGAGTTTCGATATGACATATTCTGCCATATTGTGTATAATGTATATCTCTAATTTCAGCACTTGCTCTATCTCTTGTGATACCACCAGGACCCATAGCAGAAATTTTTCTAATAGATTCATTTAGGAATGGAGAATAGTTGGGGTAACGCACCAAAGACAGTTGATGGTTTGTAAAAACTCTTTCTCTTTCTGGTGTATGATAAATTATTTCTGCGCGCGCTGGAACAAAAGAATGACTTTCACTGTAAGCTGTTATATTTTGACGATGGTTCCTATCGTTCTGGTTTGACAAAACCCCTTTCAGTAAATCTATTAAGGCATCATCTTCCACAAAGCCTCGTGTCTTCATGCCTTCATTTAAAAGCTCTAAATGTCTTGTTGTAACAACGTTTTGTGTTGATTCATTTCCCTCATCAAGGAACACTGCATGACGCGCTATTGAATTTGCAAGATATTTATACGCTAACTCTGGTGCATCCGCATCCTTCAATAAATATACAAGGTATTCAACCTTACCAGAAATTGTTTCAGCTTCACTTTCTGCACGCAAACGTAACCCTACTGCGCCTGCAAGATTATCACTACTTTTAGGAATTTGATAACCGTCATATGCTGCACGCTTAGTGAGGATATCTCTACTTCCTAGGCTTGCACTTACATTATACAAAACAACGGGGCGTATACTATTAGTACCAGCTGTTTCATTATGGACTTTATCAATCATTGAATTAAAAGCCCCACTTGTTGTATGAATTTTATGGGAGGCTGAATAGGGAATACTATAGGTGGCTTGATGTTGGTTACTCTTTCCATACTCGCACCAAAGTGCACCTTGGGGAATTGCACACACCACACTTAACTTTTGTTTGCTTATAAGGGTAGACAAAAATTCTGCTGTAACCACCAAAAGCTGCCTTAAGCTTATTAACACGTTGTGTTGCTATCGTGTGTGCCCACGAACCCGCTGGCTCAGTCACAAAGTTATACTTACTTGCTGTGGAAACGTAAAAATAATAAGGGTCATGATGTTCATTACAGATAGTCGTAGCAAAATCTAATACATGACCGCGCCAATATTCAACAGCACCATTTTGAAAATCTTTTTGGGTAACTGGGTAATAATTTCTTAAATCACCAACGCGAGGATGCCTTGCAAATGAAGCTGGTTCACAATTTGTATAGCCTTGCATAGTGACACCATTGTGTATGTTAAGGTACGCAAATCTCTGAACAGTCTGAATATTTCGTCCTATTGGATATTCAGACAAACCTGAAAAAGTATGTATCTGCACTTCTGGTAAAATTCCGACAAATGAGCGGTGTTCTTTTAATTTAAGCACATTACCGTCACGGTGCCATGCACAACCCAATGGGGTCATTGGTAAAAGATGATCTTGCAAGTCAGATAGCTTAGCATTCGGATTTCCATTATACATTTCATAAACACTGTAGTTATAATCTTGGTTCCACTGTTCATTATAAAACTCAATTATATCTGTATTAGTTAAAGAAGCAGATGAGGACTGCATACTCAGACATGTAAATAAAGCTATAAATATATAATTTTTAGATTTTTTAAAAGCCGAACGGAGCTGAGACATGATTGTACATTTTCTTTTTAAAGGATTTATTTTACGCAGCATACCATAATTAAAATTTAAATATAAGATTAAAAGGTTTTATAGAGACAAAATTCATACAACGCCTGAAAAGCATCCATCATTCAAAATAAAAAAGACTCTTAGCCCATTGGGTAAGAGTCTCATAACTTAATTAATTTAAACTTAGGTATTCATGGACTGGAAGAAATCACCGTTTGACTTGCTGTACTTCAACTTATCAAGCAGGAATTCCATTGATTCGACCGCACCCATCGGGTTCAGCAAACGACGCAATACCCACATCTTCGATAGCTCAGCCTTATCCGTCACAAGTAATTCCTCACGACGCGTACCTGACTTGTTAATATCAATTGCTGGGAACAAACGCTTATCAGAAATTTTACGGTCCATCACAATTTCAGCATTACCTGTACCTTTAAATTCTTCGAAGATAACTTCGTCCATACGTGAACCTGTTTCAATCAACGCTGAGCCAATAATTGTAAGGGAGCCACCCTCCTCAATATTACGGGCCGCACCAAAGAAACGCTTTGGACGTTGCAATGCATTGGCGTCAACACCTCCCGTCAGCACCTTACCTGATGAAGGCACAACAGTGTTATATGCACGCGCAAGACGCGTAATAGAGTCTAGCAAAATTACAACATCTCGCTTTTGTTCAACCAAACGCTTAGCCTTTTCAATAACCATCTCCGCAACCTGAACGTGGCGGGCCGCTGGCTCATCAAAGGTAGAACTGATTACTTCTCCCTTAACAGATCGAATCATGTCTGTCACCTCTTCTGGACGTTCGTCAATAAGTAACATAATTAAATAAATTTCAGGGTAATTTTCAGCAATAGAATGTGCGATGTTTTGCAGCATGACGGTTTTACCTGTTCGAGGTGGCGCCACAAGTAATGCACGTTGGCCGCGCCCCATAGGAGAGACCATATCAATTATGCGTTGTGTCATATTGCGACTTGTTAACCCCTGACCTTGGCCTTTTTCAACCTCAAAACGAAGACGCTGGTCTGGATGTAAAGGCGTTAAATTATCAAAGTGAATTCTATGACGAATCAATTCAGGGTCTTCATAGTTAATGTTTAAAATTTTACTTAAAGCAAAATATCTTTCTTGGTCTTTTGGTGCACGAAGCTGACCCTCAACCGTATCACCTGTGCGAAGTCCATGACGACGAACAAACTGGGGGGGGACATAAATATCATCTGGCCCCGCCAAATAGTTAGATTCCGCAGACCGCAGGAACCCAAAACCATCTTGCATAATCTCTATCACACCCTCACCATAAATTGGCATATCTTGGTCAGCAAGGCCCTTGAGGATAGAGAAAATTAAATCTTGCTTGCGAAGAGATCCCGCATGTTCAATGTTTAATTCCTCAGCAGTCGCAAGCAGTTGTGTTGGTGTTTGTTTCTTAAGATCGTGAATATGCATATATGAAAAGTTACCTTAATTAAAAAAAAGATGGGGGTTAACATTAAAAGGGCTTAAAGATAGCGCAGAACAAAATTACAGCTAACATTATTGTTGGAAGTTCGTTTAGCATTCTAAATGTGCGCGATGTTAGTGATGTACGTCTATGAAGTAACAATAAGCGGTGGTGATTCATAAAAAACTGAAACAAAATCAATAAGATAATCATAAGCAGTTTTACATGTAGCCACACAGCTATTCGATTATGAGGTAAAATACTAAGCAGTGAGCCAAATAAAAGTGTTGACAGCATCGCTGGCATCATAATAATTCTATACAGTTTACCAGCCATCACATCTAGTGTGCTTTTAACCTCTTCGCTTTGATTACTGGTGTGGTAAACAAACAGACGGGGTAAATAAAACAACCCGGCAAACCATGCAATTAATGAAAAGAAATGTAATGCTTTGACTGTAAAATAATGATTAAGACAGAATGATTCCAAAATAGACAGGATGTTCATAAAATTGTAAGGAAAATATTTAAGAAAGATGGTATCCCCAACGGGACTCGAACCCGTGTTTTCGCCGTGAAAGGGCGATGTCCTAGACCGCTAGACGATGGGGACATAAAAAGCTTGATAGATAAATAGTAAAGTGATTGGAAGTAAGTTTGGCGGCGACCGACTTTCCCATGTCTTAAGAC
>CAYZJC010000050.1:0-5131 GCA_964478775.1 uncultured Verrucomicrobiales bacterium | reverse complement strand
AAGACATAACCCTGATTTTAAGACAAGATTATCAAAGAAGTGATAACAGTATTTATACCCTTGTCAGCGAAGAAAAACACCCGGTCTTGCACGATGAAACACTTAATGAGGAAAGAGGGGAAAAAATCACCACTTATTATGTTGAATATGCAAGACAAAAGACAATTTTATCCACTTATGAAGAAGATTATAGAGTAGTACCCCATTTTGCAAGGGGCTATGAAGCCATTTATAATCGGTTTATCAATGGAAAGCTTTTATTTGACAATGAAAATGGGCAACGAAAAGAATTTTCCTTTAACGCTTTTGCAGACACCTTAACAGGGGAATTTGACTTAAGTGGGTTGAGGTATAAAAGTGGTAATCAGATGTATGATTTTAATCAATGTCTTCGCATTAAAGTAGGTGTGCGAACAACAGTTGAAAACGAGGAAAAAACTACCATATGGTTCACCCCTAAATTTATGGTTGACCGGCTAACGTCACACCCGTGGAAAGGTGTAAATTGGTCGAGCGATGTGGGGATTTTCTGGTCATGGGGGGAATATGAAATAAAAGATTTTGCTTATTTAACCACGAAGGGATTTGATGAAATATCTTCTCAAAATTTACTAAAATTGAACTGGGGCGCCAGGGTGTCACGGCAGTGTTGGTATAACAGCGCGCTTTTACCTCTATTTTTAACTAAATTTGAATAAAATGGATGCTATTGAGCGCTGAGTATTGAAACAACATCAGGAAGTGTCCTTACTTGCCAGCATAACATAAGGCTTGGCAGGTGAGTATTAAGGGGTTGTTCAAATAACGCAAGTTCGCTTAAGCCAAGCTTTAAGCCACTTATCCATCGCAAAAGATACGTCTGTAATTGTTTCCTTTTATCAGGCTTGCACCCAGCCCACCAATTGAGATCAAACAAAATGTGTTGCATATCTACATCTGTAGGTGGGGTTTCATCCACGTGATATTCTTAAAATATCTCGGTTTGTTTTGGGGGAAAAACTGGAAGGAAAAACTTGCTCATAAAGCAGACGTGATCTTTCGCTAAAGCGTCGAAGGGCCTCTTTTGAAGGCAACACGACACCGGGTTTCAAATAATAGGCCAAAAAATTAAAGCCTTTTTCAATTTTGCCTATGTATGTTTTGGTGGGGTGCATCTCAAAGCCCAGTTCATTTAAAATGGCATGGGTTTCCTTGATGACTTTACGGTGCATTGTTTTAGATTTCATCAAAGCCGTCCAATCATCAACAAAGCGTGCATAAAAGATGTGAGGGTTATTGCGCATCGCTTCATCTAAAGGTAATAAAGCAATACCTGCCAGGAGGGGCGATAAGGGGGAACGTTTGGGAATCCCATGGGTTAGGTATTCATAAAAATTCCCCCCAAAGGTTTCAAACCGTTGCAATGCTTTATACACCAGATGAAGGAGGGTTTTATCCGTTATATATTTTTCAAGAATCTTCATGAGCGTGTTAAAGTTAATGGACTCATAGTATAGCTTGTCACTTATAATCTGGTTATGCGTCATTCGTCACTCATGTAGCAAAACCTACACTTCGCTCCTCATTCCTGTAACCAAATTAAATTGACTACACCATAGCTTTTAATGTCACTTCGCAAAACATATTTGTAATCAGGAAGGGCAGTTACGGTGTCGGTTAAGGCTTTTTTAAGGCCGCCATGGCCTTTCAGGTGATAACAGCCAGGTGACAAAACATATTTTAGCAAATTTTGCAGCCTATCCGTAATCAGCTTTAACGCCATGAGGTCTTGCGCACTCCACATAGACACAGTTTCATCTTCAAATTCATAGCGTTGCAGGGGACTAAAAGTATAACTCCCCTCATTTAATTCATTTAAAAACGTATCTTTGAGGCTGTTCATGTGAAAACGAAAATGCCAGATGTCACTGTTAGGGCTGTGGTTCTTTCGTTTTTCAAACAGCCAGGGAAGGTATTCATCAAAAAGTTGAGAGGAAAAGAGCATCATCTTGCATAAAACAGATTTTAAAATATTTTCTCACTCATGAGGGTGATGAGCTACGCTGTCTATGACTTTTTCCAGCATAAAGGAAACGGTGTATCCATTTTCACCTTCATTAGGTGTTAAGGCCAAAGTATGACCTAATTCCCCCAATAAAGTTTGACTGATGAGTAAACCTAAATGGACACGGGTCTGTGATGTGTCATTTGTTTTTTGTTTATGATTTGTAGTAACAGATGGGTTATTGTCTTTAATAAAAAAAGTGGCTTTTGTTTCATGCAAAGGCGCATTCACGCTGATGTCAATCACCGGGTGATGCCCTTCAGGTGCAGATTGCAACGCATTGTTGATGAGATTTAAAAATAAGCGTTGCACAGATTGCCGGTTGCCTTTGATGACAGGAAACTTACAGCGGTGAAGCATCGTTGCCTGTTTTTCTTGAAGGGGAATCATCAGCATGAGCTTAACATCTTCCATAAGGCTCTCAATGCTAAGGATTGTCGTGTTCTCTTGGTTATGGACGTGCAATAGCATTCTATCTTTTACAAAATTATTTAAATGATGAAGGGTTTGGGTGATGGATTTAAAATACGTGTCTGCTTGAGAAGGCAGTAAGGCCCCATAGTCTTCTTGAATAATTGTGATACACCCTGCAACTGTACGCAAGGGTTGATAAATATCATGGGCGTAATCGGTTAAGAAATCAGTTAGCGCTGTTGTTTGCGCGGATGTATGAAGCTGAGATGTGAGCGGTTTATTATTGTGCATGTAATTAATTTTTGTCTTCTTGTTCTGTGTTAAATATTTGTAACATAAATTCATATGATTTCAAACTGATTACTGTAACGCAAATCAAATGCTGTGTGAATGGTGCCCTTTTACTTTGCTATTGACACTGCAGCAAAATGCACCAAAGTGTTAAGTTGGATATTTCCTTGAAAATAGAACCGTTGATGTTTGATTTTCAAGGTAAGATTGATTACAATGAATAATGTTCAATTTAAAAGCGTTATGCTCATGGACCGTACACATACACTGACATCTTTTAGTCATAAATTTAGGACACATCGCATTATTGCTTTACTTGGCCCTAGGCAATGCGGCAAAACAACATTAGCAAAGGCATATTGCAAAACACAAGAGGGCTTCACACGTCGCAATTATTTTGATCTTGAAAATCCTAATGATTTGGCGCGATTAAATGACCCTTATCATGCATTAAATGATTTAAGTGGGCTCATTGTGATTGATGAGATACAACGCGTACCTGAACTTTTTCCAATCTTACGTGTTTTGCATGATGAGGATCCTTCTAAGCGTTTTCTTATTTTAGGAAGCGCTTCTAAAAACTTGCTACATCAAAGTTCTGAAAGTTTAACAGGGCGCATTCATTACGAAGAAATTACCCCTTTTCGCTTTGATGAAGTGGGAGAGTGGAAAAATCTGTGGTTTCGCGGCGGATTTCCAAGATCATATTTGGCAGAAACGGATGAAGACAGCGTGCAGTGGCGTGAAGATTATGTGCGAACATTGCTTGAACAAGATGTACCCAATCTGGGCTTTAGAATCCCAGCAACACATCTAAGAAGATTTTGGATGATGTTAGCCAATTGTCATGGGCAAATTTTTAATGCACATGAAATAGGGCAAAGTTTAGATCTATCAGCACCTTCCATACGACGGTATTTAGATTTATTGAACGATATGTTGATGGTCCGTATTTTACAACCATGGCATGCCAATATCGCAAAGAGACAAATCAAATCACCAAAATCATATATTCGCGATAGTGGTATCTTCCATTATTTAACGCATCTTAATAATCAAGATGCCTTTGCCTTGTCTCCAAAACGTGGCGCTTCTTTTGAAGGTTTTGTTTTAGAAGAACTCATTCGTATCACTTGTGCAAAACCAGAAGATTGTTTTTTTTGGCGCACACATGCAGGGGCTGAACTTGACTTGTTGTTACTGATAAGAAATAGAAAAATTGGGTTTGAAATTAAAATGACTGACAAACCTCGCGTTACAAAATCAATGCATGTCGCGATGAATGATTGCGAACTTGATCATCTCTATCTTGTACATCCAGGTGATGTGAGCTGGTCATTGGGTGATAAAATGACGGCGTTATGCTTGTCTGATATATCTAAAATTAATCTTACAGGCGCGTGATCAGATAAGGGTCTCGTGTATCAATAGCCTTTTTCTAGACCAGAAGTGTTAAGTTGAATATTTACTTTTCCCATGACTCAGACATCATGCGTAGAATGTAGATTCGAACAGCATTTTTACACAATGCTCAACAACATTAAAGCCATTGCAAGATCATTTAAATAAGGTATACTCTAACTAAGCTGACCTGAAAAAGAAATGGATAGAAAAATGACAATAAAAGAAGAATTTGATAGATCTCTAGCTGAACTCATGAAACAAGTTGATGAACTCATCAAGCATGGTGATGAAATGGTGAAGATGTGGCCACCAGAATCTTTTAAGGTTGAGCCTAAAGAAAAAACAGAGAAAGATTTAAACACGAAAGAGCTGGAAGCTGAATTATTAGCGACAGGCATTTGGTTTTAATTGGCTTATATTTTATTTAATACAACCTATACTTTCCATAATTGCATTTAGTTTTATTTTATTTATCTTGTTCTTTCACAAAAAGAAGAGACTTAATGTAAAGATCTTGTATAATGAGGGAAACACTTTATAGGGATGTTAGCCGTGATGGTAAATTAAGAACAGATGTAAATACGCTTTTAAACAAACAGCTTTCTAAAAGGTCCGTCACAAAATAAGCTCAGATGAAGGGGTGACTGGTTACATACTCCTTAGCAGGAGTCCCTTTTGAAAATATCACCCCTCCCCTCTTAGCTTTTCAATGATATCTTCTGAAAGCCCTGTAAGTTGCATAATAGTTTTCGTGTCCATATGCTTCTCTATCATATTTTTTGCAACTTTTTCTATACCAATGGCTTCGCCTTCAGCTTTGCCTTTCTCCTTGCCAATGGCTTCGCCTTCAGCTTTGCCTTTTTCCTTGCCAATAGCTTCGCCTTCAGCTAGCCCCTCAACTTTACCCTCAGCTTTACCCTCAGCTTTACCCTCAGCTTTACCTTCATCAAACTTTTGAAGTAAACCAGATTCATAGTC
>CAYZJC010000049.1:0-5132 GCA_964478775.1 uncultured Verrucomicrobiales bacterium | reverse complement strand
TCACACATCTTCAAGCGCATGTGTGTCAAGGCGATTACATCAAGGCTGATGAAACACCCCTTCAAGTGCTCAAAACCCCGAACAAAGCTCATACGTCAAATTCTTATATGTGGGTATATTGTAATGCGAACACACCAAAACCAGCAGTTGTTTATGATCGCCCATTCAACAATCAAACATCTCAGCATTTAATGGGCTTGTAAGGCTGTTGACGGGGTTGCGTTGACGGTTACTTTCAATGCATGGGTTGCACTGATGTGATGAAACTGTTCAGAAACTGTTATTTCTTGAGATCCCTTATTTTCAAGCGGTACCTTTTTGTGATAATTTCTAAGCCAACGATTTAATGTGGATGAACCAACATTATTCATTTTAGCTATGTCTTTTAGTGGAGTTTCGCCCCTATTGAGGGCCTTTGTGATAATCGCAATTTTAGCGGGTTCTGATAGATGTCGCATGGCTCATTGAAAATAGTTTACATTGGATTTTAGATGTGAGTTTTAGAGATGATAATTCACGTATTAGGCGTGCAAATGCACCTGAAAATATTGCTATTATCGAACATATGGCACTTAATTTATTACAAAAAGCCAAAGGGAAAAGAGATTCAATTAAGCAATTAAGAAAAGCTTCAGGCTGGGAAGATGCGCAGCTACTTAATTCTTGCTCATATTTAAATGAGGCAGCCCTGGTTCCTTTGACGGTTACCCTTATAGAGGTACTAGAGGTTTGATAAAGTGGAATATTTAGATTTCAATTGTGTTAAGAGAGAATATGCTCCAGTCCTTAAGCCCCAAAAAATAGAACGTGTGCATGCAATGCCTGAAAAATTAAAAGAAACACAAATTAAAGTGCTGCGTCAGCCAGAAACATTGATTGCAAGAGGTCTATTCACCACTGTTGGTGAGATGTTTATCTATTATTTTGCTTTGATTTTTCATGGGGTGTTAGAAATAGTAAGTTCATTGTTTGAGTGGGATGAGGATTAACCTTTTATTAAGTAATGTTTTTTATAATGTATATGCATGAATCAATTAGATGGGTTAAAAAATGTGGTATTTACTCTTTGCTGTGGTTTTTTTATTGCTCTTTTTAGACCTGAAAGTCTTTCACAGAAATCCTCATAAAATTGAAGCTAAAGAAAGTTTGATTTTGACGGCTTTTTATATCGTCTGCAGCTTATTGTTTGCGATCTATGTTTGGAAAGCTTTAGGTGAATCAGAAGCATTTGATTTCCTAACAGGCTACTTTGTAGAGAAATCACTTTCAGTAGATAACTTATTTGTGATTGCCGTTATTTTTAAATACTTTAATGTTACCGGTGCCATTCAACACCGTATCTTATTTTGGGGTGTTTTAGGGGTTGTTGTCTTACGTGGTGTCCTAATACTTGCAGGTGCACACCTGCTTGAAAATTTCCATTGGGTCTTGCATATCTTCAGTGCGCTACTTATTTGGATGGGTATTAAGATGGCATTTCAAAAAAATGAACAGATTGACCTTGAGAAAAGTAAAATTTATATTTGGGTCAATAAATTGATTCCCTTTACACATGATAAGTCAGTTGAACGTTTTTTTGTCCGTCGACCCGTTTCTAAAGGTTTAGAAAACTTAAATAAGGCAAAATGGGTTGCTACGCCTTTCTTCCTTTGTTTAGTCATGATAGAGCTGACAGACCTTATTTTTGCTCTTGATAGTATACCAGCAATTTTTACGATTACAACGAATCCGTTCATTGTATTTAGCAGTAATATCTTTGCCATTTTGGGATTAAGGTCATTGTTCTTTGCCCTTGACCATATTTTATATAGATTCACCTACCTTAAATATTCACTAGCTGTGTTGTTAGTCTTTATAGGGTCAAAGGGATTGGTCGCTGCTGTATTTGACGGTGCAAAGCTGCCTTCTTATGCAACTTTGGGCATTACAATACTAATCTTGCTCGCAGGAATGGTACCAACATGGTTGCAGTCCGCCAATAGAAAACCTGACGAATAGTAAAGAGGGTCTGTAGTGGAATAGGTTGGTGCATCTAAATGCGCCATGCAACGAGCTATGCATGAAAGTTGTGTTTGAAAAGAAGGGATTAAGTGGCGTACGCTAATTTTAGAAAAAAACAAACTAGGAGATACGCTATGTACGAAGATAATATTATTAATCTTAAAAATCCATCAGTTTTTTGACGCGTAGCGCCTTTCACTCTTGTCGCAGGGGGCAAAATTGTAAATTTATATACCTGCCTAATCAGCTCTCTTTTTTACATTTTTTTTGAAAAAAACGCGACAACTACCTTGACAGTTACCATAGCCACCTGCTGCCTTCTTGTAGCCATTTTTTAAGGCTTGCTTTGAGATCGCATCCACAGCTTGGTGGGGTTGATTTGCGGGCATGCGATTGCGCATCACGTGCTTTGGCCGTTGCCTATTAGCAGAAACCTTCACTTTTTGAAGCTTAATCTTCTTTGGCATTTCTTTTAATACGGTGTTCGCATGATGGGCTTTTGAATAAAATTGAAAAGCTTTTGGCCCTTTGTTAGCTGCTTGCTTTGTAAACTTTACATACAGCTGCTTTCCTTTCATATAGGTTTGGCCTAATAAGGTCCCGGCTGCAGTCCCGTAAAATAAGTACTCTCATGTTTGCTTAAATTCTTCATTATTGTTGATAGTGCCGATCTGTTCAAAGACTGATGTAGACATTAAAAAACCCGGCCAAAGCAAAGTGACCGGGGTGATAGGCATTGAGGTGTTAAGGGTGAGATCTATAAATCAACCTCATCCTCTGATTTTAAGTTGTTGATAAATTCTTCAAATGATGGTGCTAAATACAAAATCCCTTCGTGATCTTCAATCTCATGATGCCAGAAAACGATTGAAGGATTTTGATAGCAATTTCTGTAATCAAAACATATATAGTTACCACTTCCATCGGGAGCAAACGGAATTAAACCTTTTGGGAAAAAAGCTGGGGGATCTTGCAATCTGTTAAATATATAGTCATCTTCCATTGTGTCTTGATTCCAACACAAAAAATCACATATTATATTTCTTGTTTTAAATTCACCCTTCTTATAAAAAAACCTGTCTTTTTCTAAAAAACCACCATCACGATTGCGCACAAGGTCCTTGTACAATAAAGGTAAAAAAAGGCCGTAGTCTCTTTCAAATGCTTTAAAAGCTTCTTCATTGTCAATATTTTTTCCCTCACTCCTCCATTCAATAAAATTATTTTTCAACATATATGCCTCTAGTCCAAATATCTTCACCAACATGTCCGGTTTTCTCATGAATCGATCTAGGCAGTAATTGCATACGACCAATATCTTGATGATGATGCCATGTATAGCCGTTAATTCTAGCACGACCTTTTAAAATATCTTCTAATTGTTTTTCACTAAATTTTGACTTTAACAGCGTATTTGCGTTTATAACTTTTCTAAGCTCTTTAGTTGCCAATATTTTATGTGTATCTGAGGCAACAGACAATGCCACATCACCTGTTAATTTTACATCAAAAATAGCTACTTCATCAAATATCGAAAATCCTTTTACATCATAAGGTATACCAGTCACTGGGTGTGTTTTGCCAGCCATATGAACCATACGTTCATTTTGGTGCAAGAGAGTGCTTGATATCACATTTTCAACACCATAAGTTTCAGATAACATTGTTTCCATACTTCTTGGGTTATATGGTAGTTGGTTTTCAAAGAATTGAGGAGAGATTTCTGTTGTCTCAACAATGGATTTTTCAGCAATAATCTCTCCGTCGCTAACAGCCTTAATTTCAGCACGTGTACCCAACCCCTCACTCGCTCTAATGGCGTCGGCTTCAAGGGCTGTTAAGGTTTGACCTGTGAAGCGGTGTTGATAAAGGGTGCCTTCAGGTGTTGCGAAAGATTCCACAACTGACCTTTCAGCAGAACCCCTAGCTGATCTACCAACAATGTTCTCACCAACCAGATTTTCACCAACGTGTGTTTCAGCTTGCCTTAATAATCTTCCAGTTGAATTTTCTACAAGGCTTGTTGCACTTGAACCAACACCAGTTGTGACATTTGAGCCAACAGCAGTCGTTACGCTTGTACCAGAGGTTAATCTTGAACCAACACCAGTTGTGACATTTGAGGCAACACCAGAGGTCAATCTTGAGGTCTGAGATGTCACATCTACAGCAGATGAGGTGATCAAAGCCCTATTATGAAAGTTTGATATGCCCCCTCTTCCCCCTTGTAAGACTTCAAGTGTAGGTAAGGTTCTGCTTTCAGCACTGACTAATGCATGACCAAAGCCCCCTCCCCCATGTGTTCCGGTTGCCCTTGCTGTTTCAAAAAACGGAGCCGTGGTGTTGGCTGGCACCCTTAAAGACTGATTTTCTAATCCTCTTGTAGTGAGGGCCGTTACACTTCCCTTTTCTAATTGACCGGTCAGCTTTAGCGTTTGGCTTGTTCTTACCGATGCAAGGTCCATCGCATAAGAGGTTGGGATTTGTTTTTTAAAGCTAAGAACGTTGGTATACGCTTTAGATTTTAAAATCTTTTTGTTTAAGGGCTGAACCAGACCCTGGCACAAAGCCACCAAGGGCTGTAGACACAGCCACACTCACTTTTTTACCCCACATATTTGCCTCATAGTCATGTGAGGCCAACCCTTCTATGGCACCCCCTGTAGCCCCTGGCTGCCGTCAAACTAACGGGTGCTGTAAAGACAGCTCCAACTGCTAAGGCAACACCCGCAGCATACCCCCCCATTTGTTTCCAATAGCGTTGTCTTTCAACCCTGGCATCTGTTCGAACTTCACGTTCGTAAGCCGTTAGTTCAACGCCACTATTTTTCTTAAACTTTGCTTCTTGTGCAAGTTCAGCTTGTTTTTGATTAAAGGCATCTTGCGCCATTGCTTCTGGGTTTAATAAAATTGGCTCAGCCATTGTGTCGTCAAACGACAGTGGTCGATAACCTTGTGTTTTTTCTAATTCAGATGCGTTATGTGCAAGCGCTGCACGAAAGGCCATCAAGCCCGCATATGTTCGAGGGGTCAATAATTGTGAATGTCCGGTAAAAGAACTTAAACCACTTAAATCGTAACCGTCAACACAACCCCATCTTTTTAAAAAACTGGAAATGTGTCATGTTGAG
>CAYZJC010000048.1:0-5707 GCA_964478775.1 uncultured Verrucomicrobiales bacterium | reverse complement strand
CCACTCAAAAAGCGCTGCGCGCTAACACACTCATGTAAGAAAAAAGTCCGCCCTAACCTCCCTAGCCCTCAAAAACATATACCCTAAAACACGCTAAATAGGGCACCAACAACGGTCTTTTAAACGCTTAAAAAAATGTTAAACTAAGTCATGGATATAAACATTCACATTCATCAAAAAAAAGGAATAATGAAGCATGCGCACAATACTCTCAAGCTGTTTTCTTATCCTATTTTTTCTTTGTTTATCATCAAAGGAATCCCCTCATCATGCATCTTTAATTGCAAAATTGCGTTTGCAATTAAATACCTCATCATGCCCCCCTCCCCTTTAGAAAGAATTAAAAAAAATGTCAGCTACGTTAAAAAAACTTGAAGAAATTCAAAAGAAAAGAGCAGAACTTCAAAGAGAAGAAGAATCACTTAAAATACTTTTTATTTAAGAATTTGTAGAAATTGTATCCACCCTAGATCCTTTAAAGGTGGATCTTGATGTCCTCATTGGATCCATCGCTATCACCATTGATCACGCCAAACATGATAATTCCTCTGCTAAAAATGACGCTCAGATAAAGCGGTGGAAAGAGAGAGGTGCCATTGAGCTTAAGCGATTTCGAAGAGAAAAAAAACGCCTTGACGCAAGCAAAAGTGAAACCAAAAAGGTTAAAGTTCACTCTTCCAAAGATCCTGAAGATGATTCAAAAATCAAGGAAACTAAAGCAGAAAATTAACCACCTAAGCTCTCAAGAGCACACACTTTTAAACAGATTAAAGCTAACTCCTATGTCTCAAAGATCAGCCAGAACAAGAACACTTATTCAACTAGGTGGCCTACTTTCTAAAACAAATTTTTTAAAGTTTTTTGATATTTCTCTTGGTGATGATTTACAATTAGAGGATGAAAATAATGAAAAAGCTTTGATCTTAACCGGGCTTTTACAAGATTTGTGTGAACAGTTACCAAGCCGTTTGACAGATCAACAAAAAGAAGCCTTAAAGGAAAAAGGCATCATCGCCTTAGCCAGAAAATAGAACGCTACCCCTTTTTTCTTTTCAAAAGAGTGTGATGAAATGTTTTAAGATCTTACAAACTTGAGTAGTGGAATCATATCAAAGTTATCCGCTTGTCTTAAAGCATCGATATATTGACGCCTAATATCAGCCTCCCCTCCTTGTTTTCCACCCCATGAAAAACAAGCACACCCGTTGTTTATTAAAAACATATCTGTCAACAGACGTGCGTGCCTGCCATTTCCATTTGGGAAGGGATGAATCACAACAAGACGATGATGTAAACGTGCAGCAATTTCATCCAATTCATATGAATGATTGCGATTTTGAAATGCAACATCATCACACAAAAGCTGCAATTGTGTTTCTATCTGATAAATTTCAACACCTATATTTTTTTCTGTTTTACGAAAACATCCAGCCCATTTCCATGTGTGACTAAACATCTTTTGGTGCAATTTTTTAATGTAAGGAAGGCTGAGTGTAAAACGACTTTTATTCGCCCATTGCGTTGCTTGCATAATATTCGCATGTTCAAAAGCATTTAGTTCTGACATTAACGTTATGTGACTAGGTATTAATGAGGCTTTTTCATTGGGGTCCAATGGCGTTGCACCATAATCATAAACAAACTTCATATCTATTCCATAAATCTTTTAAAAAATCATTTAAGATCACTTCACATTGCAGCTCTATTTGTTTTTGCAATTGGGTTTGTGAAAGACTTTGATTTTCAAGTGCCATAGTTTGTTGAGTTTGTGTGACAACATTCAAAGCAATTTCTCTTGCTTTTCCCTTAATCATTTCCTCAAAAGAATGTCGTGGAATAAATGCATAAACCAAATTGCAATCAAAAAAATTTGCTACTTTTTCTAGACTTTTTAATGTGATAGCCTTATCAACTTCTCTTTTTTCCATCGTGATGAGAGAGGATTGAGTGATACCTAAAAAGCGCGCAAGACGATAAGAAGATATTTTAAGTGTTTTTCTCATCATGTTAATCCACCCTTTTTGTGGGTTTGGTAACAAATGCACCGGGAAATTTTTTAATTGTGTATCAAGCTGGGAAATAGCTAATTTTTCAAATAAATCCATAATCAATCTCACAAATAATAGTTTTTAAACCATCTTAATCATACCAAAAAAACAGACTATAGTCTATCAAAAACCACACAAATAATAGTTTATAGTCTATCTTTTCTTGTTGTGTTTATGGTTACAAATCATCTTTTTTCTTTTCAAAAGAATTTATAAGAAAGAGGTATAACAATTTTTTTCTTATTATACTAGTTTGCTTCTTGGTATAATAACTTATAAATTATTATACAAAGTTTCATGCTATGGTTTTACCTCTTGGTTTTTTTGTTCCTATTCAAAAAGGTTGGAAGGCTTTTGCGCCGAATGCACCGCAAGAAATTGCAGGGATAGAACATCTGTTTGCGGACGTAGAAAAATGTTCAGCTATTCTTTCTAAGTTGGATACGCTTATTACCTACCTGACAAAACTTTTTTCTTTTCAAAAGATTTTTCCCCTCTAAGCTGCCAATCCCACAACCTGAAAGCCATTTACGCTGCCCACAATTTTGTTGTATTATTATCACACCCTCAAATTCTCTCATTCATTTTATTTTAAAAAAGATTCATCTAAGAAATAATAAGTGTTTCTTCCTTGTACGTCAGACTTTTGCACAATACCGTGTTCTATCAACATCAGCAAGTCCCTATACGCCGTATCTTGTGAACATTTATTCATTTTCGCATACTTTGTCGTGGTAAGTTTTCCCTCAAATCCCTCTAATAATTTATTTAATATTTTTATCTGTCTTGCATTAAAAGAAACGTTCCTCAATGCTTTCCAAATCTCTTCTTTTTTTAATGATTGTCTTACAATCTGATAATTTTTTTCAATTGCCATCTTGACGCAATTTAAAAACCATAGAACCCACTGTGTAATATCAAGAGCCCCCTTTTGTGCATCTTCCAAGGCATCATAATACGCACGTCTTTGATCAAAAATAGCAGATGACAAACTATAAAAGCGTTGCTGCTTTTCTTCTGCACGTGCAAGCAGCATATCGGTTAAGGCTCTTGCAATTCTGCCATTTCCATCATCAAAGGGATGAATCGTAACAAACCACAAATGCGCAATGGCAGCCCTTATAAAGTATGAAACGCTTGTG
Organism: uncultured Verrucomicrobiales bacterium; assembly: GCA_964478775.1. Taxonomy (GTDB): domain Bacteria; phylum Pseudomonadota; class Alphaproteobacteria; order Paracaedibacterales; family CAIOTO01; genus PNMQ01. The sequence goes on along the minus strand of CAYZJC010000048.1, from coordinate 2,517 downwards.
TCTTCATTATACCATTTTAAAAAGCAGGACATCTCTTTTTCCAATTTGATGGTTTGTGGAGCTTCAAAGTGAACTTTTTCTCTTCCCATAAGACCTGATACAACCTGCATTTTTCCAGATCTATCAGTTCTGTAATCACCAACTTCTATTTTAAAAAAACCGCTGTAGCCCATTGGAAAAAGCAGCTTATGCCATTCACACAAAAGCTCTTTTGTTAAGGCTTTTTCTGAATTTAATGTCGCATCCAACGCAACTTGAACAATCCCCTCACAATTTCTATTAGAACTTTTATACATTTCAAAAGGTAGGCCAAGCTTTCTTGCAATAGATGATCTTATCTCATTTTCCTCAAATTTTTCCCCTTCTATCATAGACGTTCTTAGGACATCTTGCGTCATAATATCAATACGAGAATCTTGCAACTGTACAAACCCTAATGACTGAATCTGTGCAGCCAATTTACCTTGCTGATAAATCAAAGATTGCAATATTAAGTTTACACTTTCTTTATCATAATAGAAATGCGGCCAATCTTTTTGTTCATAAATATACATAACAAAACCTTTTTCTTTCTGTTCATTGTAAAACAAAACAGGCAACTCATCAACCTGTATCCGCAAAAGATGCGGATTTTATTAAGCTATTTTCCGCAAATCTTTCGTATATTATATTCCCAATCCCACAGCATGAAATACATTTACACTGTCCACAACACAAGCTAAATCATTGATCAATGCAGGTTCTTGTTGTTCACAAGGCAGTTGTCTCATCGATTGTGCAGTTACAACCGTTATGTCAATAAACCACTCCATCACGCTTTCAAAGCGTTGACACATCATCTCTTTTTCAAAATTTGATCCTATTTCAATCATATCCCCTTGAGTCGTTTCAAGGATTCTAGCCCTTGCAAACCAACCTTCCCTATATCCCGGTAACTGTCAAGGTAGTTGTCGCGTTTTTTTCAAAAAAAAATGTAAAAAAGAGAGTTGATTAGGCAGGTATATAAATTTACAATTTTGCCCCCTGCGAGAAGAGTGAAAGGCGCTACGCGCCAAAAAACTGATGAATAAAAAATAGGAATAATGCTGTTTTCATTGATCATTTTTTCAACAGTTTAGTGTTTCTTTTTGTATCTGGGTTTAACGTCACAAGAGATGGCAATGTCCAGTTACGTTTTTTTTAGCCCAGCGTGTGGGATATTTTTGTTGTGCAGCGATATAAACAGCATGACGGTTTTGAAGGATTTGAATATCTTGCCCTGAATGACGTTGTGAAGGTGTAAGAAACTTTAAAGCACTATGAACATGTTCATGATGATACCAATTAACAAATTGTTCACACCATAGACGTGCTTGATTCATATCAGAAAAACACTTTGCAACTGGAAAGGTTGGATGGGCGAAAGTTTAACCTGTTTCAATAAACGATAAAATGTAGATTCTGATGCCAAATAAATTCCTTGATCTGCAAGTGCTGGTACAATTTTACAAGGACTCATATCTCGATACGGTGATGAGTTTAAAGTTGTGAAAATGCGTTGTGCTTCTTCCTTTGCGAGCTTATTAGCAGGTTCTCTTTTGATAGCTTCTCGTCGATGATCAATTAAACCATACACCTTCTTCCAACGCTGAAATGTCCGATAACAAATGCCTAATAGTTTACAAAATGGCTGCTTTTTAAAACCTGCAGCACTGTGTTGATGAACTAAATCAATGGCCATTTGACGATCAATGCTTGCAATCATTCTTCCCCCCCAAATCAGATGCACTTTTTTTTAAACACAAGCAATGCCGATGCTTCAGCTAACGCTTTTTCCTTTCTTTGAATATCTCTCTCAAGATCTTTACATTTCTTCTTCCATATGGATTTTTCTAAGGAGCTTCTTCAGCCGTTAAAAACTGTACACCTTTGCTTTTGATGAAATGCTTTGCCAAAGAGGGGTGGAAGAAAACTTGGGATCCGGCTACTATATCTCGTGCTAATAAACTATCTTTCATACTCCCGTCTATTACTTTTTTTTCTTTATTTTTTGTTAATGGAATGCCATTCTCTGTATACCAAAAAGAACTTTCATCAAATATTTTATATTCATTTAAAATATTAATTAAATAAAAATCATGGTTTTCAAAAGGATGCTGACAATCTGGTTTTAAGTTTTTAATTGTAACCGGCAACGCTTGGAAATCACTTGGGCATAATTCATTCATCACAGTTAAGACGCGTTCATGCACAACAAAGGCGGGGCCATCTGGGCTGGTTAAAAAATCATACTGTACTAATTCTTCTTCTTTCCCTCTAATACCAAATACAATTTTTCTATCTCCTAAATCTATTTTTTTACAATCAAGAGCATCGTACAACCAAAAATCTTTAGGGGGTTCAAAATAATTATATTTTAAATCTAGTTTATCAGGATATCTGTCAGAAACATACTTAAATAAAGGCATATTTCCACTAAATCTTGCATCATCTTTTTTATAACGTGCCATGCCAATTTTCCTATTTTTTTCTAAAGTC
>CAYZJC010000047.1:4923-5803 GCA_964478775.1 uncultured Verrucomicrobiales bacterium | reverse complement strand
AGCAGGCTTTGGGCAATAAGTGGAAAAGTTAACATAAGACGTGTCCAGTTGAAGGCAATGAGGAACTTAAAAGTGAGAGATTAGTGTTTGTAGGGGGGGCTTAATTTAGCGAACGACACTACCACTCATGCCTGCCATTGCACGTGGGTTAAAGTTAAACTCAAGCACCTTCCATGACTTATAGTGTTGCTTTGGAAGGGGGAGAGGGTTGCAATTAGGGTCAAGGGCTGCACGTTGCACACTTTCAGCTGCTGTTCTAAAGACTGGGTCAGTTGCAAAACGTTTTTTATCTTCAATTTCAGCTTTTTGAACGGTACCATCTTCACGCATATGTAAGGTTACATCGACGGAGGTATCAAGGACACCTTGTGTTCCTGCGGGTACAAACCAGCATTTGGCAATCGTTGCGACAACTGCTTGTACTTCAGTTGCTGTAAGGGTGTCCCCAACAGATTCTGCCGGTGCTGCAGCTTCACTGTCACCATCTTCTTCAGCTAAATTATCCATCAAAGAGTCTAGCTTTTTTTCAGCTGACTTGGATTTTTGATCAATCGTTTTCTTCTTGTTCGTCTTCTTTGGTTTTTTCAAGTCAACAAGCTTTGTATCATCTTTTTTGTTCTTCTTAGACTTCGCATCCTTTTCTTTTTTTCCAGCTTTGTTTGCTGATTTTTTATCTTTAGGGTTAACCTTTACTTCTTTGTTGGCTTCCTTTTCTTTTTTATCTTTCTTTTTTTTATCTTCTTTTTTCTTTTGCTGGTCAAGATTCACTGTTGCAAGTTTTGAATCAACCACTTCTGGCGTTGGTGCGTCAATGGTTTTCGCTTCTTGGGCTTTGGTGTCTTCAGCTGGGGGGGCTGGCGGCGTTGTATCCTTCACCTCT
>CAYZJC010000047.1:4445-4913 GCA_964478775.1 uncultured Verrucomicrobiales bacterium | reverse complement strand
GGGGGAGGGGTCGTTTCCGTTGGCTTTTCGCTTTCCTTTTTTTGTAAAGTATCTTCTTTCTTAACGTTTGTTGGGGCTAGGCGTGGTGCCTTCGACTGTGGCCCGACGGCTTGAAAATCTATAATTAAATGTTGAGCTTCTTCATTGGGTAATCGAAATGCGTTGCTTAATTCAAAATAAAGCAAAAACATAACGGTAAGGTGCAGTGCAACAGAAGCGATAATCGCGTTTTTCATAAAAGAAGCTTAACCTAAAAAGGAGGAATGGTTACGGTTTTTGTTTTGCTGAACGAAGCGTGCCTGTCGTGCGTTGATTGTTTTTAACATTTGCTAACGTTGGCTTTTGACTTTGTTTACTGATTTTGTTGGGCTTTACAGCCTTTTTAAGGGGCGCCGTTTGTGCATGGGGTGCCTTGGCTTGTGTATTATTAGGACTTGTTGGGGCTTGTAAAGGATGCTGTGTTGTTGG
>CAYZJC010000047.1:0-4435 GCA_964478775.1 uncultured Verrucomicrobiales bacterium | reverse complement strand
ATTTCCGCAATGAGCGATACCCTTTGAAAACCAGCTGATGCAACAATTCCCATCACTTCCATAATGCGACCATAGCTTAAACTTTGGTCTCCTCTGACGTAGATTTTCGCATCTGGTTTGTCAGCCACAATCGTTTCCAACTTCATGATGATCTCTTGAATATCAAGCTTTGCGTCCTTTAAAAAGGTGTGTCCGTCCTTGTTAATAGAAACAACAATCGGTTCAATGTTGTCGTTGGTTTGTGCAGCTGTTGTCTTGGGTAAATCTACAGGAACGCTCACCGTCAAAATAGGGGCGGTCACCATGAAGATAATCAATAAAACAAGCATTACGTCGACTAATGGGGTGACGTTTATTTCACTGTTGGGCTTGAAACCACCGCGACGGCGTCTGGTGGAAGATTTGTTATATAAAGAACCTGCCATAATCGTTTTATGCACTTTCTTCAAGTTGACGTGAAATAATAGCGATAAATTCATTTGCAAAAGCGTCAAGGCGGTTTGCAAAGCGGTTAAGGTCGCTTGAAAGTTTATTGTAAGCAATTGCGGCTGGAATCGCTGCCACAAGGCCAATAGCTGTTGCAAACAACGCCTCTGCAATACCTGGTGCTACAACAGCAAGGTTTGCACTTTGTTGACTTGCAATAGACTCAAAGCTATTCATAATACCCAGAACAGTGCCAAAAAGGCCGACAATCATTCCATTAGATCCAAGTGATGCCAAAAACGTCATATAGCGTTCCATGTTTTCCATTTCACGAGAAGCCGACAGCTGCATGACGCGATCAATGCGTTGCTCGAGTGTTCCACGCACATCTGGCCCGGTTCGTTTGCCTTTAGTGATAGATCTTCTCCATTCACGCATGGCAGCACAAAACATGGAAGAAAAAGGGTCACGTGGGTTTTTATGAATGCGTTCATATAAATCATCAAGCGCCCCACCAGACCAAAAAGCGTCTTCAAAGGCATCTGCCGCACGATTGACGCGTTGAATTCGGTACGCCTTGTTGATAATGATTGTCCATGACCAGATAGAGGCAACGAGCAACCCCAGCATGATGAGTTTAATAACAGGACCAGCACCCCAAAACAAGTCGAACACACTGTGGTGAACAGCGGCTGTCGCTTGAATAGCATTGGATGCAATCTCTGTTGCAGTGTTGCTGAGAGGTGTTGTGGGGTCAAACGGCAATTGCGCTGTTGAGATTTGCCCTGCAAGGGTGAATAAGAACATGAAATAATTCCTAACTTTTTATTATGATGTGAGTAATGATGTTATAGCATTTGGTAAGCGAAGGGGAATGCTTTTTTTCGGGCACACAAATGCGAGTTTTACACTTGCAACTGAGGCTATGTCTTTAAGGGATAGCTGTGCGCCTTGCATAACACCTTCACTTACAGCAAAAGCGACCTTAAAAATTGTTTGCTTTAAAATAAGGCTTGCCCCATTGATTTCTTCAATATATGTTTCCACTTGCAGCGTGTCAGCAAGCTTTAAGGGTTTTTTGTAAGCAATATTAAGATTTGTAACAACAAAGTTTCCAGTTTGCGCTTCAATCAGTTGTGCATGACACAAATCAAGATCTTCAAACATTAATGTTCTAGCACGCTCCATGAATTGCAGATGGCGTGCATGGTAGACAATGCCGCCTGCATCCGTGTCTTCTAAAAATGTTCTAAAATGAACGGTGTGTATCATGTGGTTTGCATCCCATATTATAAAAATACTTTTTTACTGATGGTTTTAAATAACTGCCCTTATTTTAACGACGATAAGACTTTTTTTCAAGACAAGTCTTGTGAAAAAATAAAATCGTCCTTAATATAAGCTTCAACCCTTAATCTTATGTTGTGAGATTTTTTATGTCGAAGTGTGTAGCCTTATATATTCATTGGCCTTTTTGTGAGTCAAAATGCCCGTATTGTGACTTTAACAGTCATGTTATGCAGACAATCAGTGAAGAAGAATGGGTGCTGGCAATTTGCCAAGAAGTGTCACGCTATCATGCAATGCTGCCTGACAAAGGCCTTAGGTCCATTTTCTTTGGGGGGGGGACCCCTTCTTTAATGACGCCCAAAGCCGTTGAAACCATATTGTTGCATGTTGATCAACTGTGGCAGTCAACAGGTGGACTTGCAGGAGTTGAAATAACCATGGAGGCTAACCCTTCATCTGTTGAAGCCGAACGGTTTAAGGGGTATAGACAAGCTGGTGTGAACAGGTTGTCATTAGGAATTCAGTCTTTACGAGATGATCACCTTAAAACATTAGGAAGAAAGCATAATGTTGCCAGTGCCTTAAAAGCCTTAGACATTGCCATGAATACATTTTCACGTGTTTCCTTTGACTTAATCTACGCAAGGCCCCAACAAACCCTAGAAGAATGGGAAAGTGAATTGACTGAGGCCTTAGCCCTTGGCACAAGTCATTTGTCTTTGTATCAATTAACAATTGAACAAGGAACTGCCTTTGCCCCAATGCATGCACGTGGTGATTTGGTATTGCCCGTTGAAGATGAGTGTTTGAAAATGTATGAATTAACAGATACCTTGACCAGCAAAGCAGGCCTTTTTAGTTATGAAGTATCTAATTATGCGAAGGTGGGCCAAGAATGCCAACATAATCTTGTCTATTGGAATTATGAGGAGTACATAGGCGTTGGGCCAGGCGCTCATGGACGTTTGCTTGTCTCTGATTTTAAAGAATCCCAAAACGTTCAACGCCTTGCAACGCAGCACATAAAGGCTCCCCAGCTGTGGTTAAAAGCTGTTCAAGAAAAAGCCAATGGGGAACAACACCTTAATGTTTTGACTGTGCAAGAACAATTTCAAGAACAATTGATGATGGGGTTAAGATTGCGCAAGGGCATTGAAAAGCATGGTTTGATAAGACAGCCCTCAGCACAAGAAGAGGAAAGAATTAAATTATTAACGAAGCAAGGCTTTATTGTAGATAATCAACAATCCTTACAATTAACCCCCCAAGGTCGTTTGGTTTTAAATAGTTTGCTTAATTTTATTATTGGTTAGTTGTTATTTTAACTATTTATTAACTATTTCGTTTTATTATAATCTTAATTGTTTAAATACTGTGAGGTTGTATGAAGTCTAAATTAATATTTTCGTTGTTGTTGTCATGTGTGTATTGCCAGTCAACAAATGATGCTCTCTCTTCTCATGCTGGGGCTGAGGGTTCAAAAGCCCAAGTGGAGCAATCCAGTGCGCACGTGAAAGAGGCAGCGGATAAGAGCAATGCCAAGGCAGACCATCAAGATGCGCATCATGTTGTTGATATTAATAGTGAGTATTTGATGCATGATGTTTCTTATTCGAATAGTTCTAGGTTTTACGACAACTTAGTTTTTCGTATTTTTCCAAACTTAAGTTTATCAGGCAGTAGTCAGTATACGGAACGTCAGTTTCGCGACATGATGCAGTTTATTGTGAACCAAAATAATTTGCAAAATGAAGTGCTGCTGATTTTAGATTTGCGTGGCGAAGCACATTTGTTTTTCCAGCATCAACTGACAAATGAAAAAGGCGAAAAGATGCAAATGGCAGCTGAACCTCTTATTTTGTCAGACAAAAAAAAGAGAGAGCTAGAGTATTTTCAAGAACGTGAAATCATTGATGATATCGATGGTAAAAAAGTAACGATTCAGCCACATAGATTTGCTAAAGACTATAAAACAATCTTAACTGGTGAGGTGGTTGCGCAAAAGCCTTTTGAGGTCGTTCTGCATAAAGAACAGAAACAGGGAATGGATTTAGCAGGTTTGCTTGAAACAGAAGAGGATATGATAAAGCGTGTTGGTGCAACGTTAGATTTTAATTCACCTGAAAGCCTAGACAAAGTTCAAGAAGGAATGCATATGGTATATAAGCGCATCCCGATTGCTGACTTAACAACACCTACCTTTGAGCATTATGAAAAAATTATGAATGCAATTAAGCAAGTTGAGGCTGAAAATCCAGGAAAGCGTGTGTGGGTTCATGTGCATTGTCATGGTGGGTTGGGGCGTACAGCCTTTGGAATGTATATTGCGCATATGATGCGAAGCGATGACTCGTTGGAAAAAATTGTGGATGAACAAACAAAGAAGGGGGCAAGAAACCTACTTGATATTGAACACCCTGAAATTGGGCAATCATTAGAAACTGCAAAACAAATTAGAGATCGTGTTGAGCAAGTTTACCGTTATTACAGAGCAGCTGAGCGAGATCGTGCTGATGGAAAAACACAGTGCCCCATGCCTGAAAGTAAGAAAAATGAAATAACCGAAGAAAATTTTTTTTCCCGTCAAAGGCTTGAGAAATAAGGGAAGAAAGGCTAAAATTTTTGTGAGTTAGTTGAAAAAAGTTAAAAAAACGCATTTTTTTTAAAAAAGGGTATTGACAGAATGGGAGAAGGTTGATAAATTATGTGAACGATGACG
>CAYZJC010000046.1:0-6254 GCA_964478775.1 uncultured Verrucomicrobiales bacterium | reverse complement strand
CTGGTGCATCTAGTACGCCACTTTGAATAACTGTTAAGGCTCTAGCATCCCCTTGTTGACTTGCAAACCTGTAATAACGCTTGGCCTTTTTTTGATCTTCTAACACGCCTCTTCCATAGTTGTAACATTCCGCTAGTTCAAACTGCCCATTTGCATCACCTTTATTAGCTGCTGTTAATGCTAATTGATAAACCTTTTCAAAGTCAGCATCTACAATATCATCTGTTTTATATACTTGAATTAATGCATTCATGGCCTCAAGGTTATCAGTCTCAGCAATTTGTGTTAATTCTGCTAACGCATCCATATTGCCCTTATGTAATACATCATCTAACAGCTGCGAAACTGATTTTCCTTTGCCTGAATTTTCTGTTGATTCAGATGATAAGACTGAAATATCATCTATTGCTGATGGTTTTTGATCTACCACAGGATGTGGGGCTGAAGTGGCAACTGGTGTTGATTGCTGTATTGATATAGAAGAGAGTTTAGCTGTAATTTCTTTGATGAGGGTGCGATCTTTCTTGTTTTGTCTGTGTATTTTTTTTCCATAAGTTAAGGCACGTGTTAATACTTCCTCAAAATATTCTGCATCCTCTTCTACATCTGTTGCCAACGCATAGTCTAGTTGCATCAATCCTCTATGGGCTTCATCATGTGGTTCTAATTGAAGCACCTTTTCATAATAAGTGACGGCACTATCAGGATTGGTCTCAAACACACACTTTGCATAATGCAAATAGGATGAGATCTTAATGTGTTGTTCTTCTGCGCCAGCCGCCCTTAAAAAACACGTTGCTGCATTTGTAAAGTCAGGGGGAACTTGGTGAAAAAATCTTTTGCCTTCATCAAAATAATCTTGTGGGTGCTTTTCACGTACTGCCGCTGGAGACCCCAAATAAACATGGGAACTACCCCCTGCCCCGCCTTGATTACTTGTTTCTTGGGCGACATGTCTTGTTTCGCTAAACGTCTGCGTCACATTGCCACCAATAGATGAATCCTTTAAATTTCCTTTTGTCACACTTGGTTGTGGGGTCGCTGTAAATTCAGATGTGACTCCACATCTGACATTCACTGCAAAGACAACTGCAGTTGCCAGGAGTGTTTTATAATAAGCATTTGCCTTCATTGTACGTATCCCTGAATCTTTTTTTTGAAACGAAAAATCTTAATTAAAATTATAAACAAAACAACCTTCATTGAAAATGATTATGGTTAAATTGATGGCTGAAATATGAGAGGTTTTTCAACCAGGAGGGGGAAGGGTGTTGATTGAACTGTTTAAACTTCTTGCTGGGCGCGCATAAAGTATTTGCCTCTCGTTTACTTAAAGGCTCTTCATTTTATTTAAAGCCTGCCTATTGCAGCCACAGATGACCTTACTTTTTAAGCAATCAACATAACTACTGGTAAAATTTCCACGGATTGATGATTTCTAACTCTGGAACTCTTTCAAAGCCAGATACATTTCGTGTTACATGTTTCATGTTAGTGTGAGTGCCGTGGCAGCTAATAAAGAAGCAATCGCAAGAAATGCAGTTGCAGCAATATATGCCTCTTTCAACAGTAAGAGAAGCAAATGTTGTTATCGCCAACAAAATAGCCTTGCTTCCTATTTTCCATAACACCTAAATTGAATTTTAGATAAATTAATCTAACAATGCTTAAATATCCTATCAAAAAAGCCACATCTATGTAGTGTGGCTTTCTATCGTTTGTTGGTTTATGGAATCCTTGCTTCAGCGATGATCTTATCTAAGAAGTCAGATAAATTCATGGTGACTTGTTCTTGTGAACCCAATGTTCTAACAGAGACACAACTGTTTTCTGCTTCACGCGCACCAACCGCGAGTATGTAAGGAATTTTTTGCAAGGAATGTTCACGGACCTTATAACTTATCTTTTCATTACGGTCATCCAATTCAACAAATATGCCTAAAGCTTGAAGTTTTTCATAAATTTCTTTTGCATAAGCATCTGCGGCAGATGTAACTGTTGTCACAACAACTTGAACTGGTGCCAGCCATACAGGAAATTTACCGGCATAATTTTCAATTAACACACCAATGAAGCGTTCCATTGAACCTAAAATGGCGCGGTGCAACATAACGGGTCTATGGCGTTTTCCGTCTTCACCTACATAAGACGCATCTAGACGTTCTGGAAGTAAGAAGTCAACCTGTAGAGTTCCACATTGCCAATCGCGGCCTAAACAATCCTTCAAAACAAACTCTAGCTTTGGTCCATAAAACGCACCCTCACCTGGGTTTAATGTGTAATTTAAACCTGCGGCAATTGACGCTTCGGTTAAAGCTTTTTCTGCTTTGTCCCAAATCTCGTCTGCCCCTGCTCTCTTCTCTGGTCTATCTGAAAACTTAACTTGAATGCTTTCAAACCCAAGATCTTTATAAATGCCTTGCAATAATTTGCAAAATGACTGTGTTTCAGTGATGATTTGTTCAGGCGTGCAAAAAATATGGGCATCATCTTGCGTGAAGGCCCTTACACGCATAATTCCATGCAATGAACCTGATGGTTCGTTTCTATGACAGCTACCAAATTCTGACATACGCAAAGGTAAATCACGATAGCTTTTAAGGCCTTGCTTAAAAATTTGCACATGGCAAGGACAGTTCATAGGTTTTACAGCCAACACTTTATCATCGTCAGACTGTACTGTAAACATTAAGTCGCCATACATGTCCCAGTGGCCAGAAGCTTCCCATAAAGAACGGTCAACAAGCTGGGGGGTTTTCACTTCGTGGTAGTCACATTTTGCCAAACGGTTTCTGATGAACGTTTCAAGTGTTCTATATAAACGCCAACCTTTAGGGTGCCAAAAGACACTGCCGACAGCTTCTTCTTGAATATGAAATAAACTTAATTCTGTTCCAAGTCTTCTGTGGTCGCGTTTTTCAGCTTCTTCTAAGAAGTTAAGGTAAGCATCTAATTGCTTTTGATCAGCCCAAGCTGTTCCATAAATACGTTGTAGCATTGGGTTTCTATGGTCTCCTCGCCAATATGCACCGGCAAGTTTCATCAATTTGAAAGCTTGGCCAATATGCCCTGTGCTTGGCAAGTGCGGCCCACGGCAAAGGTCTATAAATTTACCTTGCTTATACAGGGTGATCACCTCCCCGCTTGGGATTGACTCAATAATTTCTGCCTTAAAATGTTCACCGATAGATGTAAAGAAAGCTTTTGCTTCATCACGGTCCCACTCTTCACGCATAAAAGGGTCATCACGTGTGATAATTTCACGCATTTTGTTTTCAATACTTAATAAGTCTTCTTTTGTAAATGGTGTTTCAGTAAAAATATCATAATAAAAACCATTTTCAATTGAAGGACCAATTGTGATTTGTGCACTTGGGTATAATTCTTTTACAGCTTCTGCCATCACGTGCGCTGCATCGTGGCGTATCACTTCAAGCCCTTCAGCATCCGACTTTAATACTAATTCAAGTTGTGCCCCATCAGGTAATGTTCGTGTTAAGTCCCAAAGTTCACCATTTACTTTTGCAATTGCCGCATTCTTTGCAAGCTTCGGTGATATGCTTGCTGCAACCTGAAGTGCAGTTTGCGCAACATCATATTCACGTGCGGTTCCATCTTTTAAAACTATCCTAAACACGGTATGTTTATCCCTTAAGTTAAATCATTTTATAATTTTTTGAGCATGCTATATGCACACTCTTTATGTATTTAGTATAACGATCGCTGGGTCAAACGTGTAGCTTTTAATGCATCTGCCAAACCTTAAAATGCCAGCTTATATGTGATAAATACAACAAAAGATTAAAACAACTAGAAAAGTTTAATCATTTCTTAGGAATTTCCCCCTTACAATTAAGCTGGAACAATTTATAAAGTGTTGGACTTATGTTATCAGATATAATTAAAACTCAATACCGAAAGTTTAAGGTTATTTTATCAAAAAGGCGCATGCGTTTTGATTTGCTAACCAGCTTTTTCATTATGCAATTGATAACTGTTATTTCCATTACAACATTTATGTACGACAATCACACAAAGACACTGATCAATACATCAGAAGTGTTAATGAAGAGTGTTGCAAAACAAAAAGTTGCACAAATTCTAAGCCGCTTTGAACAAGTTGGCACAACACTTACTCTCGGGTCTCACCTGATTAGTTCAGACAAGGCTGTAGACCCGCAAAATGGTGACTTGGTAAAGTTCATGGTGAATTATGTCAAAAAATTTCCATACACAGAAAGTGTTTTTATCGCCTTACAATCAGGACGTTTTTTTCAAATAAAACTCATTCAGCCAAAAACCCCCTTTAGAACAATACCGGGTAGAAATGTTCCCAAATCTGTTGTGTTTGCCTTGCGTGTTTTAGATATGGTGGACAAAAAAAAGACAGAGTCTTGGTATTATATTGACCATGCATTTCAAGTTGTTGAACATGAGACACTGCCAGAAACGGAAATTACCCTCAACTTTTTTGGCCGTGAATGGTATAAAAATGCCTTTGAGTATGAAGCTCTGTCCTGGTCAAGTATCTATATTTTTAGCACTGTCTCCTTACCTGGTATTGCAGCATCTTTCCCCATTCGAGACGCGAACAACAAAATCATCGGGGTGATAGGGTCAGATATTTTATTAAGGTCAGTGTCTGAAATTTTAGCTGAAAATAGTTTTGATGGGGTCTCACTTATTTTAAATAATTCAGGAGACGTTGTCGCGCATCCTACTGAAAAAGAAACAGCAAAAGTTGTCGGGCAAGAAGTTAAGTTAATGCACATAGAAAATCTACCACAAAAATATATTTTGACAGCTTTTGAAAATAGGAAAAAAAATAAAATAGACCATATGGTATACAATCACGATTTTCGAGATTTTATAGGGTATTTTATCAACTTTGATAATGATTTATTTAAAGACTGGTTGTTCTTGTCTGTTGCACCGGTAGATGTTTTTATTGGTACTGTTAAAACGGCGCAAACCAAGGTGTTATATATATGCTTGCTGATTTTGATTTTCTCTACCTTTGTAATCTCTTATATGACTTTAAAAATTTCTCGCCCTATACATGCGCTCGTAGAACAAGCTGACCGTATCCGTGTGTTTAACTTAAATGAAGTTCCAATTGTAAGATCAGGTATTGTTGAGATACAAAAGCTACAAGATTCAATCTATCGTATGCGCAGAAGTCTTGAGGCGTTTGGTAAATTTGTTCCCAAAAGCTTGGTCAGATCTCTACTTGAAAAAGATACAGAAGTCAAAATTGGAGGGAAGAAAAAAAGGGTTACTTTATTTTTCTCTGATATTGAAGGTTTTACATCCATTTCTGAAGCTTCCACAGCAGATAGGCTAATGGTTCATTTGTCAGAATATTTTGATGAGCTCAGCAGCATTATCATTAAAGACTCTGGCACCATTGATAAATATATAGGTGACGCTATTATGGCCTTTTGGGGGGCACCTAATGCCGATGTAAGGCATAGTTTGCATGCTTGTAAAGCAGCTCTTCTCATTCAAAAGCGCCTTGTCGACTTGAACAGAAAATGGATTTATGATAAAAAGTCCGCTTTTAACACACGCATAGGTATTCATACAGGTGAAGTTATTGTTGGCAATCTTGGTTCAGCAGAACGTATGAATTACACGGTTATTGGCGATGCAGTCAATTTAGCGTCAAGGCTTGAAGGGGTTAATAAAAACTATGGCACCAAAATAATTATCAGCGAAGCTGTGTATAAAGACATTGAAGAACAAGCCATTGTAAGGCCTTTAGATATCGTTTCTGTAAAGGGAAAAAACGAAGGTGTAGCTATCTATGAACTAATTGCACTCACCGGCACAGACCCCTATTTGCTACCAACAAATGATGAACTTGATATGTGCCACATGTTTCAAAAAGCTTTTAAGCATTACTATGAACAACGTTGGGATGATGCTATAGCGTATTTTACAAAACTATCTCATCGTTTTCCAAGTGACATACCCACCCAAATGTATCTCAAGCGCTGTCAACATTTTAAGGAAAGTCCTCCAGGAAAAGATTGGGATCACATCCATCATTTACATGAGAAATAGGACTCTCTCTCAACCTTCTTTTGCATATGCAGCATGAGCAAATCGTAAAAATTAAAAAAATTGCATCATGCGGAATTTTTTACTAGACAAAAGCCTTTAAACAAGGTTATAAATATACATCGCGATTAAGAAATTGCCCAGATAGCTCAGTTGGTAGAGCAAGGGATTGAAAATCCCTGTGTCGCTGG
>CAYZJC010000045.1:0-6442 GCA_964478775.1 uncultured Verrucomicrobiales bacterium | reverse complement strand
GTGTACCTGTTGCTTTCAATTGGCTGATGTGCTGTGTACCAATGGCATCTGGCAGTCTTTGTGGGAAAGGAATGACGTTTGAAGCAGCATGAGATGTCAGTTCCTTTGGTAAGGATGCAGGATTGGCTAATTCACTTATACTTCGCTGACTATTGGCTGGTATTTTCGCTAGGCTTTCTGCTTTTCCTAACCTTGAAATATTGTCAGCATTTTGCACGACACTTTTAGTGGCTTCACCAGACACTTTTAAAGCACTGATGTCTTCTACCCTTTTTAATGAACGCAACATATGGGTTGAGTCATATAACCCCTCCACATTTTTCGCAAACTTTGTCAAGGCAGATGATTCCTTGGCCATATTTTTAAGATACAAAAGCCCTTTTTCAGAATATTTAACAACAGCAACACCCCCTTCACATAACGTTACGACATCAATTGCTTTTTCAGCTATGTAGGTAATGTCATGTGCTGCTTGGGCAGAAAACCCAATGGCGCGTAAACCTTGACGAACATTAGACAAAGCCACCTCAATGCCTTCTCCTATAGCAACAAGCGTCACACCAAGGGCTTGTCTTGTTAATGTTTGAGGGGCAAACAATAAATTACGTGCATCTAGTGGGTTTTCTTTTAATGCATTCCAATCTCTTTTATGAGATTCCACAATTCCATTAATGAATTCACCAACTGCAGGGGCAGCTTGTTTAGCTAAGTCAATAATTTCAAGCAACGCTTGGGCCTTTAAGGTCTCAGAGGCTAATAATAGATTTTCTGGGGCTAAAGGGTTTTGTTTTAACGCTTCAAAGTTAGCCCTTTGTATTTCTACTATTTTTTCAATATTCCTAGCAGCTTCTTGAAAGCCTTCACCCATAGCCTGGGGTGGCGTTGTGGGTCTTTTAAAGTGGTGCAGGAATAGATTTGCCCCCAACCATTTTACAGCTCCTGCATCCATCGCATCATCATGCCCCAGTGCTTCATTTTGTTGGATGGAAGAAGACAATTCACTAGAAATTCTATCTCTTTCATTTTTCCATGCTTTATATGAAGCAACATATTCCTTATGTTCTGTTTTCGAACACTGGAAATAAATGATTTCTCCTCTTTCAGTAAGATGTGCAGTTGTGCCAACAGGTGCCTTGGCTGCTTGCGCTAATTCTTCTTCACTTTCTAAAGCTGTAATATCAAACGCCAACTGATTAAGCGCGATTTCATCAGCCGATGCGCTCGCATCTAAAATGCTAAGGGTATAAAAATCAGTGACCCAAGCAAGTGACTGCCTATTTTCACTGTTGGCTGTTTTAACCTCTACTGTTCTTTGTTCTTGTACTGGTGCTTCATCAAGACGTTGTACAATCTGTTGATATTGCTGTTCAAATTCTACATCAGCGCGCCCTTCTTTTAGATATGCAAAATAACCATTGGCAGCAATTGTATCTGCGGTTTCTTCATCCATACCTTTTGCAATTAAAGACTGCATCTTTGCATTGGCATATACGGTTGCAGCATCATTAACCTGAGACTTGCCTTCATCTATATATTTTTCATAAGATGCGTTTTCAATATTTTGTACTATTTCATCTGAATAGCCTGCTTTTCTTGCAATATTTGCAATCTTTTTTGAATGCGTAGTTGCATCACTATGACGTATCAAACCTTTTGTATTGTTCACAATAGAAGGAATTGAATTGGCAATTGACATAAGGCTTTGTGTCACTTGCAAGGTATTTGTCCAAGGACTGCTGTCTTTTTTAACGCGATGAATGTCTGTTAATTCTTCATGGTGATGCTGCTTAACATTTGAGCCACTCACCTCAGCACCTTTACCTTGCGTGACCAGATAATCAATCTGAAGCTGTGAGCCTTCGCCCACCATGACAACCGGCAAATAGTATCGATCTAAGGTTTCAAATGTGTCATTCACATGCCCAATTTGAATTGCACTTGCCAAACCAAAAACATCAAAAGGCATTCCAGTAAACATTGAAACAAACGGCAAAATAGAAATACCAAAACTTTTTACTTTTTGCTTCATGCGGTGAGATCTTTCTTCATACCCTCCTTTTATAATGGCTTTTTTAATATTAATACCAGCACCTGTTTTTTTTTCTTCCGCTGATTCGTCTGTAAAAATTTGAAATGATATCTCACTATCTTGAGGACTATTTTCTAATAACTGTGCACTTGAGAAACCATTTGGCGTTCGTACAATAGTCACACCTTCAATATTCATGTTTTCAATTGCTAGGTCTGCATTTTCACCAGTCAGCATCAAATATGCAGGTTTTGTACCTTTTACCTTATCATCCTGGTTTTGTTCAGCTCTTGTCTTTGCATGAGATAAGAAACCAATTCGTTCTTCTTTTTGTAAGATACCCACATGTGCTGACTGTTCTAAAGTTGGCGCCTTTAACTCAAGAGATTTTATGATTCCCTTTGGGTTATGCATGCCCACAAACTCTGCCGTACCTGAAATAGAAATAGGGGCTTCAATCGTTGTATCACCGTAATAAACTTTTGGGGCAACTTCATTATGTTGTTGATGATTCATCGCAATAGTTGTTTCTTTATCTGCAAAAGAAAGGTGTGAAGCTGCTGTTTGAATTAGCCCCATTATGTTATTGGTTTGGATATTACGTGCAATAGATAGCACTTCAGAAGCTGTCGATAAGGCGCCTGCTGTCGATTGCAACTTTTGAACATCTGATCCACCCCACCTTGGAACGGTAAAACCACTAAAATCAATGCCACCACCACAAGAATATTTATATTGATTTTGATAACTAGATGCTCTGATGGATTCAAAAATTTGATCTCTGCTAATCCGTGAGGCCTCACAAAATTCTACAATGTTACCACGCCTAACTGTTGTTGCCGGCAAAGAGGGATTAGGAATAGATTCAATTTGTCTTTTAATTTTTCTCTCACACGCAATAGGAAGAGTGTTTCTATTGCTACCAGATGCATTTCCAATTTCTTCATTTAAGCTAGTTGTTAGTCTTCTTTGACATGAATCGTGCAATAAATCACAATTAGGCAGTTCAACCAACGTTGAATTACCACGTCTGCAATCATAATATAAATTTGAAATTTCATATAAATTTGATTTATAGGAATTGATACGAATTGAATGTGCTTTTCTCATGAGTAAACTCGCATAACCATATACGAATTCACCATTAACTGTTGCTCTTTCTACAATTTCATTAATAAGGGGTGCTTTAAACCAAGCAGATGAACCTTTTTGGCCTTTGAGCCATAGACTTTTTACCTCAATTTCTTCCTCAGAAACAATTATTAGACCAGAATTTATTTCCTCTTCATTACTTGTTGGTTTTTTGATTTTTATCACAGGCCTTTCTACTAAAGAAACTTCTTCTGATCTATATTGATAAGATTCTGCTCTTCTAGTATGTACATATGCCCTATGACTTAAAATGGTAGGGTTAATCCTAATTTTTCTTGGTGAAAATAATGAAATCTGCACGCCTTCAATTAAAGTGGGTGTTGCAGTTATCCCTTCAGTGGCAGATATAAAAACTTGCCCTGAACTGATATGCTCTAAAGGAAATTGAATTTCTGATATTCTGTTTTGACGTCGATTGGGGTCTTCATTGTCAATCGATTCCCAGAAATATTGTTCTGCAGGTGGAGTGGCTATATCTGGAAAAAATTTTCTATAAAGCGCAGGGAAATGTCTTTCTGAAAGGTGCTTAAATTGCACATTAAGATCTGTTTTCTCTCTGACAATTGATTTTCCACTATAATTCCTCACCTCAAAGCGTTGAAATGCATCTTGCGGGTCAACGCTTGATTGAGAGACAAACCTTGCACCATCAAATAAAAAATCCCTCAACGTTTTGAATTGTTGGCGTGGTATATTAACAGTTGAACGCGTTAAGTCTAGCCTTGTTCTAGCTTCAAAATATCCCTCTTGTGCTTCAATATGCGAATCTGGTAACAATATTTCATTAGCTATCAATTGTATGTTTGACGCACTGACGTTTTTGAATTCAATATTTCTTCTTGCCTCTACGATCAATGGTTGAGATGATGTATAATTTCTTCCCTTAAAGTCTGCTGCCTTAATTTGTAAATGCTGCTGTGGCGTTAAATTATGACTAGCATTTTGCCCAGTTCTTTGAGTTTGCATAGTAACGTCAATAGAATGCGGGGTTTTTAACAATAACCCTCCCCTATTATCAACCCTATTCGTGTGTGTCCCACTTTCATATCTCAAACTTGGGACAGCAGCATAAGTAGTTGTGAATTCTTCCCCGTTCATCAAAGTCATTAATTTTTGTTTTTCATATAACCTTGGGTTATTAAATTCAATTTGTAAATGCCCTGGCCCACTTATAACACCAAAATTTAAAGAACACTTCTCACCTTGAATCAAATGCATGGCGCTTTGTATGTGAATCGTGTTGGTGCGCATATACTGTTGAACAGTTAGAATCGCGTCTTGTGTTAACGTTAAAGCGTCACAAACAAAGTAGTTCGCTGTCAATTCAATTTGTGTGAGGGGGAGTTGAGTTGCAAGAAAACTATTACATTCCCCTAAGATGTTTTGAATCTTAAAATGATTGTCTAATTTGACACTTGCTTCAGGTAGCAAATGTAAATAGTCTACGGCTATGGGATGTTCACTCTTTGTAGACCTGTATAATGCACCCTTCCCATGCACCCATAACGCTGTTTGCAACGACCCTAATATTGTAACGGATTGATCTTCTCGCAGTGTATTTGTAACTAAAGATTGAAACTGAACTGGTGAAGAAAAATCTAAAATTTGGCCATGGCTTATCATGCTAAGATTTTGCACCCCAATCTCATTGAAGACTTTCACTAAACCAAAGGGATTATAAATTGTTAAAGAGGGGT
The DNA here is from genome assembly GCA_964478775.1 of uncultured Verrucomicrobiales bacterium. Classification (GTDB taxonomy): domain Bacteria; phylum Pseudomonadota; class Alphaproteobacteria; order Paracaedibacterales; family CAIOTO01; genus PNMQ01. The sequence continues at coordinate 1,564 of CAYZJC010000045.1, read as the reverse complement.
GAACATAAAGGTGCTCTTCACCTGAATCCTTCAAAGTGATATCACCATATCGATTGATCTCAACATTTAAATTTTTAATGTACCAATAAATTGTTCCTGCAACAGGATCTATATGATACGCATCAGGAACTTGTATTGCTTGCAAAGCTTTGATTGATGCTGGACTCAGTCTTGCAATATCCTCATTTGCTATTTCTTGATCTGAAAGAAGAATCCCATCTTTGAAAAGCTCACTCATATTTCTGTATAATAAGATAGCTTGACAAATTTTAGCCCACTTCAAATGTTTATCTTTTTGATTACGTTGAAATAGCGTCTTTGCCACTTTTAGTCTTTTTTCAGCCTTTTGTGCATTTGTATTTTTGAGCCCTATAATTGAAGACAAATAATAAATTCCTGCAAGCCATTCTCTTTCGTCACTTGAGTCTAATTTCGTTGAACCTAATTGATAATAAGTTTCACTTTTTTCACTAAGTTCTTGATTGAAAGAGTTATGTAAGCATTGGATTATGCGACTTGAGTTTGAACCAGATTCTTTTACTAAGCTTGATAAATAGCGTTTTGAATAACTATCTCCCGCCTTAGATGCTTGCAAGACACTGCCAATAAAATCCTCATCTGTAACTCTTAATTCTGGTTCGCGAATCATGCGCTTTGTTTTCACTAACAATAAAGTGTGATAATCAAATTCCATTTGTTTGTTTCCATCTGAAAATGGACTGATCATCATTTGTTTATTGGAAATTTTAGAGGACTCACCTAACTTCAACTCCATTACGACTAATGTTCCAAGATTTGTATAGGTTCCATTGATTAAATCAAACTGATTGATACCAACATAGGAATTGGATAGTTGTGAAGCATTTTGACAGTCTAATTTTAAATGATTAAAAAAGATTTTATTTTTAAAGACAACTTGTCCTGTGTGATATTCAATATAGAAACTATCTTCAATATCCTCTTGAGAGACAACTGTTAAAAAACCATCACTAACTCGAAAAGTGGTATGGCTTACCTCAAATTTGTACATATCACCACCCAGCACTTCAATATTTTTATAGGGTGTATCTTTGTAACGCAAATTGAATATTTGGGTTGCCTGTTCGTTTGAAATATCTAAAGGCACCTCAAATGAAGGAAAATCTTGATCAGAGGCAAAAGCAGATATTTTTAAACCATAATTATGCCACTTTCCATCAAATACTTGATGTGTCTGATGATCAGAAGTTGTATTTTCCATTGCAAAGGAATGAAAGGGTAATAAAGTTTGTAAGACAAATGCACACAAGGTGACAATACGTGTATAATATGCAGACATAATAAAAATCTTTAATTGAGAGCTCCAATTGAAAATTACAACATTATATAAATAATCACAAATCTTTTTTTTAAACATAATTATATTAAATTTTAATTAAATAGTATATATTTGTTGTGCTTACTCCTTGTTGGAGATCATTTGTCAGCTTCGATCATAGAATCAATCACAAAGTTTAATTAAAAATCGATATGTAAAAGATTTCTTTAATAACTTTTGAAAGAAAAAAATCTGGGTGGTTTTAAG
>CAYZJC010000044.1:0-7917 GCA_964478775.1 uncultured Verrucomicrobiales bacterium | reverse complement strand
TAATTTTTTCACTGTCTTTGTCTTCATCAAAAATAACATAGTCAAAGCGGCGAAGTTCAGGTGATTTGTATTGTGTTTTATGAGCTTCGAAGAATTTTTTTAAGTCTTCTTCTGATGCTGCAGCAATAGGAAATGTTTTCAAGTCAACTAAAACGGCTTTGTATGTGCTTTTATTGGTCAGCTCAGCAATACAGATGTCTGTGTAAATTTTAGGCAGTGTCATGCTTTTTGCAATAGGAGTGGTAAGCTGCATGGTGTAGAGCATGTCTTTAACTTCACGTGTAAAGCTATAGTCGCTCATGTGGTTGTGGCTCAGATAGCGGCGCAGCCTTTCTTCATTATATTGACCATTTTCCATAAAGGCCGGAAAGTTTTGAATGGTGTCACGTACCATATTGGGGGATGTTTTCATTTCCAATAGTTTAAATAACTGTGCTGATGCGCGCTGATTAATCAGTTGATTTAAAATTTTTTTATGAAGCCCCATTTGCTTTAAGGCAGCACTGTCAATAGGTTCCTTGGAAAGCCTTGAGATTTCTTCCGTCTTCTTACGAATTTGATAATTGAATTCATTTTCTGAAATTGCAACATTACCAACCTTTGCAAGGGGCTTATCATTTACGAAACGGACAACTAAGTCAGTAAGTCCAAAAATCACAAAGCTTAAACAAATAAGCCCCAGGAGGAGTTTAAACAACCATGTCTTTGTATAGTTGCGCATTTTATCAAAAAACATAATTTCGTAATCGCTTTCTTTCGTAATCTAAAGTAGGTCTCATATAACTGATGATAAAGGCCTTCATTCAATTTTTCAATTTGACTTTGTAAATTTTAACATAAAAAAAACGTATTTGCATAGGGCAATTGTGTGAAAAAGTCATGGGCTTTTTCTTGGGGGATTTGTTTGTTGCGTTAAAAAAAATCTCTTCAAACCCTTGTGCACACTGGCCTCGTAGAAAAAAGTGTTTTTAGATGCAAAATAGTTCTTGCGCATTCTTCAAAAAAGTGGTAAAAAATAGATATGATGTTATTTTTGTGTCTTTTTTATTTAAAGCAAGCTTTTGCAATATTTTCAATTATAAAAAAAAGTTTGTTGAATTTTTTATTTTTTGTTATTACCATAAAAATTGACGTATTGTTAACGTTGCGTTTTTCAAGATGTAAAAAGCGCATTTAAAGTTATTTATTAGGAGTTTAGAAAATGATTAAATTATTAGCAATGTTGGTAGCCGTAACTGGTTTTGCAATGGCTGAAGGCTGTGAAAATGGTACAGCTGGTGAAGATGGCAAGTGTGCATCTTGTAATGAAGGCTTTGATTTACATGAAGGTGCATGCGTTGAAGCTGCAAAAACAGATACAGCAGCAGACTCATCAGATACAACGATTGATTTTGTTGGGCAAAGGCCGTAGAACTGAAGAAAAGAAATAAGATAGTTTTATCTTATAGATTAAAGGCCCCGTTTTATACGGGGCTTTTTTTATAGCGTCTTCAATAACACGTTGAGCTATAGCAAGAACAACCTTAGTGGTAATATATGCCGCTAGGGTTTTTTTTTATCGATTGATTACAAAAGGAGAAAAGTTAAAATGGAAAAATTCGTAAAACAGGTGCGCCAGCAATTTAATGGTTTGTTTGTACCTAAAAAGGCGAAGTCGCATAAAAAAAGACAAGGTCATGGTGCAGTGCCTGGCTATATCAATGACTGGTATAGTCAAAAAAAACAGGGCCAGCAATTAGATTATGCAAGCTGTTCGAAAGAGGGGTATATGCAAAATGTGATTGTGTACCGGTGTGTGAGTGTGATTGCAAGGGCGTTATCTTCTGTCCCCTTGTTGTTGTATCAGCATGAAAGGTATCAGCAAAATGCGTTATTAAATGTGGAACATGAATTAGACCACCACCCATTGCTTGATGTGTTGCATAAGCCTGGGCAAAAGTTAGCTGGGGCAAACTTAATTGAAAATGTGATAACCCATGTGTTGTTGTCTGGTAATGGGTTTATTGAAGCTGTTGTGAATGGTGAAGGGGTTCCTGTTGGCTTAAACTTACACCGACCTGACAGGGTGAAAGTGCAAGCAGATGGCTATTGGGTAATGAAAGATAGCTTTGAAGGCAGTGTTCAAAACGCATTGCCCCACATGCTGCGGTTTGTGTCTAGTGACCCGATTACAAAAGAGTCATTAATGCTACATTTAAAATTATTTCACCCGTTGGATGACATGTACGGGTTAAGCCCATTGTCTGCTGCCGCAAAAGCCATTGACCAACATAATGCTGTTGCCGGGCATAATTTGGCATTGCTTGAAAATGGGGGAAGGCCTTCAGGGGCTTTACTGTATAAAAATGCAGACCATGGTATGGGTTTGAGTGAGGGCCAGCGTCAAAACTTAAGAACTGATTTGAAAAATGCCATTGAAGGTCAGTCAAATGCAGGCAGAGTGATGATATTAGAAGGTGACTTTACCTGGCAAGAGATGGGCCTTAGTCCAAAAGACTAAGACTTAGCAGAAGGAAAACATATTTCAGCACGTGAGATTTGTCAGGTGTTTGGTGTGCCACCTATGCTTGCAGGTGTGCCAGGGGATGCAACTTTTGCCAATTACAAGGAAGCGCGTTATCATTTGTGGGAAGACACGATTTTGCCGCTGCTAGACACGCTAATTGCGGAATTAAACCGTTGGCTGGTTCCTTATTATGGGTGCAATTTACGTATTGGTTACGACTTAGATAGAATTCAAGCCTTAGCATCAAAACGTGAGATGGCTTGGGCGAAAGTGGAAGGGGTCACCTTTTTGACGCTTAATGAAAAACGTCAAGCCGTTGGGTACGGGCCAATTGAAGGGGGTGATGTGTTGGTAAAATAAGGTCTTGTAGTTTGTCGTAATAGGCGATCTAGCGAAAGTTAGGTCGCTTTTTTTATTGTGCGTGTGAAATGAAAGGAAAGAAATAAAAATGATTCAAATAAAGTCATGTGAATGGGAAGCGAGTATACCAACATTTGGTGAGGATGGTGTCTTTGAAGGATACGCCAGCATGTTTAATGTGATTGATTCTCATCAAGATAGTGTGCAGCCAGGGGCCTTTAAAAAGTCATTGATGCAATGGAAAACCAAAGGGCAACTGCCCAAAATGTTATGGCAGCATGACCCGCAGCAAGTGATTGGGGTGTGGACCCATATGTTTGAAGATGCCATAGGGTTGTACGTAAAGGGAAAGCTATTGCTTGAACTTGAAAAGGCAAAGGAAGCTTATGCTTTGATGAAAGCAAAGGCGATTGATTCTTTGTCGATAGGGTATCAGGTGGTGCGCTCTCACCATGGAAAACAGGCAGAAAAAAGCGTGCAGTTTTTGCAAGAGATTGATGTGATGGAAGTGTCGTTAGTGACGTTTGCATCTAATGCGCATGCGAAAATTGAACATGTAAAAGCACTTCTGCAAACGAGGGGTGCAACAGATAAAGAGATTCAGATGTTTTGTGAATTTATGGCGAAGTTATAGATAAGCTGCAATTTACAAAATATCAGAATATAGCTTGTCACTTATAATTTGGTTATACGTCATGTCGCCTCTCATGTAGTTATATCTACACTTCGAGGCTCATTCCTGTAACCAAATTAAATTGCCTTAAGCTATAGGTCACTATCAAGGTGATCTTAAAATGAGGTCACCAAATGGTGGCCTTTTTATTTAAAACTGGGCACAAAAGGTGCCCAAAACAAATACTTAAAGAAAGAGAGTATATTTTATGACTATTGAAAATAATAATGTATGTGCACAACAAGGTAAAAATCGTTTTGGCGAATTAAGCTTGAAGGATGTTCAAAACAGTATTGTTGCTTATCAAAAAAAGCAGGATCAGAAAATGAATCAACTATGGGCAGCTATTGGCGGCGGGGCATCTGTTGGTGGGGCTATGCACCAAAAACACCAAGGGACGTCTAAGGCAGATTTATCTGAACTTCGTCAGTTTGTTGTGGGGGGTGTTTTGCAAAAATCACTCCATTCAGCAGAAGCATCTGGTGGGTACGTGATGCCATATCCTGTGCAAGAACATATCAACAGCGAGATGATGCTAAGTGGTTCGATTCGTGCGTTTGCCCGTACCAGTGTGATATCAGCAGATGCGTTAGATGTGATGACTGACGCTGATTTGGGCGATGTAGGTTGGGTTAGTGAAATTCAAAGCCGAGATGAAACCAAAGCACCAACACTGAATCGTCAAAAGATTCATGTGCATGAAGTGTATGCCAAACCAATGGTGAGCCAGAAAGTTTTGGATGATGCAGGGAGTGATATTGAGTCGTGGGTGGTTCAACAGATTGCCGGTGTGATGATGAAAACTGAAAACACAAGCTTTGTGAGTGGTGATGGAAAAGGAAAGCCGAAAGGCTTTTTGTCTTACCCATTGGTGCCTGTGGGGCAAGGTCAATTTGGTAAAATTGAAAGTGTGCGAACAGGAAAGAAGGGGGCCCTTGAGTCGTTAGATGTGTTTTATAACGTATTAGAAGCGATGAAGCCAAGCTACTTAGACGGGGCTATTTGGTATATGTCAAGATCTGCTATTACGAAAATTAGGCGTCTTAAAACAAGCGATGGCTTGCCAATTTGGCAACCGTCATTGATGGCTGATCAGCCCGATATGTTGCTGGGGTATCCAATTGTATTGAGTGATGATATGCCCGCTGTACGAGACGGTGAAGAAAGTGCATCTATCGTGCTTGCAAACTTTAAGAAGGGGTATCAAATTGTGGATCGTCATGATTTACGTTTGATGCGAGATCCGTATTCATCTAAACCATTCGTTGAATTTTATGCAACCAAACGCGTAGGTGGTGATGTCATAGACTTTGATGCCCTTAAAGTTATTGTGTTTGGAGAATAAAACCATGTGGGTGTTGAAAAATTGTAGTGAACACCAGCTTGTTTCGTTAGCAACAGTTAAGGCGCATTTGCGCCTTGACTTTGATGCGGAAGATGAGATGTTGACAAATTTCATCAGTTCGGCAAGTTCGCTGGTTGAACAATATATTGGCTTGACGATTATGCAAAAGGTGTGGGTCAAACGTTTTGATAATAGTATGAGAAAGGAGGGAGTGAATGGGTTTGAGTATGTGCTACCCATGGGGCCCGTAGTAGAGGTGGAGTCAGTTAGAGAGCTGCGATTAAATGGCGAAAGACATACCCTTAGGCGCTATCGTGTGGAACAACGCGGTGAGAAAACCATTGTGGTGTGCGATAGTAAGCTGCCGATAGAAGTGATTTACAAAAGTGGTATGGCCTTATTGCCAAGTGAGGTGCCACATAACCTTGCGCAAGCGGTTTTGATGTTGGCGTCGCATATCTACCATAGTCGAAATGCAATTGTTGATGGAGATGTGCAAACGAAGGGGTTGCCTTCAATTGTGAAGATATTGTTGCAACCGTATATGCCAATGCGCCTTTGCTAGAAAGGGGGACTTGGGTAATAAAAGTATATTTAAAAGGAGAGATATAAATGCAAAAAATGAAACAAATTCGTGTATATGAATGGAAAACTTACAAACATTCTGAGGTGAATAAAATTACATGGCGTATTCGAAAACTGATGTTAAGGCGTTTAATGCGGCGATACTTTGCCTTAAGTGAAAAAGCAAATGCTGTCAATAAGGTTCAAAAGCCAGGAGGTTTTCATGGCCAATAACATGCAACGCGTAAAAGTGGGAGTGGTAAAAATGGTTGAAGATGACACTGGACATGTGCAGCGATTATTTTACCACAAGGCAGAATGCTGGATGCATATGGTTTTGTTGCCATTAACTTCTTGTTTACCATTTGAGGCGTGTAATGAAGGGGTGGGCAGGAAGGTAAAGGCGCTTTATCGCGTGGAGATGAAAGAGCTGACTTTTGAATGGCTTAAAAAAAGGGTAAAAAAAATTAACGCGATTGCATGGAAGAATAAAGTGTTGGTGCAAGGGGGCACGATGGCATTGAATCCGAAAAATAATTGTGTGGAATGTTTGTTTTATGACTATGGACAGGAGATGAAGGATGATTGACTTAGGGGTGTTGAAAGCATTTCACCAAGCATTGGTGCAGGATGAAGCCATTCAAAAAAAGGGGCTAGATCAGCTGATTCACACATATATGCCTGCAGAGACGCAGTATCCATATGTGTTGCTTGAATTAGAAGAAATCTGGACTTCTATGCGATTTGAAGCGAAAGCAGGCTATGTAAAACTTAAGATTAAAGCTTTGATTTTAAGCCAAGCATTAACGACGCGTGAACCTTTGGGGATTGCTGATCGCATAAAGTTTATTGTTGATGGACGTACCTTAGATACGTGTAATGGTAAAAAAGGTATCGTTCGTCTCTCAAGTAGCGTGATTGGTTTACCAACCCCAAACAGACCTTTGACTGTTCAGCAAACCTTTGATGTGCTCGTGAGTGGTTAAAATTAGAAAAAAAGAAACAAGTGCCGCAGTTCGGTTTTGAGCTGCGGTTTTTTTATATTAAAGAAGAGGAAAATAAGATGAATTTTAAAAAGATAATGATGATGGGGCTATTAATAGCAAATGTATCTGGGCAAGACTTTGTGGATGTTGAGATAGGAGAAGTCCATCAACCTTGTCAGCAAGTTGTTGAAACCGTTGAAAGTGGCCAGCAAACTACAGATGAGGATGTAGCTTTGAATGGTGACGAAACGCATATGGGAGATCATAAGATTAATCTAGATTGGTGTTTGATGCTATATGAAAGATTAGAGCGTAATATAGAAATCATTTGCCTATCAGTTATCAGTGGTTTAATTGTAGGAGTGATTATGAATGAAATAAATCAATAATCTTGTGAATGTTATCATTTCGTTTCATACTTTTAAGAGATGTGTGTTTAAGGTATGAAATAGATGAGATATTTTTTGCTGCTATGTTTAACATTTGGATTTGTGAATGCTGGGGAATTTGCCCCTGCATTTTATGAGCCTGATTTATTTAAGTCTCGTCAGATAAGGGCTCAGGTTGAAAGGGCACATTCTAACCCTTATTACCAGAATGTAGGTCAACTGAAATGGAGGTCACCTTGTAATTGGTATGAGAGCAGATCTAATGCTATTTATATATCAGATAGGTTATGTATAACGGCTGCACATTGCATTTATGAAGGATGCGTTGGAGAAGTCACTTTTACCACAAATAAAGGTGTACTTATTAACAGAAAAATTATGAAGAGTATTTTGTTTCCTGATTATGTCCGAGAGCGTGGCAAAACACATCATGCTTATATAAACTTTCATAAAAATTTTCAATACGATATTGCTGTGCTTGTTTTAGAGAAAGGAGTTGATGAATTTAAAGAGTTACCGATTGGAAATTTTACACAATCTAACCCTGTTTACGCATTTGCAAAAGAGCTTAATAATTTAGCAGAACCACTTTATGTGGTTGGATATGTAAAAGATTTGATGTGGGAAAAAGCGTTGCATTCTAGGTATGCAGATGTGAAGAAAAGTTTTTGTTTTTATGAATGTACGCGTAGTCATAATGTGATGTTAAGTTACCCTTATGGGCATAGTTACTATTATGCAGATGTGCGTTCAGCTGTTTATCAAAGGCCGTTTTTTCCTGCTGAAGGGATTGTCGCACCAGGTCTTAGTGGGTCAGCTTTATTTCACCCTACATTCGGTCTTGTGGGCATCACATGTGGGCTTCGAGAGCCTCCAGATAGTGTGCTTGCGAGTGACCGTGTGTGTATTGATAGATGTATTGTCTGGGGTTATAACATTACGTTTATCAAAGCTTGTGGAGTTTTTTTTGTAATGTGTATTGGTTATTCTGTGATACCAATTTACTTCTTGATGTATTCCCTTATGCATGCATTAAAAATTGAACATTATTTGCCAAACCATACGTGGTTTACAAAACCGCCTAGAATTTCAGC
>CAYZJC010000043.1:0-7930 GCA_964478775.1 uncultured Verrucomicrobiales bacterium | reverse complement strand
AAATTTAATATTTAATTAAAATTTACTAAACATTATTTAAAACCCAACCACTTTTCGTCACTCACTAGCAATTTCGGCTGAAATATCAACTAAGCCAGCTCAAACATGAGGGTGGCTAACCGCAAAGCTCACAAAAATTATCCCTTGAATCATCTCTTGAAACTGGCCAAATTCTAGGCTTTCAGACTCAGCAGGAATTGTTAGTTACACATGCTTAGTGAGAGTGTTTTTCTGCCAACTATACCAACAAACGTAAAGGTTGTTCTATGGCTTCTTTAAATGCGGCAAGCCATCTTGCACCTACAGCTCCATCAATTGCACGGTGATCAACAGACAGTGTACAGCTCATTACTGTTGCCATCACGACTTGGTTGTCTTTAACAATCGCACGTTTTTCCCCAGCACCTACAGCTAAGATACTTGCTTGTGGTGGGTTGATAATGGCACCAAACTGTTTGACACCGAACATACCTAGGTTTGACAAGCTAAAGCCACCGCCTTGATATTCTTCTGGTTTTAGTTTGCCAGCACGTGCGCGTTCAGCAAGCGCTTTCATTTCAGTTGAAATGGTTGACAATGACTTTTGGTTTGCGCTTCTAATAATTGGGGTCACAAGTCCGCCATCTATCGCAACGGCAACAGCTACGTCGGCAGCTTCGTATTGACGCACATAAGTATCATGGTAAGTTGCATTGGCTTGCGGAACAGCTTTTAAGGCTAGCGCACATGCGCGAATAACTAAATCATTCACAGAAAGTTTGACACCCTCATTTAGTTGATTAAGCTGTGTTCTTAAAGCCAATAGGGCATCTAATTCGCAATCAATAGTGAGGTAGAAGTGCGGTATGGTTTGCTTTGCTTCTGTTAAACGCTTTGCAATGGTTTTTCGCATAGAATTGAGGTTGATATCCACGAACCCAGAGGGGCCAAATTGTGGAATGTTTGCGGTTGCAGTTGCATTTGAAGCTGTTGCTGAACCGCTTGCAATAAATTTTTCAACGTCTGCTTTGACAATACGTCCACGAGGACCTGTGCCTTCAATGTTTGATAGTTCGACGTCTTGTTGGCCAGCAATTCTTTTAGCAAGTGGGCTTGCAAACACACGTTCCGAAGTTGTGTGTGGGGTAGATGTAGCAGCTGCAGTAACTGGTGCGCTGTTCGCTACTGCAGATGTTGCTGTGTTAATGTCTTGCGGTTCTGCGGCAGGGGCTGATGTCGTATTTGCAGAAATAAAGGCATCTAGTGCACTAGCATCTTCACCAGTTTCTAAAATCACACCAATTAAAGCATTCACTTGCACGTTTTCAGTGCCTTCAGCAACCAGTATTTTACCAAGAATACCTTCGTCAACGGCTTCTACTTCCATGGTGGCTTTATCTGTTTCAATTTCCACCAGTAGCTGGCCTGACTTTATCGCATCGCCTTCTTTTTTGTGCCACTTCACTAAGTTTCCTTCAGTCATTGTCGGGCTTAAAGCAGGCATTAAAATTTTAGTTGGCATAACAATTACTTTCTGATACTTCTTTTCACTTTTATTTTTTTGATGGGCAAATGGTTAAAACAGCATTTACAATTTTTCCAGCATTTGGCAATGCCAGCTTTTCTAAATTAGCCGCATAGGGCAGTGGGACATCTTCACCTGACACACGAATTGGCTGTGCATCTAGGTAATCAAAGGCATGTTCACAAATGATAGCAAACAATTCTGCGCCAATCCCTGCAAAAGGCCAACCTTCTTCGACGGTCACAATACGGTTTGTCTTTTTAACAGACTCAACAATGGTGTCGGTATCTAAGGGGCGAATTGTTCTAAGGTCAATGACTTCTGCGCTAATGCCGTGTTCAGCTAATAGGTCCGCAGCTTTTAGGGAATAATCTACCCCCATTGAAAATGAGACCAATGTGACATCTGTTCCTTCACGCAGAACGGCAGCCTTACCAAGGGGCACTAAAAGGTCTTCATCCTCTGGCACGTCAAAGGTGCGCCCATATAATAATTCATTTTCTAGAAAAATAACCGGGTTAGGGTCACGAATTGCTGACTTTAATAAACCTTTTGCATCTGCAGCAGAATATGGGCTTACCACTTTAAGGCCTGGGCAATGGGCATACCAGCTTGCAAAACATTGTGAATGTTGTGCGCCGACACGTGACGCTGCACCGTTCGGGCCACGAAACACGATAGGGCAACCTAATTGACCGCCTGACATGTATAAAGTTTTCGCAGCAGAGTTGATGATTTGGTCAATGGCTTGCATTGAAAAGTTAAAGGTCATGAATTCTACAATTGGCTTTAGTCCTAAAAAGGCTGCCCCTACGCCAAGGCCTGCAAAGCCGTGTTCCGTAATGGGGGTGTCAATCACGCGATCACTTTCAAATTCTTGTAAAAGGCCTTGGGTGACTTTGTACGCACCTTGGTATTCAGCAACTTCTTCCCCCATCACAAAGACAGATGAATCGCGGCGCATTTCCTCTGCCATGGCATCACGTAAAGCTTCACGTACAGTTTGTTGTTTTGTTGACATGATTTTATTATTCTCCAAATTGGCTTTGCGTCTTAAACGTCGATTAATACATCGGTATACAATTCCGACGGATCTGGTTCTGGGGAAGTTTGTGCGAACTCAGCACACTCATTCACGACGCTTTTAACTTTTTTTTCTATGTGTGTCATCTGGTCTTCAGTGATCAATTTATTGTCTACCAGGTAGGCTTTTAATCGTTCAATTGGGTCTTGGGTTGATCTGATACCATCAACCTCATCTTTCGTTCTATATTTTGCAGGGTCAGACATAGAATGGCCGCGATAGCGGTATGTCTTAATATGTAAAAGAACAGGGCCCTTACCACTACGGGCATGGTCTAATGCCCATTCAGCAGCTTCTCTTACCTTAAACAGGTCCATACCATCTACAGTGCGTCCTTCAATGCCATAAGCTTCACCGCGCTTTGAAAAGTCACTTAAGGCAGCATGACGTTTAACCGCTGTCCCCATAGAATATTCGTTGTCTTCAATAATATATACGACTGGCAATTTCCAAAGTGCAGCCATGTTAAATGACTCATAGACCTGACCTTGGTTAGCAGCACCATCACCCATATAAGCTAAGCATACACCATTGTCTTTTTGGTAACGGTGTGCGAATGCCATGCCGGTTCCTAAAGAAATTTGTGCACCCACAATACCATGTCCACCAAAGAAATTCTTTTCACGGCTAAACATGTGCATAGAACCACCTTTGCCTTTGGAATAACCACCGCTTCTGCCTGTAAGTTCAGCCATAACACCACGCGCTTCCATATTGCACGCCAACATATGGCCGTGGTCACGATAACTTGTAATAACGGTGTCTTGAGGCTCTGTTGCAGCTTGCAGACCTACGACAACGGCTTCTTGGCCAATATAAAGATGGCAAAACCCACCAATTAACCCCATACCATAGAGTTGTCCTGCTTTTTCTTCAAAACGTCGGATAAGCAGCATGTCATGGTAAGCTTTATGAAGTTGTTCAGTTGTAAAAAGGTTGTGCGCCTTATCAGAATCGTGAGATTTTTTAGTCTTGTTCTGTGATGATTGCATATGAATTTACTTTAATTTTTTTAATAATGAAGTGTCTGGATGCTACAAACCTTAGCATACATTTTTAAAGGGGGCAATTTTGAAGTGCATATTACAAACTTCATTCTTGTAAAAATTAAGCCAAGCGTACCCTTTTTGACTTCATTGTTGTGTGAATTATAAAATACAATATATTATTGAAAAGGTCATTTAAATAGTATGTTTGTATGTGTGTAATGAATAAAAATAAAGTGATAACTAAACGAGAAATTTCCAGAATAACTTCATAAAAGAAAGGGGTAGATCTATAAACGAATCCGCAAGGCTGGTAAAGTATTACGTCATTCACATATAGCATAGTCAAAACCTCAACCCTTATTCCAGCAACCAAATGCCATTAACACTTTTATATGTTGTTAAGCTCTATGGTGTTTGTAATAGAAAACCAAAAGACATAACACTATAGTTGAAGAAATCATCCAGGTGCGCTAAGCAGCAACAAGGTTTCAGTCAATTGCAGCCGCTTGTGCTTAATAAATGGTAGCTTTTCTTGTCATGAAGAGATGTGTATGTCTATACCTGTCAGGCTTGGAAACGGTTTTAATTGTTATCCGACATCAATGCTGCCTGGGGTTTTCTTCTTACCACTATAGCGACCAAAGTTTCCAAAGATATCGCGTATAGCACTTGTTTCATAACCTGTGCTTTCCGTTTTGTCTTTACTGATTGCAATTTGCGCTTCACCCACTAGCTTTTTAACGCTAACAACTTTATCTTGCGCGTCAAAAGCAATGATAATGGTTTGTTGGTCTAAAGTTTCTGGTTTAAAAAACGACGTTGTCTGCGTTTTTTTAGAAATGTAAAACCACTCACTTCCACCTTTTCTGGGGTCTACTGGAAACACATTTTTACTAGAAGGAGAACCTAATTTTCCCATTACGGAATCAGTTGTATCTTTCCCTGGGATAATTTGTGAGAAATCAAAATTCTCGTGGTTATAGCCGCCTTTATGAATGATTGGTGTGCAAGCTGCACCGGCCATAGCAAGTGACAAGGCGAAAACGAATTTGCAGTGCCATGAAGTTTTATTTTGCAAGTGTGACCTGTGAGTTGTCATAGAAAATTCCTTAAAGACTTTAAAATACTCTTTTATTTATAACGTGCTTGCTAAGCGTTGTCGAATGTTTATTTTAAAAGATTTGCATTTTTATGAAAATACATTAAATAGCTTTTTGTGTTGGTCGTTGACTGCACGCAAAAGCAAAGGTTTGCTTGCTTTTTTCATGCCGTGTGTGGGTAATTGAATCACATCTATCAGCGACTTTAGTTCTTGCTTTGCTGCTATATGTGACATGCTGATTGATGTATTGGTTTCTTTAAGGTCTAGCAAAGTAATGCCATTTAAAAAGAGTTCTCTGAAAATTACGCGCTCACCAAACCCTGACACCAGTCTAAAGCCAATGCGCTTTGACAAAGCCGACAAAACGCGTTCCATTTCTTCTTTGTTGCGTGAGTAAATGCTGCTGAGACGATTACGCATCACAATCCAGTCAATGCTACCTCCATCACGAATGGCCCGTTGTTTTTTTTGGTCCCACACCATTTCAGAATAAGTGCTGGGTCGAATAATATTGAGGTCATCTGCGCGCACACGCACGAGCATGTCAAGGTCAACAAAGCTGTCATTAAGGGGGGTGATGAGGGTATCTGCATGTGAATGGGCCAAGCGCGATAAATAACTATCACTACCTGGGGTGTCAATCACAACGAAGTCGTAGTTGCGAAATTCGTGAAAGGCCTCTTCCATTTTGTTTTTTTCTTCTGCTTCAGCTTCAAATACGGAATTCGCCTTGCTTTTCAAAATGGGAATATGGTGCGGCATTGGTAAGTCTTCACCTGTAGCCTGTTGCCTTATGCGCCTGTTTTCCACATACCGTGTGAGTGTTCCTTGACGAGCGTCCACGTCAATTGTACCAACTTTATGTCCTTGACGTAGCAAATATGTAATCACATGCATTGACGCTGTTGATTTACCCGTACCGCCTTTTTCATTTCCTAACACAACAACATATGGTTTTTCTGGCGCGCTCATGAATTTAAACTCCTTTTTTTAGTGTTTTTATTTTAGCGTTCTTTGTTGGGCATTGGCAATATAAAAAGTGCATAGTTAAATCTTTAGACAATTCTTAATTATTATACGTGTATATATTTTAAAATATACGCACATTTCAACTTAATCTAAAAGATGGCTTTAAGATAAATTAAATAAAATTATATGCAACTCATCTGCTGATTACGCTCTTTACCTTGAAAATCTAAAGTCGCAATTTGAAATTTCATGGCGTGCAGTGTAGGTATGACTTCAGGAGAGAAGACATGATGTATAACCAGATGATAAGCGACAAGCTATTAGTGTGGCTTAATCCAGTGTTTGCTCTTATACACAAGCGCTGTTCCTGCAAAATTAACGAGTATGCGCATTAAGTGGCCAGATAATATGTAGGTTATAATCACTGTGCGAAGGGGAAGGGGTGTTGGGCTAAAGACAATCCATGCCAGTAAGCTAAAAATGACAGTGTCCAACACGCCAGACAAAAAGGTGGAAACGTTTTGGCGAACCCATAAATGTTTTTCACCTGTTAACCGTCTGATATATTGATAAATCGAAATATCTGCAAATTGGCTCACTAAAAATGAAATCAGACTTGCGGCAAAAAAACGAATTTGCGGCACAAAGATAATGGTCAGGCAGCTAAGAATATCTGTTTGGTCTTTGGTTTGTGGCATTTTATGACCAAGGCTTAAAACCATTAACATCACAATACAAAGCTGGCTTGCAAAACACAGCATGGTGCAGCGGCGCGCATAAGCAGCACCATAATTTTCGGTAATGATATCGCATACTAAAAATGTTGTCGCGAATAATATAGTACCTAAGGCAACAGGCTCTGGCGTTGTGAGATAAAGTCCTTGTTGTAAGGCTTGAATGTTGCCTAAGAAGATAGCAACCACATTATAAGTACAAAGGCCTGCGTAGCCCATTTTACAAGCGCCATATATAGCAAGACAACACACCATAAAAGTGAGTAGAGAGGGGATTTCAGCTGGCATCATTTGCATAGATGAGATGAATGTTTGAATGAAAGAATCAATCATAAAGGCTCAAGTGTTAGGGGTTAGATTTGCGCATTCTACCATAAAACCCTGTTATACGATAAGCCAAATTAACGATGTGTTAATAGATATCAGCCATACTACAGTTATGATCTATAGCTTAACTCATAAGAGGCAAGCTATATTACTTTTAGATACTTGATCGCACGCTTGATATGAATATGCTAAATGCAAAAGGTTTGAAATGGCCTTTGTTGTCTGTTGTTGATATGCTCATGAAGGTTAGTTTAGCTTTCGTGTCTATAAGGTATTTTAGCTTTCGTGCAGCTGCTATTTTAACAGGGCTTGTACCTTATGTTTTTGCAACAATAGATAATGACAACGCAAGTCACGTGGTTGCCCAAACAGCCCAAGTCATTGTGACAATGATGTCAGATACACAAAAAAACATAACGGCTTTAAATACAAAAATTGCCAGCTTTCAAGAAGAACAAACATCTCTACAGCTTTTAAAGACACAAAACCAACAGACTCTTCAACATTTTCAAACACAGCTTAAAGTTGCGCAAGCAAACAATCAACAAATAGCAGAAAAATATAAGGCACAAATATCAGCCCTACAAGCGATTGAAGCCGCAAAGACAGTTTTTAAAACAAGTCAAGAGGCTTTGGTCGAAGCGAATAATCAAAAGCAAAAGTGCGATTCAGACATTTTACTCATGAATATAGCGCTTAAGAAGATTAGCGAAGAACTTGGTGAGCATGTCAATAACCCTTACGCCAATCCTTCGGCCACGCAAGACCTGATTAACCAAATGAATAGTTTGCAACAACAATTAAATGGCAAAATGTCTGAACAGGCTAATTTCAACAAAGAAGTGCCGGTTGCTATTCAAAAATTTAATGACGCATCCGTTGCGTTGGCAAAAGCGCAAGCCTATGCAACGCAGTTTTCTCGTGATTTACCAACACAGCTAGAGGCTAGCACAAAAGAACTTCAAGACTTGTCTGCGAAAATTTCTGAGGTTACAACAATAATTGAAAAAAATGACACTGACTTATTGGTAATTAATGAAAAATTAGCACAAGACACTGTTCAGCAAGTTGCCTTAATGCAAAGTTTAGCGTCTGCTCAAAATCAACTCGCGAAAGCAAATGCCCTGCAAGCAGCTGTTGAAATTGCACAAACAAACAATCAACAACAGTCTTCAAACCTTTCAGGCGATGCTACAGATCAACAGGCGATACCAGTGCCTC
>CAYZJC010000042.1:0-8018 GCA_964478775.1 uncultured Verrucomicrobiales bacterium | reverse complement strand
CCACTCAAAAAGCGCTGCGCGCTAACACACTCATGTAAGAAAAAAGTCCGCCCTACCACCCTAGCTCTCAAAAACACACGTCCTAAAACACGCCAAATGGGCCCCTATCAACGGTCTTTTAAACCCTTAAAAATCAGGGTAAATTCACAGCAAAGGTAACTTTTAAACGAAAACTTTCCATACACTTTTGAAAGATAAAAATCTCTAATCCTTTTAATAAACGACCCCACCTTTTTTATTTCAAAAGTTTTTATTCAACCCAAACACACACCCCCTTTTATGTGAAATTGATGTGACTTAAATGACAAAACTTGCTATTATCAACCTCAAAAAAATGTTAAAGTAAGTGATGGATAAAGCCATTCACATTCATCAGATAAAAGGAATAAGGAAGCATGCGCACAATACTATCAAGCTGTTTTCTCATTGTGCTTTCTCTCTTTTTATCTCCAAAAGAATCCATGGCGATTGATCCAAATATGTTTTCTTACACGCAAAACATCTCTCAAACACAAGCATACCAAGAGGCCCTTCTCCACGTTATAGAAACGCAAAAACGTATTTCAAAAATTGTGGATCAAGATTTATTTCATCATCCTGAGCGTGTTCAAAGTGATGATGTTTTTACAAAAAATTTTCTTGAAGGGGTGGAATATGCAAAAAATGCCATGATGCATATGAATGCACATAACCAATCTCCTGACAAAAAAAAAGATGCAAAATACGACTCTTTTGAGGATGAATCTGACACTGATGAGGAGCTATTCAGGCAAGAGTTACAACGTCAAAAACTCTACACGCCGCGCACAATTGAAGCCATAGTTTCTGTTGCTGAAAATGAAAAATATAAAGAGCTAAGGCCCATCCCAGGAATCTTTCACGGTCTTGGAGAAGATAAATTTACCCTGTATGATAATCCTGAAGACGTAGCTAAAAACGCTTATGTTGCTAAGCAAAGTGAACTTGCAAACCTCTATCTTCAAAAACAAAATGCAGGGGAAAAGTTAACTGAATATGAGCTTGGTGTGATTCAAGATCACAGTCATTTTAGACAAGGAGAGTTGACCCATTTAGCACAAACTGGCGTGAGGGGTGCAGCTATAGGAGCAACTATTTTGGCACCCAAAGCCATAGGTCCTATATGGGGGTTTGCAGAAGCGATTAATGGTGCCTTAGATGGACTCAACAACTGTCACTATGCGCCTTCAACAATGAAAGATGCTGCAGATATTACTGTTCATACAGCCGTTGGTGCTTCTCCTGCCAAAGGCGCAAAAGCAATGATTGCAGCAGGGGGAGCAGCTACAGCTTATGGATATGCGACCAATAACCCTGAGCTGCTTCAAAAAAGTTTTATCACTTTCACCATAGGCGGTGTTCTTAAAACTATCCCTTTTGTGAAAGAATGGAAGCAAGGTAGAGGGGATGTTGCGCCTGCTATCATTCCACAAGCATCAAATGCGCATAATTTGGAGAGGTTAAATGTACAATTAGAGGCAGAAGAGGTTGTTTCTTGGCACGGCACAGCAAAACATCTGCATGAATTTAAACCTCTAGGTATAACAACACCTACGCAATTAAAGTCACATGTGGAACATATATTGCAAAACCCACAAACTTTAGTGTGTAATGAATCCGGTAAAGTTCTCTATGCTGATCCATCCACCAAAACAATAATTATTATTAAGACAGCAGGAGGTGTTGGTGAGCCTACATTGTTTGTAGCTAAAGATTATCAAGCTTTTTTAGCAGCTCATAGTTTTAAAAAAAGAGGAATTGGATGACCTTTCTTGTTTTGTTGTCCTCTGATAACATAGAGGAACTCATAAAATGTATGTATGAATCTATGTATGTTTTGAATTATGATGCGCGATATATCGATTATTCTTATGATTGTCCACCAACAATATCAAAAGAGGTGCTTTTACACGATGATATTACACAATCAAAAATCATTGAGCTTAAAGATAAATTATTACATCTTCAAGAGGGAATCAAGTTTTTCAGTGAGTGGAATTATTTACCAGATGAATATTTCATATCTTCATATGATTTAAAAATATTACTTAAAATTTGTTATTGGTTCTTTAAAATACATTATAAATGTGAATATGAGGAATTTAAAAGAAAAACTCATTTAACTTTTGCAGATGATCAACTCGTCAAAACAATTGAATGCATAAAATCTCAAATTGAATGCGATGAAAAATCCACCTAAAATAACAATCACCCTCCCCTTCTTTCATGTCAACAGCCATATGAATCGCCCCTTTAGAAAGGATTTAAAAAAATGTCAGCAACCTTAAAAAAACTTGAAGAACTTCAAAAGAAAAGAGCAGAACTTCAAAGAGAAGAAGAAGCACTTAAAATACTTTTTATGCAAGATTTTGTAGAAATTGTATCCACCCTAGATCCTTTAAAGGTGGATCTTGATGTCCTCGTTGGATCCATCGCGATAACCATCGATCAAGCCAAACATGATACTCCATCTGCTAAAAATGACGCACAGATGAAGTTATGGAAAGAGAGAGGTGCCATTGAGCTTAAGCGATTTCGAAGAGAAAAAAAACGCCTTGACGCAAGCAAAAGTGAAACCAAAAAGGTTAAAGTTCACTCTTCCAAAGATCCTGAAGATGATTCAAAAATCAAGGAAACTAAAGCAGAAAATTAACCACCTAAGCTCTCAAGAGCACACACTTTTAAACAGATTAAAGCTAACTCCTATGTCTCAAAGATCAGCCAGAACAAGAACACTTATTCAACTAGGTGGCCTACTTTCTAAAACAAATTTTTTAAAGTTTTTTGATATTTCTCTTGGTGATGATTTACAATTAGAGGACGAAAATAATGAAAAAGCTTTGATCTTAACCGGTCTTTTACAAGATTTGTGTGAACAGTTACCAAGCCATTTGACTGACCAACAAAAAGAAGCCTTAAAGGAAAAAGGCATCATAGCCTTAGCCAGAAAATAGAAAGCCAACCCTTTTTTCTTTTCAAAAGATTTTAAGAGGTATAACAATTTTTTTATTATTATACCAATTTGGTTTTTGGTATAATAACTTATAAGTTATTATACAAAGTTTCATGCTATGGTTTCACCTCTTGGTTTTTTTGTTCCTATTCAAAAAGGTTGGAAAGCCTTTGTGCCGAGTGCACCTCAAAAAATTGCAGGAATAGAACATCTGATTGAGGACGTAGAAAAATGTTCAGCAATTCTTTCTAAGCTGGATACGCTTATTACCTATCTGCCAAATCCATACCTACTTACAGAAAACCTCATTTTTATGGAAGCTGTCACTTCTTCTAGAATTGAAGGAACAAAAGCAAGTTATGAAGATTTGTTTAATGATGAGTCACATAAAGAGTCTACTGATATTGTTGAGGTTAAAAATTGTGCAAACGCATTTCGCTTAGGTGAAAAGTTTTTACAAGAAGCAACGTCTGTGATGGATTTGGCTAAAAAACTGCATGGTGAGCTGATGAAGAATGATAGTGCAATTGAAGGCGGAGAGTTAAAAAAGTCACAAAATTATACAATTAAAAACGATGGTTCTATTTTTGCATACACACCTCCCCATTACTTAGATTCAACTTTATCTATGTTTGAACAATTTACAATGCAAGATAGAGAAATACCTGAATTAATCAGACAAGCTATATCTCATTGGATCTTTGAACAAATTCACCCCTTTCCAGATGGAAATGGTAGGGTTGGCAGATTATTAATACCTTTAATATTGAAGCATAAAGGGTTTACACAAAATCCATTTGCACTCATATCTGAATTTATTGAAAAGGAAAAAAGGGCATATCTTTTTCATTTTGAACAATTGCATGAGACAGGTGACTGGATACCGTGGTGTCGTTTTTTCCTTTCAGCTTTGTATTTGAATGCCGATAAAAACATTTTAAGAATTTCAAATTTAGAAAATTTGCGCCTCGATTATATCCAGCGCATAAAAGATAAAACTATAAAAAGTCATCTTCATCAAATTGTTGAAAAACTATTTATCAAACCGAGATTTACACGAAAAGAACTTACCGAAACTTATGGTTTAAGTCCAAGAGGTGCCTCCCTTATTACGCAAGAGCTAATTAAAAGACAAATTATAAAGCCCGTTGAAGGTGACAGTAAAATGAGAAATGTTGTCTTTGAAGCTTATGAAATATTAAAAGTTGTCGTGCAATAGACATGAATTTTTTCTTTAAGCCGCTAATCCCACAGTATGAAAGCCATTTACACTGTCCACAACACAAGCAAGGTCATTGACAAGCGCTGGTTCTTGTTGTTCACAAGGCAGTTGTCTCATCGATTGTGCAGTTACAACCGTTATGTCAATAAACCACTCCATCACGCTTTCAAAGCGTTGACACATCATCTCTTTTTCAAAATTTGATCCTATTTCAATCATATCCCCTTGAGTCGTTTCAAGGATTCTAGCCCTTGCAAACCAACCTTTGTAGTTGAGATAACCAATACGCTTTGCAATCCTTGCTCTTTTACGCAATAAGGCTTCTTGAAGGGCTTGATCAACCTCTTTTCCAGCTATGAGAAGATCTTGCTGCACATCCTCCTTAATGGTCTCAAGAACCTCTTGCACACCCAGCTTGTTTGCATAAGCCATTTCAGTCAGGTTATTTTTCGTTTCTTGGTCTAATGCTTGACCTTTCAACACGTCCATGTTTTCTAACGGCGATTTTTTCTTCCATTCAATTTTGTCAAACAAAGGGGTTATCTTACGCAATTGCGGGCAACTTTCAATTCTTGAAGCCTTAAACTCATCTTCAGCAATCAAGGTGGGTTTACCCCCCTCTTCCCTTGGAAATTGGATGATGGCATTTTGAATCCAAGAAACGTAAAGGGCCTCTCCTAGCTGATCAACCAAGCTTTCACGAAGATTTTTTTCTTCAAAAGATATTCCATCTGGCATCACAATCGGTAGCAGTTTTGCAGGAGCCGCAGCTTGACCTTTTTTCATTTCAAGCGCTTTTTTTTGCTTAGCTTCATCATAGTCGTATTTGCCTTCTCTAATTTTTTCAATGATTTCAAACTTGATGACCCAATCTAAGCTTGCAGTAAACTGTCTCTCCCCTCCCCCAGTAAGGAAATCGTTACCCGCAATTTTTTCACAAAAGCTTTTCCATTGGTTCATATCCCCTTCAAAGCATTGCGTTAACGCTTTGTATAAAAATATTTTACGTCTTTCGGTTAGCTTCTCTTCACGTGCAAGGTTTCTTAATTGAAGTTTGGTAAGAACAATTTCATTCCAAAGATTAAACATCGACTGACTGACTGTGTGAAAGTCGACACTTCGATTTTTAGATGTTGTTTGCGGTTTTGAGAGGAGCAAATTTTGGCCCTCGCCCCTGTCTTGTTGTATTTTTTTGAAGTTTAATGATAGTTTATCTGATATGGGTCGGTCATTTTGATCGACCTTGTTATCATTTTGATCGACCCGTTCGCTCATTTTGATCGACGCATTATCTTGTGTTTGACTGACCATTTGTGTGAAAACTGGGCCCTCATTTTTGGGTTCAGTTTCTTGTTGTGTCTCCTCAAATTGTTCAAAGAACTGTCTTAAGACCTCAAAATTAATTGTGAAGTAGGAAACATTCTTTCCACCACGATATCTTTTTCCTTCATCAAACTTTCCTTTTATCACAATCCCCATCTCCTCGAGTTTGATGACGGCTCTTTGAATAGAGGGAATTGAAACGCCTATTTTGCTCGCAAGATTATTATGCGTATTTCTAAGCCATTGTTTTCCTTCGTGGAACAATCCATATTTAGCATTGTTTTTACTGAGTAATGTTGAAAAAAAGAAAATCAGATCTGCTGATGTTCTACCGAGTTCTTTTTTGAGGGTGAT
Organism: uncultured Verrucomicrobiales bacterium; assembly: GCA_964478775.1. Taxonomy (GTDB): domain Bacteria; phylum Pseudomonadota; class Alphaproteobacteria; order Paracaedibacterales; family CAIOTO01; genus PNMQ01. Next base: position 2,148 of record CAYZJC010000042.1, on the reverse strand, counting down.
TATTTGTTTGTTGCACATTTGTGATGTTTTTGGCATAATATTTATCCTTTGTAAAAAAAAGGTTGTAATTAATGCTCAAGAACGCTAAACTAATTATTGTAATGCTTCGTTTGCGTTTTTTTGTTGAGCATTAAAATTTGACTTAAATCCTCTTTGAGTGTTTGAGATTTTTAAAGTTTGCCTCTTTATTTATTTGAAGAGTGCCTTAAAAAACAGATGAAATAAAGAAAGATCATGTTTTATAATATGGTCTTTCTTTATGTTTTTTCTATATTGCTCATTGTTTTTCCTTCTTCTCTCATTAGATACCATTTGCAGGCAACAATAATCCAGTCTGAGCGTCTCATGCCTTTTTCTTTGATGTCCATATCAATTTTGTCCAATAAGTTTTTATCTATATTGAATGAGATTTTCGTTTTCCCCTCCGGTATTGCCATTTATGGTTCCTTTTAATTAAACATCTAGATATCATAATTCCACATTATGAAAAAAAAAACAAGAACAAAAATATCCTTTTTTAAATATGGTAATACCATGTGTGTTTAAAGAAAATATACGAACACCCCTATTTCGTGTTGGGGGTGCTGTTCTTCTTTAGTAAAAACGTAATACATGTTTATTTCTTATTTGTGACATGTTCCATTGAGCTTACTCTAACAATGATTGCTGGAAACACTTAATAAGAGAGTCTGTTTCTGTTTTTTCAGCCAGTATAAGTAATGTCTTTATAACATCAGAAGCCGTTACGTTTTTATGTTGGCTATCTTGCATGTTTTTATTTATCTTTTTTAATCTCTTAATATCCACTTCTCTCATTGCAAACGATTTAACAATCCTAGCATTTTTTCTATGTGTCGTCTTTAGAGTTGTGTAATGATCAGAGAGTATGTCTGGCTTAGGTATAGCTGTTGTTGAAAGCTTACTAGCTTTGTTAGGATTGATTTTAGACATTTAATAAAAATTCCTCTACAAGTGTGTTGAAATCTTTTGAACCGCTGCATGTCGGATTAAAGGACAGTACAGGTTCTCCGTTTATTTGAGCTTGGTTTATTGATTCGTTTTTTCTTATTTTAGTGATGAATAGATGTTTTTCAAGAGAAGATAATTGTTCTTCAATATATGCATTTGTATTGCTATTCCGTTGTTCAAACATATTTCTTAAAATCCAAAAGTTAAAATGTTGATTTGCCTTTATCTCATTAATTGAGTTAAAAAGATCAGCAATACCATCTAAAGAATATCTTCCATAATTTGTTGGTATTATAATGATGTCAGCTGAAAATATTGCGTTTACGGTTATTACCCCCAAAGTTGGAGGGCAATCTATCACTATAAAATCATATGATTCATCTATTTTCTTTAAATGGTTATATAAAATAGCCTCTCTGTAGGTTGTGCTCAAAATTTGCTCAGCAACGATTGCAAGATGAATAGTGGAGGGTATTATATCTAGGTTGGAGCAAATTGACTCTTTGATTTTTGCCTGTTTTATAATTTTTGAAATATCATATTTTTTATCTATGAACAAGTTTGAGACAGTATAATTTTTGTCTGTTTCTTCTGAAAATATGCAACTAGAGTGTGATTGTGGATCCAAATCAACTAAAAGGGTCTTAAAATTTTTTTTCGAAAGGGCATAAGAGACATTAACAGAAACTGTAGATTTCCCTACCCCACCTTTTTGATTGATAATAACAATTTTTTTAGCCATTGATTCCTCTTGTTTTTGTATTACGGTTATAATAATATCGCATTAATTTTTTATGATGAAAGTTTTTTTACCCAATAGTTTTGCTTTGTTTTAAAATGTGGCTATTGTGCACCATTTTGTAATTCTTTCCTGCTGAACTTTCTACTGGTTTGCAACCGAATCATCACATGGCTTTGAGCCGTTCATCAGTTTTGATATTTCATAATAATTTGGTATGACTAAATTATTTCAGTCGTATTAAATTATGTGTGGGTGTGCAGATAAAGTATATCAGTTTGTTACGTCGAGTGTGAAAGATGAGTTTATTTCCAATGTTAATTAATAAAGGGTGGTTCATTATTGTTACACATGTCTTAAAAACGTATTACGTTTTTCTCTTTTTTCGCCCATTCAACAATGAAGTGCAACACTTGAGGTTTGGTTTAATCCTTCCATGA
>CAYZJC010000041.1:5702-8470 GCA_964478775.1 uncultured Verrucomicrobiales bacterium | reverse complement strand
CCTTTTCGCTTTGGGCATGACAGTGGAAGCCATTGCTACAGCAACTGGGCTTTCGGTAGAGGTGATCACAAAACTCAAGAGTTAATTTGTTAATAGGTCATTTATTGAATCACAAAGGGGGGCATGAAAGCCCCCCTTTAATTCTTAAAAATCTTGTAAAATGTGTGTTTGCACAAGTGGCTTTTTGCCAATAAGGCGCTGTGTGCATTTGCGTATCGCAAGTTCTATTTTACGCTCGAACTTTTCGTCTACATTAAATTCATCAGTCAGGTGAGATTCAATCACCCCAACGATATGACTTTTCAATGTGTCCATTTCTTGACGTGTATCACAGACACCCTTCAAACTTAAATAAATGTCGGTGGAGAGGCGCTTTTTCTTATTTAAAGTAAAGCTTGCAAATACGGTACCTTCATTAGCTAATTTTTGGCGATCACGTAAAATGACTGATGTCATAGGAATCATACGTGAGCCATCATATCCCCAGCGGCCATTCGTCACGAAGTCAATTTCGCTAACTTCGTCTTTTGTGAGCTGAATAACAGAACCATTTTCAGGCACCACAACTGTTGGAATACCAACTTCAAGTCCGTATCTTGCATGTTCTTCAAGATGTCTTGCGTCACCGTGTACAGGCACAAGGACTTCTGGTCTGACCCAGTCATACATTTGCTTAAGTTCATCGCGCGCAGGATGTCCTGAAACATGAATATCTTCCTCAGATGAGGTGATTACCCGAATGCCTTGGTGAATGAGCATGTTTTGAAGCTGTGAGATGTTTTTTTCATTTCCAGGAATAATACGCGATGAGAAAATAACCACATCGTTGTCATTGAGCTCGACAGTTGGGTGCGTATTTCCCGCAATTCTATAAAGTGCAGCACGTGCTTCACCTTGGGAACCCGTTGCAATAAAACAGACCTGATGATGAGGCAACTTCATGGCTTCATCGTCGCTAATGAGGGTGGGTAAGTCTTTGAGGTATCCACATGAACGTGCGGCATTAATCATACGGTGTAATGATTTACCTACCAAGGCAACTTTACGCCCTAACTCATGTGCGCATTTTACAACTGTTTCAACGCGTGCAATGTTAGAAGAAAAACAACCTACAGTCAGTCTGTTGTTGGGATACTGCTCCATGACGCGCTTTAATTCAGTTCTGACATCTCTTTCGGAACCTGCATAGCCATCTTTAAAAACATTGGTTGAATCGCAAATAAGGGCACGCACACCGGCATTTCCTATTTCAATTAAGCGATTTGCGTTGGTCGTTTCACCAACTAATGGGTCATTGTCCAATTTCCAGTCACCAGAGTGCAAAATAGTACCAAGTGGGGTTGTGATACGAAGCGCATTAGGTTCAATAATGGAATGGGTGAGCGTGACATATTCAACTTCAAATGCACCTACTTGAAATGTAGAAGACAATGGCATTTCGCATAAGACAACATCATCTTTCCAAGGCTTATCAGCAATTTTATTAATGATAATTTCCATCGTAAAGGGAGTTGCATAAATAGGGCACCTAAGGTAAGGCCATAAATAGGGAATAGCCCCAATATGGTCTTCATGGGCATGAGTGACTACAAGCCCAATGATTTGTTCTTTGTGTTGCACTAAAAATGAAGGGTCTGGGGTAATGATTTCAATACCATATCTGTCATTAAATGTTACGCCAAGGTCAACTAATAACCATTGACCATTGTGCCCAAACACATTGAGGTTCATCCCAATTTCGTTGGCGCCCCCAAGTGGTAGAAACCAAAAATCTTTTTCACTTGGAATGAGGTTGGCTTCTTCTTTAGATATTTTTGTATTCACACAGCTTTCCTTTTTTGTTGTTGAAATGTTTCATATAAAGCAATTGCAGCGGCATTTGACACATTAAGTGTGCTAAAATTATTGGCAGCATCTAAGCGAACGTAAAAGTCGCACATAGAGGCCGTAAGACGTCGTAAACCATCGCCCTCTGCACCAAGGACAAGGGCAATTTTACCCGTTAAATCAATTTGTTCTAAACTTTTTTCTGCTTCTTCAGCAAAAGCAACACACCAAAAACCGTTTTCTTTTAATTCTTTAATGGTGCTAGCTAGGTTTTTAACAACGCACATAGGAACGACTTCTAAGGCACCACAAGCTGTCTTGGCAAGTGTTGCAGATTCCTTTGGGGAATGGCGTTCTGTCGTAATTAAAGCAGAGGCCCCAAATACAGCTGCTGATCTTAAAATAGCCCCAACGTTATGTGGGTCACTTACACAATCTAGAACCACGACAAGTTGTTGTTGGGTTACTTGGGTTGTTATATCTGAAATATCAAGATTCGCAAGAGGCTGAATATCTAAGACAATGCCTTGGTGCACAGCATCTTTGCCCACAAGTGCGGAGAGTTGTTCTTTTGTAACAACTTTAATTTTCTTTTGTGAAAACCCTTTTGCAACACTGCGAGAATCATTTTTTGCCATATCAAGTATGTCTGCGAAAGGCTTTTTGTTAAAAATATCTTTATCACACACCAATATTTGCTCAATGATGCGCTCTTTGTTTTTTAAAACAGCATAACAGGGATGAGTACCATAAATATACATAACGTTAATGTGTCTATCTGCTGTTTTTGTTGAATTTACACATCTTGAAGCCAGTCTAACATTTTTTGTTTAGACATAGCACCTTGTGTACTGATGATTTTTCCATTTTTGTACAAAATAAGAGTAGGAATAGATCTAATACCAAGCATATTAGGAATATTAGGATTATCATCAATGTTA
>CAYZJC010000041.1:1356-5692 GCA_964478775.1 uncultured Verrucomicrobiales bacterium | reverse complement strand
CGTTCTGATGCCTGCATTGTTTGGAATCATTTGGTTTTCATCAATATTAAGCTTAAAGAACTTAACTTTTCCTTGCAGCAGTGTTGAAACTTCTTCTAACACAGGCCCAAGCTGTTTGCAAGGCATGCACCAGTCTGCCATAAAATCTACGACAACAGGTAAATCGCTTTCAATAACATCTGCTGTGAAGGTTTGGTCTGTTGTATGTGCTACCATTGTTAAATTCCTTTTCATACCGAATATATTATGTGTTACCAAAATAATCTATTTGGCGACAAATTTCAAGCATTGGTTGAAAATGGAAAAATAAACAGGCAAAAGACTTACGCTTTTAAGAAATAAAATCTGTAAAAGCTTGGCTAAGAGGAGCCTTTGGATCACCAATGCGATCAAAATGTTCTTCAAGCCAAGCAGCAGCAGTTTTTCTTCCCTCTTCAAACATGTGCATCAAAAAATCCCAATCGGTGTTAAGCGCACTTGTAAGATTTAGATCTTGAAAAACTTCTTCATTTTTAAGAAGATGCATGTTCACACGTTTCATTTTACCTTCAGGAATCACACCTTGGTCAATCAGGTTTGTAATAAAGTGAATAGCGCGCATTTCACGCACCAGGCAACCATTAAATGTAATTTCTTTTAGGCGGTCTGTAATTTCTTCTTGCGTTGTTGGAATTTTGTTGCAATACGTTTTGCGCAGCTGCACCACTAAAACATCTGACGTTGAACAATGTTCGATTAGCGGGAAGATAGCTGGGTTTGCAATATAACCGCCATCCCAATAAGGCTCACCCTCAATCTCAACTGTTTGAAACAAAAAGGGAAGACAAGCTGTTGCCATGAGTACTTTTTCATTCACAGCTTCATTTGAAAAAATTTTAATTTTCCCAGTTCTCACATTTGTTGCTGCCAAAAATAGTTTGTGGTCTTTGCATTTGTGAATGGTGGGAAAGTCAAAATAGTCTTTAATGAAGTCTTGAAAAGGGTTTAAGTTAAGGGGGTTGAGTTGGTAGGGTGACAAAAGGTCTTGAATTTGTTTTGCCATCATAAATGTGGGTGATCTATCTAGGTTAAAATTTCCTGTCATTTTATCTAGGGGATTCGGGGTTACAGGGCTAATTTTTTTCGCAAGTTCACTCATCGATTTCCAATAGTGAAACAACACTTTTCTTGCCTGTTCATTGCCGCCCATCGCAAGCCCTTGCACGATTGCTGTTGCATTCATACCGCCAGCACTGGTACCTGAGACACCTTGAATGTAAAATCTTCCATCTTCCAATATTTTATCCATCACGCCCCATGCGAATGAACCGTGGGAACCGCCGCCTTGTAAGGCAATTGCGATTGGTTTTTGTGTAAGATTTTTCTTATTTGACATTGCTGGTACTTTCATCGAACTATTTTAGTTAACTGTACCAGGGAATGATTAAAATAAAGTTAAAGCCCCCAAGAAAATGGGGGCATCTTAAACAAGTGTGGTCGATAAGCCGGGTTCTGTTCCAAGGTGAGAGCACCTTTTCGATTATCATTCATCTAGGATTGTATTCACACACAACCTCAAGCAACCTACCCGAATAACAAGGGCGACAAACAGCCCCGCAAATTGACAAGCAATTCACACATTATCCCTATTTGGTCTTGCTCCCGGTGGGGTTTACCCTGCCATGTCTGTTACCAAACACGCGGTGCGCTCTTACCGCACCATTTCACCCTTACCTATAAGCTAGGCGGTATATTTTCTGTGGCACTTGCCCTTGATGAGTTTAAGTTCACCCGCCGGCCATTAACCGGCACCGTATTTGCCTGGAGCCCGGACTTTCCTCTCGTGCAAAATGCACCAGCGATAATCTAACCACGCAAGAGCATACCATAAAACCTTTGCAAGATATAGTGCGAATTTTAAGTGTGTAAGCGCATTCGATTAGGCGCTAATTTGTAAACTGCACCAGTTGCATTGTTGAAATATGTGAAAGCGAATATTTGTGAGGATCAATAGATAACAGGTCAACAATTTTGTGCAAGTTTAATCTATGTTTAATTTTATGGATGTATTTTATAAAGAAGAACAACATCAATTCATCGTTTTTATGTATATTACCGACACCAGACTGTTAACCTATCTGCAAGACGAACAGATTTTGAGTCCTGATCAAATACTGATCATACATGAAGAATTGTCTTTAAAAACGTCTTCTCTTGACGATATCTTGCTCAATTTATGTTTTATAACAGCTGACCAGTTACTCGAATATAAATCTATCACCACTCAATTACCTTATGTTGATATTAAAACCCTCCAGCCCACTTACCTGCACCTTTTAGAAAAATCTCAAATGCTGCAACACCTTGCCATTCCATTTCATGTCGACTTATCGCACATCCATGTTGCCTTGTATGACCCGGAAGACTTAAAAATCATAGATACTTTAACGCGGACACTTTGCACCTATTTTGATTCCAAAATTGAAATTATCCCCTATCATGCCCACAAAGCAGATATTCTAGCGTTCCTTCAACGCAACGAAAATCATGACCAACTCAGTTTCAACAGTGATGATACCCCCCTTCATATGCTAGAGAAGATCATCACGCATGCCATTGAAGTTGGTGCTTCTGATATCCACTTTCAACCCGAAGAAACAAAAATAAGATGTCGCCTTCGCATTGATGGATTAATGACAACTTTGTGTGTGCTGCACACATCAAAATGGCCGCAAATGATAAACAAACTAAAGGTGCAAAGCCAGTTAGATATTGCGGAATGCAGACGCCCGCAAAGCGCTAGTTTTTCAAAAATCCACTATCCACACCCTATTGAAATTCGCATCAGCACACACCCAACAGCCTACGGTGAAAATGTGGTGCTTCGTTTATTAGATACGCATAAAAAAATCTTATCTATCGCGTCATTGGGGTTTGAAGAAAACGTTGCAGAGATATTAAGACAACTTTCACAAATGCCAAGCGGCCTGATTATTGTAACAGGGCCAACGGGGTCTGGAAAAACAACAACTTTATATGCTTTGCTTCAAGCAATGGATAGTCAGTTAAGAAACATTATGACACTTGAAGCACCTATTGAAGCTTATCTTCCTCATATCAGGCAAACTGAAATTCGCGAAACAGGGGTCATGACATTTGCACAAGGGGTCAGATCCTTACTGCGTCAAGACCCTGACGTAATCTTAATTGGTGAAATTCGTGATGAAGAGACTGCCCAAATGGCAATACGTGCGGTCTTGACGGGGCACCTTGTGTTGTCGACAATGCACACAATTGACGCAATTGGGGTTCCAGCAAGACTCATGGATCTTGGTGTCAGTCCAGCTTTATTGTCGCACACATTGTCGGCTGTTATCTCGCAAAGACTTGTAAGGCAACTTTCCTTAGAAAACGTTCAGCAAGACGGACCAACCTACAAAGGCAGATTCGCCATTGGTGAGGTATTTACATTTTGCCATCAAGCAAAAGAATTGATTGCTAAGGGTGCTAACCGTTTTGAATTTGAAAACTTACAACAACAAAAAAGATTATCATCCCTTTGGGACCTTGGGTTACAATCAGTCAAACAACAACGCACAACAATGGAAGAACTGATTCGTGTCCTTGGAAAGCCAACCTTTAAAATCGAAGGCTTGTGACAACAAAGCCCTTAAAAGGCCCCTGCACTTCATTCAAAAACAGAGTGTCAATTTTAATGAACGACCTAGTGGCACAACAATTGACATGGTGGTTATTCACTATACCGATATGTTTACAGTAGAGGAATCGTTAGACATCTTAACCAGCTCCACCTCACATGTGAGCGCGCATTTTTTAATAGATACGGATGGCACTATCTTTCAACTTGTTGACACGCATATGCGGGCTTGGCATGCGGGTATAAGTCAATGGCAAGGGGTGGAAAATGTTAACCATCGCTCTATTGGGATTGAACTACAAAACGCAGGGCAAAAATACTTTGAAAAATTTAAAACTTATGAACCCTACCCGTTACTGCAAATGCAAGCCCTCGTTGATCTTATACATCACTTAAAAGAAGAGCACCCCATTGCAAAATCATTGATTTTAGGTCACAGTGACGTGGCGCCCGACAGAAAAATTGACCCAGGCCCACATTTTGATTGGCAATGGTTGCGCAATAGAATAAAATTTAATTAAAATTAATTATTTTATAAACAACCCTCTAAGGATCTCATTTATGAAACTTGCTCTTGTAACTGGCGGCACACGCGGAATTGGTGCTGGCATCAGCGTTGAACTACAGTCAAAAGGTTATCGTGTCATTGCAAGTTATGCGCACAATCATGACGCTGCTCACGCATTTTCAACAAAGACG
>CAYZJC010000041.1:0-1346 GCA_964478775.1 uncultured Verrucomicrobiales bacterium | reverse complement strand
AAGTCGAATATCGACAGACTTTGTTTTGACGTGTCAGATGCGAGTGCTTGCGAAAGTGTATGTGCACAAATTGCTTCAAGCTATGGAACGATAGACGTTCTGGTTCATAACGCAGGTATCACAGCCGATGCTACAGTGCTCAAAATGACAAAAGAACAATGGCATCAAGTTTTGCACACCAACCTAGACTCAGCTTTTTATTTAACTAAGGCCGTGTTAGAAGGTATGCGCTGTAATGGGTTTGGCCGTTTGATATACTTATCATCCGTGAACGGTTTAAAGGGACAGCGCGGCCAAGTGAACTATGCAGCCAGTAAAGCTGCCCTCATTGGGTTTGCAAAGTCAGTTGCCTTAGAAGTTGCCAACAAGGGAATTACCGCCAATGTCATTGCGCCCGGCTATATCGACACTGAAATGGTGCGTGCTGTTCCTGCACCTATTTTAGAAAAGATTATTGCGCAGATTCCTGCAGGCAGGCTTGGCACTGTTCAAGAAATCGCGCATGCTGTGTCCTTTTTAGCAGATGAACGGTCTGGCTTTATTACAGGGTCGACAATTAGTGCAAACGGTGGTATGTATTAATCCAAACATCTTATTTACATATGAACTAAACAGTGCTTGCAACTTTTCCTTCCCTCGCCACCATTACCAATCTACAAGATGAAAGAATTGCAAGCACAAGTCACACCCCCATTCATTTAAGCTTGAATCATGGCACCTATACAGTGATCACAGGGCAAAATGGCAGTGGTAAAACAACATTGCTTCGCTGCCTTGCACACTTAACAAAGCCTGATAGTGGACATATTGAAACCACACCTTACTTTTCCTATTTAGGGGCTAAGTCTGGATTAAAGCCCCTTGCAACTATTAAAAGCTTTATTGAGTGGACCTTAAATACCCCTATCCATTCTTTTAATTTAAAAGACATTCCCTTTTTTGAGAACCTAAAAGGGGTTGATTACAACAAAACTTTACACCAACTTTCAAGCGGGCAACAAATAGCACTGCGCCTTTCTCTATTGTTTGCACAAAAGGTGAATTTATGGATTTTAGATGAGCCCTTTCGTTTCCTAGACCAATCTAGCTGTACCTTTTTAAAGCAACACATTCAAAGACATTGCCAAAATGGTGGCAGTGTAATTGCAACAGTGCACCCCATTAACTTAAGTCAGTTGGAATTATTGCCAAATGCAGATTTAATGACGCACATTTCATTAGATGCCTCAGTAAAAAGATTTGAAAATGAGGAAGTGTGACACACAGAAAATGGTGCTGAAGACAGGAATCGAACCTGCGACCTACTGATTACGAATCAGTTGCTCTACCAACTGAGCTACTTCAGC
>CAYZJC010000040.1:0-8948 GCA_964478775.1 uncultured Verrucomicrobiales bacterium | reverse complement strand
AACATGACACATTTCCAGTTTTTTAAAAAGATGGGGTTGTGTTGACGGTTACTTTTAGCCAAACAGGGAGATCGCATTAATCCGTTGAATACTGTTCATCTTTCAAAAGGCTTGTTGTTCATTGATGGGGAAGATCTTGAGCAACTCAAACTCATTAATTCTTATGCAAAAGATTTTTCAATTGTATTGATTGCAGGAAAGCCAATTGAACTTAACGAAAAATTGGGCATGTCTATTTACTTTGATCAAGGCGGTGCTTTAACCAAAAAGTTTGGAATTTCCCATGTACCAGCAAAAATTGAACAGGTGCGTAAAACTGATCGGTTTTTAAAAGTGACGGAGTTTAGGCCATGACGAAATATATTCTCCTTTGTTTAATGTGGGTGCAAGTGGCCATGCCAGAATGCACAGGAAAATTTCCCAATATCATTTCAGACATTTGCTGGGAATGTATGTTCCCCATTCGTGTGGGCGGCGTAAAGTTGAGCAGTAGCGGTGAAGAAGCTAATGGAAATAAAAGAAGTTTGTGCCTTTGCCCAAAGCCACCTTTTGGGCAACCAACCCCTGGTATTGTTGTTTCTTATTTTGAACCTGTTCGTATGGTAGATGTCACACGTGTTCCCTTTTGTTTGGTTAATTTAGGTGGAATGACTTTGGGAAGAGATGATAATACCAACCCAAAGAGTAGAGGCACCGTTAATTTGACGCAAGGGGAAGGGGGGATTAAAAATAGTTTCTTTCATGTGCATTGGTATGTGTTTCCAGTTTTTGCTTTGTTTGAATTGTTTACAGACATGCTGTGCTTTGACAATGCAAAGCTTGATATTGCCTTTATGACGGAAATTGACCCTTTATGGAATCATGATGAAATGGCGTTAATTTTGAACCCAGAAGCGATTTTGTTTGGAAATCCCATTGCACAGCTTGCGTGTTCAGTAGATTGTGCAAAGGCATCATTTGGTTTTGGGATTGAGTCGATGTTTTGGTGTGCTGGGTGTCATGGGTCTGTTTACCCTTTCACAGGGTCAATCCCAACGCATATTTCAGGTGTGCAAGCAACAGAATTAACTGTGACAAAGTTCATGGCGCATTTACACAGACTTGGTCTTTTAAACAGATACTACGGCAACCCTTGCAAATCTTTGCCTTGCCCCATCATTGCAAAGTCAATGTATAAACTTCAAATGCTCAACCCTGTTGCTGCTACAAATAAATGCCCACCCATTGGAAGGTCAGACTTTATTCATCCCCGTCATTCGATGCGTGAAATCATTGAAGGCTCAATGAACTATGGCTATCTCATTTTTAGGAGGCGCGAATGTTGTTTTTTTTAAGAACTCTTTTTTTCTTTTCAATCGTTTTTAATGCGCAAGCTTTAACGCCAGAAGTAAAAGCGCGCATCGATCAGTTGAACGAAGAGGCTAAAGCGTATCAAAACGAAGGGAAGGTGTTGCAGCAACAAGCTGTAAAGACAGTTGAAAAAGAAGGTAACCCTCTAGTGGCAAAGACAGCAAATGGGGAATGCCCTATTGCTCAGTTTGGTGGCAGTTGTGGTTTAATGGGCTCTAAAGTCATTCAAATGGACAGCTCTAAAGGCGCTGAACCCTACCTGATGCAAGGCAAAAAACCTGTTGTGTTTGTTTCAGCTTCTATGCCTGTTGCAGCGCTAAAGCATCTAGGTCAACAAGCCAAACTGGAAGGTGCAGTTCTTGTGATTAAAGGCTTTGTGAAAGGCACATTGCAAGCAACAGCGAACCTTGTTGATGAAATCAATTTCCCCCTTGAAATTGACCCTAAGCTATTTGAAAAGTGCAATATCCAACATGTTCCAACTATCATGGTTCATGAAAAGGGTCAGTGGCACAAAGTGACAGGCAATGTGGAAATTGGTTTTGCAAAAGAACTGGCTTTAAAAAAAGGAAGGGCATCATGAAAGCTGTCGTCCTTTTAATGCTTATGATGTCTTTTTGTAAGGCTAGTGCTTATCAAGAAGGGCAAGCGTATGCAAAACAAAACACTACTCAGCCAACTTTAGAAAGTACAGGACTAAATCCGTCCAGCAATCCTGTTGAAGCTTCTTATACGCATGAATCGATGCGCACAAAACTTGAACAAGAAAAACAAAGCAATGAAACCTTTTTGAAAATTAAAAAGGCACAAAAAGAAAGGCCGCAATACCAAATAGAAGTCACTTTACCAAAAGTGGAAGTCCAAGAGACAGATAATGGAAAAGTTAGTTTTGAAGCCGAAGAAGGCAATGCGCATATTCCTGATTTTGCAGAAAGAAAATGCGTTATTAGCGGCGAAACTTATACCCAAACTTGCAGAATGCAGTTAGTTATTGATCTTGTCGTTACCCCTCAAATCACAAATAACGAATGGTATTGTCCCAATGGAGGAAGTCATACAGTCTTGACCTGTGGTAGATCTAACAAAGATATAAGTGATAGTGATTATTATACACGAAATTGCTATGGATGCAGAAACAGAACAGTTATCGTACAACCTAAAAAAGTTGAAATCACAAAAGAGGAATGGGTAGGGTGTGAAGACTTAGAAGCCATGAGAGATCGTGGTGAGGCTGAAGTGTTGTCTGAAACGCCAGGCCCAAGAAATGAAGAGCGTATGATAAATGGGGAGAAAATCACGCGTGATTATTTTGAGACAACACGGGTTTATGCGTTAAATACAAAGGTTGTGAACACGTGCGAAACTTTTCGCATTTTAGGTTGCCAACTTCAAGAATCAAAATGTGCGCAAGAAAAGCAACTGCAAGAAGGCCCCAAGATTTGTTTGATGTATGAACACACTTACCAGTGTCCCCTTGTGAAGCCCGGCAACAATCACACAAAGGTCAAGTTTGGTTTAGATATTCCAAAAGGCCCTCCTGCAATTGCGAATCAAAACATGGTACAGGCCTTAAGTCAACTTGAAGCCATGAAACAAATGTCTAATCTTAAAACTATTAACGGTGATAAAGTGACCTTCATGAAAGGCGATGCGATGAGTTGTACAACAAACTTTGGTGGTGGGTTTAAAGATTGCTGTAGATCAAATGGTGGGTTTGGAACAAATATCGGGCTTGCAACAGGTTGTTCAACTGAAGAAAAGAATCTGCAGAACGCAAAGAAAGAAAGACGCTGTGTGTTTGTAGGTTCTCGGGTGAAGAACAAGGTGCTGGGGATTAATTTTTCAAAAGAATATAGATACTGCTGCTTTCCAAGTCGTTTGTCTTTAGCGATGCAATCTGGTGTCAGATCTCAGCTGAATCAAAACTTTGGAAATGTCGATAACCCACTTTGTGAGGGGTTAAAACCCGATGAACTCACGCGGGTAGATTTGAGCCAAATTGATTTAAGTGACACCTTTCAAGACATTATGGGCGGCGTTAATAAAATGCAACAAACGGTTCAAAATGATTTTAAACACTTAAATCAGCGTTTTACGACAGAAACACGCGAACCAAATGCACTTCGTACAAAATTAGAAGAGGGACAAGAACAAAGAAAGGTACATGGTGAAAATTATGTTTATTAAAATATTTTGTATCGCTCTGCTGATGATCTCGCCCCTTTTAGCGCAAGATAGTTTTTATAACAAACGTAAAGAGGGTTGGTTTTGGTATAAGGACCCTGTTTTTGAAAAAGAAGAGGACTCTTTGAAAGAAGAAAAGTCTGTTAATGAGCTAGCTAGGCCTAAGACAATTGAAGAAGTTGCAAGAGTGCGCGTTGAAAAAACAAAAAAGGACTTAGAGGATGCAAGAATGGTCGCACTTGAATTTCCAACACAAGACAATGTGCAAAAATATATGCACCTTCAACAAGCTATGATGAACAAGGCGAATGATTTTTCAACACAATTTGCAAGGGCTGTCTTATTAAACCCTGCCCTTAACCCTGAAATTAAAAACCCAACAGCAGCTTATGCGCGCAGAACCTATCACGGTGAACAAGACAAACTTAAACTAAGAAAGATTAAATCTTTAGCGAAAACACATGGCCTTCTTTTTATTTTCAAAAGTAATTGCCCTTACTGCACTCACTTTGCCCCCATTGTGAAAATGTTTAGTGAAAAGTATCAATGGAATGTAATGGCAATTTCAGCTGATGGCGGCTCATGTGAACAATTTGCAAATGCAATGCCAAATAACGGCATTGTGGAAGCCTTAAACATTCAAAGCGCACCCGCATTAATCGCTTATAACAGTGAAACAAACGAAGTCATTCCCATTAGTTATGCCATGACTTCCTTAGAACAACTCGAAAACAACATCATGACTTTGGCAGGAGCCTAACAATGAAATTTTTTCTTTTCATCAGTTTTTTAACACTTTCATCAATAGAAGTTGCAAGTGCAGGTGTGCTTAAAAATATGCAAAACTTTTATAGCAAGTTTGGCGCAACAAGCAATTCTAGCAAAGGCAGTTCTTATAAAGACCAGTCTGGTGGCTATATCACAGGGGGAAGTTTGTTTATTCGCAACCCTTCTATGTCACAAAATATGATGAATGTTACACCGCCTGGATTTCGTATGGGCTGTGGTGGCATTGATATTTGGTCAGGTGGTTTTAGTTTTATCAGTGGTGAGCAGTTAAAAAATATGATGAACTCTATCGTTTCATCCCTTCCTTCCTATGCGATGATGCTTGGTATTGAAACGTATGCACCGCAGATTCATAACATCATGCAACAGCTCAACAAAATGGCGGCAGATTTTAATCGTTTGAATATTAATTCTTGTGAAACAGCAGCTGGTATTGTTGGATCCATGTGGCCAAAGTCTGACCTTGGTTCACAAGCTGCGTGTCGTATGCTTGCATCTAATAATGGTGCGATGAGTGATTATGCATCCACGCGTCATAATTGTGGTAAAGACCCGCATAACACATTAAACAATGAAAGCAATCAAAACAAAGACTCACTCGTTGGTGAATTTAATTTGGCATGGAAAGTTTTAGATAAAATGGCTTTAAACTTTGATGCAGAGCAAACAACCCTTAATCCGTTTGCAGGTACCACATCGCTTTCAACGGCAGAAAGGCAAAAACTAAAAGAAATTTTAATGACGATTTCTGGCACAATCATTCGAAAAAAAAATGGGAATTCTTTTGATCAGCAAACATTAATTGGAAAAGGGAGCACAGAAGGTATGCTAACGGCCCTCATGAAAGGGGGGAAGATTACGTATTATAGGTGCGATGAGCATCAAAAGTGTTTAAATCCTACAGAGACGAGTGAATCTTTGCCAGAAAATGAAGCCTTGTTTGTTAAAATTCAAGCCATTTTAGAAAGAATTGTGGAAAAGATACAAAATGACAATGGTCAAACCACAGCAACAGAGGGCGAAATAGCATTAATTAATGCAACAACGTTACCGGTTTATAAAATCATTAATGTAACTACAGCTTATCAAAAGGGCAGGGCGCCCATTAGCATTGGGGAATATACAGATATCATTGCCTTTGATGTGGTCTTTAAATACATTTCAGATGTCTTAGATTCCTTTCAAGATGCAACCGTTAAGCTGAGAAGCATGCAGTTTACAGATGAACATATTCAACCCTTTTTAGAAGGTATTCAAGGCAGTCGTAAAGTGTTGTTGCAACATCGTCAATCTGTCTTTGCAAAGATGGATACCATGCTCGGCTTTATCAATAAAACAAAGATGATTGAACAACAAATCCACCACATGCTAGGTAACTTAACCAACGAATACGGAGCTTAACATCATGAATGAAGTCTATATGTTACATACCATTGGAGGAGGGGACACCTTGTGGACCACCTTTAATGCGATTGCAAGCCTGCTTCGACCAGATGGTGGATCACTCATGAAATCAATGGTGTTTATGGGAACAATGATTGGGGTTGTTTCTTCTATTGCCTATACGGTGTTTAAAAACGAACTCGCCCATCTCTCTAAATGGTATTTTTCTTCACAAGTTATTATATTAGGTCTGTTGACGCCTGTGTCAACGTTGCATATTCACGACCACATGACAGGCTTTAATCGAAGCGTAGACAATGTTCCTTTTGCACTCGCCTTTATGGCATCTCAGTTTTCAAGTCTGGGATCCGACATCACGCACCTGATTGAAACCGCCTTTCAACCTTATCCGCATTACCAAGGGGGAAGTCCTGTACTGGCCCCAACTGATGCGCAGCTGCGCTATAGTCAAACAGGTTTTATGTTTGCATCCCATGTCATGATGCAAATGCGAGGGGTTCAACTGACAAACGAAGATATGATGGATAATATGCAAGAGTTCGTCAATCAATGCGTTGTCTATGATGCCCTAATTGGCAATAAATATACGATTCATGATTTAAAGCACAGTGATAATTTGTGGGAACTTGTTTCGACAAATGCGTCACAGTTGCGGGGGTTTTCTTATCGAAATGTAAGACGCGATGAGATGGGGCGTTTCTTGGGCGCCGATAGAACGGAAATTGTGACATGCAAAGTGGGGGTTGAGCGCTTTAATGACATGTGGAGCCAAGCCAATCAGTCACTTGTATCTCAGTTTGCAAACAAATTGCGTGGTCACTTAGGCTTTGCCAATAATCAGTACACAACCCTTAATGATAATGTGCAAATGTTCTTGCCTGGCGCCATGAATAAGCTTACCCAAATGTCGCGGGATGCCGCAAGCAGGCTCAAACAACAAGTAATGATTTCAGCTATTTTAAAAGGCAATGAGAGAAAGACCATTGAACTTGGTGGGTCACCCAATTTAGATGTTAGGCGCGCTTACCTGCAACAACAAACAACTTATCAAACCATTGGACAATCCATTGCACAAACGCTTCCCAGTATGAAAACAACCATTGAATGCTTGGCGTATGCGCTCTTCATCTTCGTGATTTTCTTAAGTCTTTTGCCAAGAGGAAGCAAGATCTTTTTATTTTACATGAAGCTTTTATTATGGCTGCAACTTTGGCCGCCTTTGTTTTCTATCCTCAACTTTATCATGACAGAAACTATGGCCTCTTCAATGGTGTCAGCTTTGAAAACGGCAAATGGTGTGACCATTGGTAATATGGTGGGGCTTGCCAATATGGCAAGTGATATGTCTGCAACGGCAGGGTATTTATGTTCTATGATTCCTGTGTTGTCGTGGGCCCTTATCGAACAAGGGGGATATGCTTTTGTTTCTATGGCATCTGGTATTTTAGGGGTGTCACAAAATGCCGCAAGTGCCGCTGCTGTTGAAAAAATAAGTGGTAACTATAGTGCTGGCAATGTGTCGATGGAAGGGTATCAAGTAGATAATAAATCTGCCTTCAAACATGACTTTTCACCCTCTTACGCCAATGGATTTATCGCAACGAACACAGGTCTTGTGTCGTCAACACATGGCGCAGATGGAGAGACCATTATTCACCGCAATGAATCTCAATTGCCAGTTAGCATCTCAGCACATAATGCACGTGATCAGCTGCTCAATGAAGCTATTCATGAATCAGATTCCTTCTCAAAGACCAACAGTGAAGCGTCTATGGAAAGTAAACGCCAAGCCTATAATGATTATTTTGAAATTGGAAAGCAAGCATCTACAGCAAGGCGTAATGGCGTCACTTATGAAAACAGTGACACAACACAGCAAATGACAGAAGCAGCAAACCACTATGATAAAATCAAGCAAATTGCGGACACGTATGACATTTCGGAAAATCTCATTAATGGAGCTTATTTTGATATAGGAGGGGGTGGAAGATTAGGTTTAGGGATTCCTAATGAGAGACTGTCTGCTGAGGTTTCAGCGCAACTTGGTGTAGGAAAGAATTATGCATCAAACGATACCGTAAATAAAGCCACGCAAGAGTTAATACAATATGGAAAAAATTCAAATATTAATGAATCAATGAATTCACTCCAAGGTGCAAGCAAAAGTGGTTCATTCAACACTGAAAATCAAGAAAATAAACAATTAGTTGACAACATGTCATCATCACTTGAAAAGAGTAAGGTTTATGAACATCATGCAAATAAAGCGCGTGAAACAAGTCAGTCATTGCAGCAAGAAAGGGCACATAATCAATCACAAGGAACCCGTGTTGATGCCAACCTTACACAAGAATTTGTGAACACCTTAGGGGCGGACAAAGTGAAACATATGTCAATACCAGAACTGTATGCATCTGCGAACCAGTTTACCAAGCAACACACGCAAGCGTATCAAAATAAACTACAGGCACAACTCAACCACGCTGGTATTAAAGCAAACCTTGATAAGCAATACCAAGGTCAAAACCTTGCCTTTACGACCCATGATTTAGAAAAAGAACATCGAAGTAGGAAAGTTGATCTTGTCTTAAGTGAAACAGCAAAAGGAATAAGGACCGTTGATGAGGCTGAAAAAGCGAGAGCAGAAACTAAACTTGTGGCACAAAATGGTTATGTCAAACAGAAAAAAGCGGAGGCAATACACAAATTTAAAAATGAAGAAGAAAAAACAAATGCTTTAACAAATATAAACTTACTTAAAAACATGGGACCTATTCAAGGAGTAATGGGAAAGTATGCGCACTCACAATTTAAAAACAAACATGAAGAGTAAGATTAGAATTATTTGTGGCCCAAATAGCGAATTTTACCAGCATCTCCATAAGCGCCCATACATGCAAGATTTCTCTCACGAATCGATTCAAAATTCTCTTCGAAAATTCTTTTTTCACGCTGAGGGGAGAGCTTAACAGCACCGGATTTACTCAGGATCATCATAAGTGTGAGGAGCAAAGGAACGAAACCACCAGACATAAACAGAGCCATAACCAGCATAAGGGCGATAGGTCCCCCAATTAGTACGTATAACATTTTTTTTATCATCAGATTTTCTCCTCTTTTGCACATCCACTTATATTGTATCACCCTTTTTCCTAAGAAAGGACTAATTTTATGACCATCCAATCCTTCTCCTTTACACAAGGTGGGCAAACGCAGCTTCA
>CAYZJC010000039.1:0-8958 GCA_964478775.1 uncultured Verrucomicrobiales bacterium | reverse complement strand
AGGAAGAATTACAGCAATATGAAGCTGCTGAAAAAAGAAAAAATGACTATGAATCAGGGTTACTGCAAAAGTATGATGAAGGCTTGGCCAAGGGTGAAGTCATTGGTATGGAGAAAGGAGAAGCTATTGGCAAGGAAAAAGGACGTGCTGAAGGTGAGGCTATTGGCAAGGAAAAAGCCAAACTCGAATTTGCAAAAAACCTTCTCGCCATGGATATGACAGATGAAAAGATTGCTTCAGCAACAGGGCTTTCAATTGAGGTGATTGAAAAGCTTAAAGGGTAAGAGTGGTGTACGCCCAAAGCCTCGAAATTTAAGGTGAAAGAATAAAGGAAGAACTCTTCAAATAAAACAAAATTAATTCAAATTATGAAAAAGATATTAATGATTCAAGTTTTTTAACTAGGACACATTCTATACATCTAGCAGAAATTTCACCGGTTTGCGCTTAGAACCCCCATTTCAAATAAGTAATTCAATAAAATTAATCGCAAATTAAATGTAAACATGAGGAATTGCACAAAAAAATCAACTACCCATTTCTCATTTAAATAATTTAATATAAGCTAATTGATTTTAATTGTAGTGGAAAGGTATTTCACAATGAAATTAATGGTGATGACATTGGCAATGTTTTTAGCGACACAATCTTGTGGGTATGCCACTCAAAAGAGAATAAATATCATCGAAGTAGACTCAGTGAAAAGTTATGGATCGTCAAACGTTTCTTCTATCGCGTATAGACAAGATGGTCAAATGCAGCACATGCATAACTTTAGAGAGGATATTTTTAGTCCACGATTTGATGTTGCGCAGGAAATTTCAGATGATGGATCTGTTGTATGCTCCTCCACAGATGAAGAGTTCCAACTGCTACGCAACATTGTAGAATTAAGGCTTCTTTTTTGTAATAAGTACTTTACAATCAAACCAGGTTCTGAAGCCTACATTTTAGAGTATATCAAATTTCACCCCAAGTCTTTTAAATGTTTTGAGGAAGGTGTTTTTGTTTCAAATTGGAATATATCGTGCTGCATGGTAGACTTATCCGACATTTTGCACACTTTTACATATATCAAAAGATTTAAAATTGAATTAGTCTGGGACACCCAAGAACATGAAAGACTGCATAATCTCTTATCAAACATTCTTCATTTCTATTCTGATTTGCAAGAACTCTATTTGGTGGATTGCCAGTTAAACAATGACCAACTTAAACAAATCATTTGTAATCTTCCCTGCCCAGAAAAATTACAAATTTTAGATGTCAGAAACAACTTAACAACAAGAGATGTTGAAGAAGAAATCAGAAAAATTGCAACGGGATTATTGCGATTTATGCTGGATGAAAATAACCTCTCACTTCAATCTTTTCAACACTCTCACGCTCTACCTCCCCCTTTAATACACCCTGTTTTCCAGCCCAACCTACAGTCAATACCAATTGTTGAAGAAGAAAATCCATGCGTCAGTCAGGACGAGTTGATAATGAGTGAAGTGCAAGAACTTAAGGCTGATGAATTGGTGTTAGATATCATAAAAAGAGGAGCACTGATTCGTGTAAGCGAGAAAGGACGTGATATAGTAGTCAAAAACCTTTCATTTGAACATCTACTTAATAGGTGTGAGTGGAAAAAACCATTGTCTTTGTTTTCAGGTGATAGAGGACACAAAGACATCACTCAATCCCTTCAAGTGTATTTAGGGTATAAACAAAATATCATATATGAAAATAGGCACAAGGTGGAGGTGTGGATCGTTCCAAGATTTATTGTGGAAACAAACTTAGATAAAGCGGCATCTCATTATCAACCTATATGGAACCAATGGACATCACCCATTGGTATTTTTTTTACGTGGGGCTCTCATGCGCCAGAACAATACGATTATATCGTTGATAAAAATTTAGAAGATATCAACCGCATGACGCTATACGAATTGTTTATTGCTTCATCTCAAGAAAAAGAATGGGATATCGATTGTCAAGTTGTTGAACAGGCTTATACACGTCAGTTTAAGTTTTTATTTGCCACGCACACATGATATCTGTAAAGATTTTGTTAGCAATAAAACTAACAAATCAAAAATCATAATTTAGTATAATTAAATAATAAGAAATAAAAATTAAATTATTTTAAATAAAATTACTTGCCAATTAAAAATGAAAGGAATACCATCAAATCATAGCTAAGATTTAGTAATTTTAAACACAATAAAGTTTTAGCTATTTTTAATAATAAATAATTTAAGGAAAATAAGTTATGATAATAAAAAATATTAAAAAATACGTATTTATTTGCAGCGCCTTATCTATGCTGCTTATATCACAAGCCACGGCCATGGAAAGCACAGCCTTAGTGAACCCATTAGACTTTCGTCTAAATCACACCCACCGTGTAAACGTAAAGGTTGAAACTTTAAGTGAATTAACGCATGAACTAAGGTCTATAGGGGACCTTGCTAAAGATGCTTCAAGTGAACTACAGCCTGTTGCAACAACTCTTTCAGCCAATCATCCAGCTTTATGGGATGCAGGTTATCAGCTCAATGTGCAATTGACAGAAAGTTTTAGTGCTACGTTCATGGACATAGAGCACTTCAACATTCAAGATTGGATCAGAAGTTTAAGTGTGAAAAACCAAGCACACAATACAGACTTGATCAATCTCAGCTGCAATCCTGCAGATCTAGCTGATCAGTTGTTTGTAGGGGCAAATTGTGCAGAGCATTCTGACAATAACGGTCATCGCTATCATGGAACTAAAGGATGCTGCCAACATTATGTAAGAAGTGTCAGAATAGATTTATTAGACATAGGTATGCGTGCTTCACGCCATTCACGGGCACACGCACACTACGTTACGGCCTTTAATGGGTATGAGCAAAAGCTGAGTCAATTGTATCAACGCTATCTTGCCTTACAACATACACCAGGCATACCCACTGCAGTCTTGCCACCCTACCCTAATCGACCTGCAGATCAGTACGTACCGTTTAATTTTAGAGACTGGCTCTTACAATTAGCCCCCACTAATAATAGTAACGCTAATGTTTTAGGCTCGTTGGATACAGATAATCCAGGAAGGCTATCTGCGTTTGTGCATGTGCTAGCCAGACATGTTTCTTGTGGACATACCACCCAAGAACACACGCTGAACAGTTGGTGTTGTGGTCATCAGTATACGCGCTCTTTAAAAATTGATATGTTCACTGTTGCTCAAGCGCTTGCTAGAAACGAGGACTTTCATAATTCTTACGTTACGCAAGTTGGTGACTTTGAAATATCCGTCAAAAACATTTTGCTAAACTATTGGTCCTTAATTTGGAACAGACCCAAAAATACTGTGGGAACCTCTTTGCAACCAATCAGCTTTTGGGGGCAAGACGTTGTGAAAAATTCCCTGCAAGCTTTACAAAAAGCACAAAGATGTCGTGAAATTGCTAACCATATCAGTGAATCTGTGTCAAACATTGTGCGTCAAGAAGCAGCTGGTGCACAAGCGGATACGGAAACCTCTATGCGTTTTCAATGGTTTCAACATGAACACAAAAGAGCAATTGCACAAATTGAAATGCTAGAGGATGAAAAAAAACTCTATATGGACACAATTGCCAACCAGAGCAAAGAAAAGGAAGATTTAGAAAAGAAGCAAAAGGACGCAGAAACAAAAAGTGCGCTCGAGAGAACAACCTTAAATTTTCAATCGCAAAATATTATAGATAGTATTTATGAAATGGTTGCCACTTTTGACCCTAATGAAACATTTGAAACACAAGTACAAGTTGACCCTAAAGAACAGGAAATGAATTTGGTTAGTGTCAGTAAGGCTGTTCGCATCTTGCAATCTAAAATTCGTGTTCATTCAAGGACGGAGTCTACAAGGAGAATTGGCGGCGCTGTTGACGTCTCCTCAGGTCAAGACCATTTACGACACATGATGGAAAACATCAGGCGCATTGCCGTGATTCATGGTCTTAAATTTCAAGATGTACCCGAGATTACAGCCGTATTACTGCGTGATCGCCTGACACAAATTGTTGATGCCTTAACAATTAACCCAGACTCTTCTTTCAAACAAGATAACCCGCGCGATGTGGAAGATCTTGCCAAAACTTTAGAAGATATTTTGGTGTATGTGACAAATGATTTTGACAAAGAAGGTACATTTTCAAACCTTTCACTGCGTCAATTAAATGCAGAAACGCGTAAAGAGATCTTAAGATTTGTGCATAAAAATAATTTAAATATCACGCGTATCGGTGCACCAGAAGGGAGGTAAATTGTCTTAAAAGTGGACCAGTACTGACATTAGAAAACCTGGTCCATTTAAATCGTGAAAAATAATAACTTTAAAAACGATTATAAATATAAAAGGAAAACAAATCATGAAAAATAAAAACTTAAAAATATGTGTATTGATTTGCAGTGCATTAACTACAAATTTTATATCAAACGCTACAGCCGCTGAAAGTATGGCTTTGATAAGCCCCTTAAATTATAAAATAAACACAGCACCTAAAATTGACGTTAAGATTGACAAATTAAGTGAACTGACGCAACAGCTAAGATCAATCGGAGATCGTGCCAACGACGCCGCAACTTCACTGCAACCTGTTTCGGAAAATATGGCAACAAATTACCCTGCGTTATGGAACGCAAGCTATCAACTTAATGCGCAATTTGTAGGTTCATTTACCAATTGCGTGATGGACATTGAACCCTTTAATGTTCAAGATTGGATCAAGGGCTTAAGTGCTCAAAATGCAAGCCACCAGCCTGCGCGAACGACAGCAATGTTAAATTACACCCCAACAGATTTGGCAGATAATTTATTTATTGGGGGACGCTGTAATGGCCATAGCGACAGTGCTGGGAATCGCTATCAAGGAACTGGGGGATGTTGCCAGCATTATGTAAAGGCTGTCAGGACAGATTTACTGGAAATAGGTATGATTGCTTCACGACATTCACGTGCGCATCAACAATATGTGACAGCCTTTAATAATTATGAACAGCAGTTAAGTCAGTTGTACCAACGCTATCTACTTTTACAAAGCACACCTGGGTTTCCGGCTGCGATGTTAGCGTCATACCCACAAAAACCTGCAGACAATTATGTCTATTTTAACTTTAGAAATTGGTTACTACAATTAGCACCGTCAAGTAATAACAATCCAGCCATCTTAAGCTTAACGGATACAGATAATGCTGGCAGGCTAGCGACAATTGTCTATGTTATGGGCAGACACGCTGCATGTGGACATACCACCCAAGAACACACATCTCACAATTGGTGTTGCTCTCATCACTACACAAAGTCATTAAAAATGGATATGTTCACGGTTGCACAAGGCCTTGCAACGAATCAAGGTTTACATGAAACTTATGTCACACGGGTGAGCAATTTTGAAACAAATGTCAAAACCCTGCTGACAAATTATTGGGCAGTTGCCTGGAATAGGCCTATCAATGGTTTAGGAACACCTCTTCAACCCAACACGTTATGGAACCAAGATGCTTTAAAAAATGCACTACAGGCTTTGAAAAGCGCAGAAAAGTGTCGTGAAATTGCGAATGATATTAGTGAAGCCGTTTCTAATATTATGCGTCATGAGTCAGATGAAACCCAAGCCAACACAGAAACAGCAATCCGTTTTCAATGGTTTCAGTCTGAATTTAAAAGAAAATTTGAAGAAAGTGAAGCATTGCGCGCAGAAAAAAAAGATTTGAATGACCAAATTACGCTTATCTTGCAAGACAAGACAACTGTAGAAAATAAATGCCGTGAAATTGAAACAAAATTAGTCACTTATAATACGACCTTAGAATATCAAACACAGCTAATTGTAGATAAATTACAAGATGTCGTACGTAGTCTTGACCCTAATGAAACGTTTGAAGCAAAAGAACAGGCTGAAAAAAAAGGCGGCGAACATCTGGTTGATATTCACCGTGCGTTAAGAGTCTTACAATCAAAAAACCGTTTAAATAACAGGATGCAAGAAATAGAAGATGAAGAAAAACGAAAAAAAGCAATGGAACTATATGGCGCCAACATTGCAAATGCAGAACACATTCGTGTAATGATAGAAAGAATAAGAAGTGTCGCAAGAAAAAATAATATAACCCTTAGCCAAGATACACAAGACTTGTCTATTGCTTCACTACGTGATCGCCTAATTCCATTTTTAGAAGACATAACCCCTAATCCCCACCAAGCGCAATCTCAATCTTATGATCTTGAAAATCTCACAAATACATTAGACGATATATTGATTTTCATCACTGATGACCATGATAAACAGGGCACTTTTCAAGATCTTTCCACACTGCGCCAAATCAATGCATCAACACGACAGGAAATATTAAGATATCTCAATAGAAACCATCTCACGATCAATAAGTTAAATGCATTAAATGAAAAAATAGCTGAACTCAATACAACTATTGCTGAGCTAAGAGTACAATCATAATATAACCTCATTAATTCAGGGTCAGAAACATGTGGCTCTGGCCCTTTAACAAGAATAATGACCACACGAAAGAACAGATTATGAAAAATAATAAATATACCGCACTGATAGGGTGTTTTCTTTTGCAGACCACCGCCTATGGAATGGAAGTTGGTGGAAGTGAAATTTCACAGCTGAAAACTAAATTGTCACAAGTGACAGAAATTTTGCAAGAGTCACAACAAGCTCTCACCAAAATTGAACGCTCTTACCACAGACAAATAAATGAAGCAGCTACAAAGGCCCGTCAAGAGTACGAGAGAGCAAGAGATTCGTCTGTGAGTGGTAGTGCTTTAGTTATACAGTCCTCATCGACAGGGTTTCCCAGCAGAACTTGCGACAATCAATCGCACTTAATGCTGCTTAGATATAACGAAGCACATAAGGTTATTAGTATGCAATTTCCAACGACAAATGGAAAACAAGTAGAAGTTCCAATTATGTTGCCAGCAAGTTTTCAGCAAAGCCGTTATCAAATTGATTCATTAGCTTATCTCATAAATTCAAATAAAAATTTCTTAAGCCTATATGAGTCATTAACAGCAGAAATAGAAAGACTTAAAAACCAACAAAGTACATTTAATACAAGTTATGAAACGTATGAAAAGACAAGTACGCCAAGCATACTGTCCAATGAAAATGGTCAAGAGCTTAAGCAAGTCAAATTTCGTGTAAAAACATCCTCATGGATGCCGTATTCAAGTGCAAGTTATAGCGAACAGAGAATTGCTTATCTATTCACCCCACCAAGTAGAATTGAAAAGAAATTTCTTGAAGAATTAGTAGAGTCAAATGCAAACTTTTATGCTTATAAACAATCTATTGACCAAGAAAAACTACAGCTAGAAAATAGATGCGATACGTTAAGAAATTCCTTGAGTACGCTTGAGGGAAAAGTGAATGAATTAGAATCAAATATTCGAAATAAAGACTATATCATAGAACAACTTTCCAACGACAAAACAAATTTAACGGGTATTATCAGTAAAAGTGAAGAAGAAAGAAGGAGACTAACATTCATTATCAATAGCAATAATGACAAAATTAGTGATTTAAATCAAAGTTATAATCTTAAAGAAACGGAAGTCAACAGATTAAATTCCACAATCCAACAGGCAAAAAGCATGGTGATGCCGGAACTGGAAAATCATTTAAAAGAAATACGTGAGAAAAATGACACGATTCGTCAACTGAAGAAGCGGCTTTGTGAGCTTGAAAGAGAAAATATTTCCCCAATTAACTACGAAGATTTATTTAAACAAAAAGCGGAAGAACTTTTACGGTATCAAAGAAGTGTGAAAGATATATTGAGGAAAGAAAATATATCAGATGACATAAAAGATGCAATTGATGAACTTTCTTTCACTTGAAGACACATAACATATTCTATTAATAAAAATAAAGGGGAAGATGAAATGAAACAAAAATTTAAATTATACCCAACCAAAATGAAGCCATACACAATAATCGTTTTGACAAATATGATGATAGCGTTTAAGGGTGAAACATTAGCGTGCACACAAAACCCACATGTTCTGATTCCTAATGGCAACATTGAAGCGCTCACCCTCTTTTTAGAAAATAATCGTGTTGATTATAATAGAGGGGAAACAAAATCGAGTTTAGTAAGGGCTTGCCAAAATGGCCAACTTGAAAGGGTAGGGGAAATTTTGGCTAAAACCCCCTGCATTGATCAGGCTGATAAAAATGGATGCACACCCTTATTTCATGCCTGTTCTAAAAATCAGCTACACATTGTTTCATTCCTCCTTTCAAAAGGGGCAAACCCCAATATTACACAAAAAGATGGTGCAAGCCCACTCCACATAGCCACTCAAAAAGGTCATGTTGATAGTGTGAAAAGACTGATGAGTGAGAGTTTGGTTGAAGTAGATAGTTCTCTTCAAACCACCAAGTGTCAACAGACGGCGTTATGGCTGGCTTGTTGGAAAAATCACCCCTCAACTGTGTCACACTTACTTTCATATTCGTGCCATCAGCGTGTGATTAATATGCCAGACTATACAGGCATAACTCCTTTAATGATCGCTTGTCATGTGGGAAATGACTTAGTTGTTCAAATCTTATTAAACGCGCATGCAGATATAAATGCCAAGTCTTTAACTGGATTAACTGCTTTAGATTATGCACATGATGCCTCAAATGATCATATTGTTGCACTTTTGCATAAAAACCAACAAGACCAACAGCAATTGCAACAACGCGCAATGACAACTCCTCCCCCTTCTCCTGTTTCATTGGAAGATATAATAAACACTTTATTTCAGATGGATGAAAACAACAAGACATACATTTGTGATCTATTGTTTAATGTGAATTCATTAATTGATAAACTCAGGTATGATTTACAAGAGCCATATAATAGATAAAATGTAACCGTCAACACAACCCCGTCAATAGCCTTACAAGCCCAGTAAATGCTGAG
>CAYZJC010000038.1:7574-8983 GCA_964478775.1 uncultured Verrucomicrobiales bacterium | reverse complement strand
TTAAGCTTAACATAGAGTTGTTTCATTACACTGCAAAGACTGATACCGTTCACACAGCACACATCTTTATATCAATATAAATCAACAAAACTACATACGTATTTGCGATTGTTCATATTATACAATAATAACAGTTAATAAATAGTTAAGATGATTTAAAAAGATGGTGTTTTTAGGCGGATAATAACCTCAATCGATCGAAAGTACATACAATCAGGCAAAGTGATCACTCTAGTTTAGATGCAAGGCCCTATCGATTGTCAAGTTAATGACGTTAAGGTGTCTGTCATTACTCAAGTATAAGACTTAGCTATGGTCTACGACTTGTTCTTATGATATGACAATAGCTTGATTAAGAGTTTGTTTACGCAACCAAGTCTACTTGTTGACTGACATTTACGCAGTATTTTTCAATATGGCATCTGGCATAAGGTAAGTTCTGATAGTCTGTTAAAATCCACTTTTTAAAGAAATAGCCTGTTACTTTTAAGCTGTTTTTATACTCTAACCAATCACTCTTTTTTTGTGGTGCTAACCAAAATGTGGGGAGAGGAAGCATCTGTGGGGTAAATTGCCCGGCACCCATTTGGCTGACAGCTCTGCCTGATTTTGGAGATATAAAGACCAAATCATGTGTTTGCCTTGTTACGCAGCACTGCGATAAATCTAAGCCAAATCCTAGCTGAGATAATGTCAACAATTCAAAGAGACAGATTTGGTGCACAATATGTATAGGGTCTATATGTGCTAAGTTTTCCAGTAGAGTTTTCAAGTGTTCATACAGTTGTGGGTATGGGTGCCCTTGTGGCAATAGCGTCATTAATTCGCACACATGCTGCACAGACCATAATTTTAAGGCTGAATCTAAAAGGTAGGCAGTTGGGCTCTGAAGGGGTTCGACTGTAAAGCGTCCTAAATGTTGTTCAAGGCGCGCATTCCAGTTGGCCTGAATAATATCCCCTATACTAAGGGCTGCAGACCTTCTTTTTCCGCCCGCACGAGACGCTGCAGAAGGTCTATAAATAAGGCCATTTTGCTTACCTCTCTCACAGGAAAAGATGGTTAAGCGAATATTTTTTTCACACACATCTGATTGGCATAAGACAATACCTTCATCTTGCCAGCGCATACGTCACCTATGAACCTTATAATTGATTTGGAAAATTGTGTGGCAAAGACTTTACCATATACCTAACACCTTCCACCACGCGCCGCCAATACCAAGCCAAATGATGAGATAGACAATACTGATAATAAAACCATTA
Organism: uncultured Verrucomicrobiales bacterium; assembly: GCA_964478775.1. Lineage (GTDB taxonomy): Bacteria > Pseudomonadota > Alphaproteobacteria > Paracaedibacterales > CAIOTO01 > PNMQ01. The sequence goes on along the minus strand of CAYZJC010000038.1, from coordinate 7,718 downwards.
GCCCACCATGCTGGAAGGCTTACATACCCAGCGCCAAAGATGACGGCACCCGCAGTTGTTCCATAGTGTGTCATACTTGAAAATAAGCTGCTTGAGAAGGAAAAAACAAGTGCCGCAAGTAGAGGAGGGGTTCCAACAGCTATG
>CAYZJC010000038.1:3974-7564 GCA_964478775.1 uncultured Verrucomicrobiales bacterium | reverse complement strand
ACATGGGCTGTGTTACTTGCAAACAAATAATGACTGTAGAAATAAGCAAGTACAAGCGTGAGGAAAGCTGCATGCCACGACCAACCTTCTACAAATTGGCCCATTGAACCACTAAACCAGCCAATGAAGCCAAACTTTTCTAAAAACGTTGACATGGTGACCAATATCGCAAGCCAGCTAAAGGTGTGCCATGCTTCATGTTCGGCCAGCACATCTTTCCATTCGATAATTCCAATCATCAAAATGAGTATGAGTCCAAGTAAAGCTGCGACAGTGGCTGTGATTCCAAAAAGGGGTTCACCAATCATCCATAAGATCAGCATCACGGAAAAAACACCTAGCATGAGCCATTCATTGCGGCTCATAGGGCCCATTTGCTTTAGCTTTTCTTCTGACAATTCAATAGCATTCGGAATGACTTTAACTTCAGGTGGGTAAATGATGTATAATAGAAAGGGAACGACCATAAGGCTAATGAGACCTGGAACAACGGAGGCTTTGAACCATATCATCCAGGTGATTTCAACCCCTTGCTTTGCAGCTAGGTCTTGTGCTAGTGGGTTTGCAGCCATCGCTGTTAAAAACATGGCACTTGTAATGAGGTTTGCATGATAAGAGACTTGGCTTAAAAAAGAACCTATTTTACGTTCTGTTCCTTGTGCAGGTGAGCTTCCCAAGGCTTCAGATATTGCTTTGATAATGGGTAGCATCACACCACCCGTGCGCGCAGAGTTACTTGGCATGAATGGGGCTACAAACATTTCCGTAAACACAATACCGTAACCTAATCCAAGTGTGCTTTTCCCTAAGGCGCGCACAAATATATAAGCAATTCGGGTACCTAACTGGGTTTTGATAAATCCACGTGCGATAAAGAAGACGAGAACAACTAGCCATATAACAGGTTTAGAAAAACCGCTAACCCCTTGTTCAAAGGTCAAGACTCCTGTCATGCAGCAGCATAAAAGACCAAAAAACGCGATAAACCCTGTTGGATATGGTTTTAAAATTAAGCCTGCGATTGTTGCAACAAATATGGAAAATAAATGCCAGGCTTTAGGGTCTACGCCAACGGGAATAGGAGAAATATAAATTGCTATTCCTATCAAAATTGCGAAAAGAAGTTTAAAAAGGGGATGCAAAATAGTCTCCTGAAGTTTTGCTAATAAAACTGGTGAAGTTTTTGAAGAAGTTGGTGTTAAACAGTTTTTAACTTTTTGAAAAAGGGAAGTTTCAAATTCAGGCACAAGTGGAAGCTTCGAGCTTTGTGAAATCATAAGTGTTTAAGACCTTTCAGTTTAAATCAAATAAAAAGCATTCGCAAATGCGTGCTTGCGAAATAAATTTATGTCAACAGTTTATATGACCATAAGTTTGCCCGTAGTGCAAATGTTTTTAAGATCGGACCTACCAAAATCAATATAACCAATTTTTAAATCCGAGACCATAAAATTGTGTTATCTAGACAGTTTCAATTGAATGTGGCAAAAAGGAATAGTTTATCAAGTGTGGTGTTTGCTGATGATTCATCTAGGCAAATTGGGATTTTTGGTGAGATATGGGACATGTCAATAGCAATGTGGATGGGTTATGCGATGAGGCATAGCTTGTTATATATAATCTGCCTCTAGTGTATATTTTTCTTATATATTATGTCTACAATTCATTTCTTTCCTTTAATCGGCAAATGAAATTAAATTGAATTTATCTATGCAGTATGCTTCACTTCACGTCTCTTAAGGAGATACGAATTTCCCATTCAAACTTCTGCAGAAATTAAGCTAAATATTTAATTAAATTATTTTATTAGTACCGCCCCCCGCCCATAACTTCCCACCCTTGTTTCAAGGGTGGGGGGACACAATCCCACCTATGTCAAGCCAAACACCACCTAATGCTCCGCCTGTCCTGTTCATGCAGCAACTCATAACAGGCTATCAGATATTTCATACGTTAAGCTTAAATGTAGCAGTCAATTCATTATGCTGTAAGCGTAGTCAATTTAATTTGGTTACAGGAATGAGACTCAAAATGTAGGTATTACTACATGAGAAGCGACATGACGCATAACCAGATTATAAGTGACAAGCTATAAAACTATGCCGGGTATACCTGCGCACAGTCATAACAAAATTAATGCAACAATACTACATACGTATTTGCGATTGTGTATATCATAATATGATAATAGTTAATAAATGTTTAAAATGTGGAAAGTATTGTTTCATTTTAAAACATTATGGTCATCACCTTATAATGTGTGGACCTCTGTCAAAACGAATATTCAACCATGTCCATGGTTTGAACAGTTTTCCTAAGTGGCTGAGGAGGATAAAATCCGCCCTACCAATTACGTTCTTTGCAGGCACGTAACCGACAGCATCTATGACACGGCTGTCTTTTGAATTATCGCGGTTATCCCCCATTAAAAAGTAATGACCTTCAGGCACGATATATTCTTGTGTGTTATCAAGCCATCCGCGGCCCATTGGGGCTGCTTTTAAAATGGAATGTTTGACACCATTAGGCAAAGTTTCAATATAGTGTGGCACAATATGAAATCTGCCTTTAGAGTCAGTATATTGGTAGTCTTTGAGCTGCTCTAGTTGAACAGGTTCTCCGTTAATGTGTAAGACACCTTCAATCATTTGAAGTTTATCACCAGGTAAGCCTATAAGTCTTTTAATATAGTCTAGTGGGTCTGGCTTATTAAGCTCATCTTTATGCAAGGGGTTATTAAAGACAACAACGTCACCACGCTTCAATTCTTTTTGCATGATACGATTTTCAATCATATTGGGTGCAAATGGAAATGACTGGTTACTATAGCCATACGCAAATTTATTCACAAATAAAAAGTCACCAATCATTAGTGTTGGGTACATAGATTCAGATGGAATAATGAAGGGTTGATACAAAAATGTTCTAATCACAAGGGCAACACATAAAGCATAAAATAACCCTTTGATTTCCGCAATCACAGTGTCTTTAAAACTTTTTTCATGACTTGCACTTAATTTATCTGCTGACAATGACATTAAAAACTCCATCCCTTACAAATTGGAAAAATAAAATAATAAAGCGAATTAGTTTGTAAGATATTCAAGTATCACAACAGCTGTTGCATAAGGAATATCATCTGACACACTTACATGATATCTTACATGACAGCGCGACACCTTATCAAGAAAACAAAACGTTTCCTTGCAATGCGCAAGAAGATTTGTCAAAGCGGTGTCTTGCAGGGCAACAGTGGGCCGACCTGTTGGTTCATGGCTGATTATGATATCGTTCCACTTAATGCCGTCAACCAGGCCAATGGCTTTAAGGGTGGCTTCTTTAATGGCAAACATTTTAGCAAAGCTGTTGCCTGCTAATGTGGTTTCATCTGTTGCACGAATGCGTTGATTATTTTTACGAAGACAATAGGTTTGTTCTTCTTGAGAAAAGACTTCATCAAGGTAGGCTTGTCCTAGTTTATCCCATGCGCGTTGAATGCGGCGCATATCCACAAGGTCTGTACCTATGCCTATAATCATTATATACGCTCTACCATTAAGATGACTGACAAAGACCGAAGGGCAGCGTTT
>CAYZJC010000038.1:3210-3943 GCA_964478775.1 uncultured Verrucomicrobiales bacterium | reverse complement strand
GACGATATCAGCATTTTGCTTACCAATTGTTGCTGTGACAATTGCCAAGGTTCCAGGTTTGTTTATAAAGGTGATTTTCAAACGCCCCACAAAGCGTTGGCCATTGTCACGTACATCTGCCCAGGCAAGATCTAAAATACGATCTGGGTCTGGGTGTGTTGCAATCACCTGGCAATCTTGCGTGTGGATTGTGACCCCCTTACCTGTTAAGACGACCCCTACAATCTTATCCCCCGGCAATGGGTGGCAACAACCTGCAAAATTGACAGTCATCCCTGCGATAAGTCCTTCAATGTTGCGTGCTGGGTCGCTCATCATTTGTTTAGGGGCAGGTTTATTTTTAGGTTCGTTGCTAGTTAGTTCTTTTTTAATGGCATTGGCATCTTCTGGGTAAGCTGCTGTTAAAATTTCTTTTGCAGACTGAATCCCCTCTCCAAGGGCTGCATATAAATCATCCAGCAAGGGGTAGTGGAATTTGCCTAAGATGGCTTGAATCTTTTTCTCATTAAAGGGAACATTTTCCTTCAAGCATGCTTTTTGCAACAAAGACTTTCCATGCTCACTGTACTGTGCGCGTTGTTGACTTCTGATAAAACGGCGTATGCTAGCGCGCGCTTTACCTGTAACGACAAACCTTTCCCAGGTGGGTGAAGGGCTTTGTGTTTTTGCTGTAATAATTTCAACTTGGTCGCCATTACGCAGCACTGACCGCAGGGGCACTTGGCGACCATTC
>CAYZJC010000038.1:0-3200 GCA_964478775.1 uncultured Verrucomicrobiales bacterium | reverse complement strand
TATTGCCTATTTCAGAATGTATTGCATAAGCAAAGTCTACAGCCGTTGCCCCACGCGGCAAATTAACCAGTTCACCCTTTGGGGTAAAACAAAACACCTGGTCTTGAAACATTTCAAGTTTCGTGTGCTCTAAAAATTCAACAGGACTTGAGGCATGTTCTAAAATTTCAAGCAATCCTCGAAGCCACGCGTATTGTTTACCATCATGTGTTCGTGAGCCTTGTTTGTATTGCCAGTGGGCTGCTACCCCATGTTCGCAAACATCGTGCATTTCTTGTGTTCTGATTTGAATTTCAATACGTTGATGTAAGGGGCCAATCACACAAGAGTGTAAAGATTGATAGTGGTTAGGCTTTGGGGTACTGATATAATCTTTAAAGCGCCCAGGCACGACCATGTAGTGGCTATGTAAGACACCTAAGGCCTGGTAACATTCCGCAACTGATGTCACCAAAATGCGAAAGGCCATAATGTCTGACAATTGCTCAAGGGTGATATTCTTTTTTTGCATCTTTCGCCAAATGGAATAGGGCGACTTTAGGCGTCCGCTTAAGTGACATTGCAAACCAAAATTTTCTGTCACGTGGTTAATGTCTGACATAATCAAAGAAATGGTGTCTGTTGAAGCTTGGTGGATAAACTTTAACCTGCTGGTGATTGACTCATAAATATCAGGTTGTAATTGGGAAAAAGCAAGGTCTTCTAGTTCGTCTTTTAAGCTGTGGATACCCATGCGTTCTGCAAGCGGTGCATAAATTTCTAAAGTTTCATGGGCAATTCTTCTGCGTTTATCTGCAGATGTCACATGATGCAGGGTTCGCATATTGTGCAAACGATCCGCAAGCTTAACCAGCAATACGCGAATATCGCTCGACATCGCAAGTACAAGCTTTCTAAAGTTTTCTGCTTGCTTTGTGGCCTCTGACTGCAGCTCTAGTTTTGAAAGTTTTGTAACCCCTGCGACAAGTTGTGCAATCTCATCTCCAAACAGTTGGCCAATTTCTTCGCACGTTGTCACTGTGTCTTCAACAGTATCATGCAAAAGCCCTGTCACAATAGATTGGGTGTCTAATTTCAATTCCGTTAAAATAGTTGCAACTTCAATAGGATGATGAAAATACGGATCACCTGAGTCACGCACCTGACTTGCATGACATTTAACCGAAAACACATATGCACGATTTACCATGTCTTCATCAACATGTGGATCGTAGGCACGCATCCTTTGTATTAAGTCGTGTTGTTTCAACACAAGAGACTGTGGACCCAGCACAATTAATTAACCCATTATCAGAACTATATTTGATTATTGTAGCAAAAATGAAACAATACGCCTAGTGTTATCTTGGCACATCACTTGAGGCAAGAAATGTGTGAAATGCAGGGTGCATTAGCACTAAAATCGACAGTTCACACATAAAAATGCGTAAGCGTTAATAGTATGTTAACTATATTTTGTAAAAATGATCTTAATCAGCACTTCATGGTTAACCTTTGTTGTAGAAAGAAAATTTTATGAACTTAACCGTAAAAACAATTGTGGCATACTGTACAGCCCTTTGCACAAGCCTTCTTTTGCTAACCGGTTTTGCCAATGCAGCTAAGTGTGAAAATTTTAGCAGTGCCGGCGAATATGACAACACAACGATTTGTCGTCAAATACGCGCAGATAACTCTCCCTTTTGGGCCTGTAAAGTGGTTGGCGCAAAGCAGCATTGCGTGTCAAATTGTAGTCAATTAGATGCGTTCGAAGAATCATGTAAAATGAATAGCGCTTGCGAATGGCACCCCACACACATCACCAACCCTTGTAAGGAAAAGAAGGATGGCTGGAATCCAGTTTATCCATTTAAATACAAACTTAAAAAGAAGCCTTGCTTTTGCCCTGCGAAGTAAAAGCTTTTTGTCTTGAATTGCGAAATCAATATATGAATGAGGTGTCAATGTATACCTCATTTTTTGTGTCGACTTAACGATCACACCTTCTCTTTCACACGCCAAACCCAGCCCCCATTTCACAAAGTGGTTTCAAAACATTGCAATTTATGACAAACTTACCTTATCCCTTTTGATAATGGGGAAGAAAATTTTAGCTTTCTTTTTACAAGGCCTACCCTTATGGATAACGTGAATCAGTTTGTGCAGCACGAAGCATTTGCCAAGCAAATAGAACAGCTTATCGCGCCAGACTTTATTAAGCATCTTTATGAATATGATGAAGACACTATTTGGATTTACCCATCTTCAGTGGTGCGTGTGTTAACGATTTTATCAAATCATCACGCGTTTGAATTTGAACAACTGGTAGATATCACAGCCGTTGACTACCCAAGCAGGCCCTTGCGTTTTGAGATTGTTTATCACTTGCTAAGCTTAACCCACAACAAACGCCTTCGGGTGAAAGTTGATTTAGCGGAAGGGGGGGCGATTCCTTCAATCACGCCGGTGTTTTCAAATGCGAATTGGTATGAACGTGAAGTGTGGGATATGTTTGGCATTGCTTTTACAGAACATCCAGATTTGCGTCGTATATTAACAGACTACACATTTTCAGGACACCCCCTTCGTAAAGACTTCCCCCTCACAGGCTACACACAAGTCAGATACTGCGACGTTGAAAAGCGTGTGGTGTATGAACCTGTACAATTAGCGCAAGACTATAGACAGTTTGACTTTCAAAGCCCTTGGGAAAATGCAAAAATTGCAAAAGACTTATTAAGGAGACAAGCTGAACGCTCTGCAGCCCTTGATCAAGCCGCTCAACAGACTTCTGATTTCCCCACAAAAGGATAAGCTTTCATGAAACCTCTCAATAAAGATGCGATCAACCAAACCTCCTATTCTATTTCATCTGAAAGCGATGATACCTACACATTAAATTTTGGCCCACAGCACCCCGCAGCGCATGGGGTATTGCGTTTGATTTTGGAAATGGAAGGGGAAGTTGTAAGACGCGCAGACCCGCATATAGGGTTTTTACATCGCGGAACAGAAAAGCTTATTGAACACAAAACTTATCTACAAGCTATTCCTTATTTTGATCGTCTTGACTATGTATCACCAATAAATCAAGAACATGCTTTTGCTTTAGCAGTTGAGAAATTACTTAAATGCAATATCCCTATAAGAGCACAATATTTACGGGTTTTATTTTCAGAGCTTGGCAGAATCTTAAATCATTGCCTTAACATCACTACTCA
>CAYZJC010000037.1:849-9861 GCA_964478775.1 uncultured Verrucomicrobiales bacterium | reverse complement strand
TTTGATCATTCATAGGGGCATGTCTCAATTGCGCCTGAAAAATACCATAAAGAAGAGTGACTATTTTCTGCAGATAAAGACAATTGCATGCATTTTTTTAACAGCTGACTTTTGGTATGATTCGCCCAGCAGGTGTTGCTCTGATGCTGCTTGTCGTGTTTGGGGAAATTTGTTCTGAAAAATTGACTGCTATAGGCAATTGGCTTTGTTCCACATGCATAACAGCATGCCCATCTGAACCAACAGAAAGGCTTGTGTGACCGTTTTGGAATCTAAAATCACCTAACGGTCCTCACTGCTGTTCCATTCTCTGCCACGCGTTAGCAAGTTGAATTGGTCAATGACTTCATTTAAAGACTGTTTGGCATTGATTTGAATGACAGGGAAAAATGCGTACCCTTTTTGATAGTTAGGTTCCATTGAGTTACGATATCTTATCAGGCGCCGTTCAATGACTTCAATTGTATCGCCTGGCTTTTGTATTAATCTGCCACTGCAATGGGTGCAATTTTCTAAACAGTCTATGGTGGTAAATATGGCATTGCAATCATAACATAAAAGCCTGTTACCCATACGTTCTGTACATATATCATTATCACAAGAAAAATCAATCATCATAGCTCTCTCTTTAACGTCTAAGTCATCTAATAAAGTGGCTAGATATGGCATGTCACTCTCATGTTGTCCACCAAAGCCGTCAATAATGAGACCAGTTCTTAAAGGAAGGCTTTGCTTAATATATTGAGATAAAATATTTTGCATGAGGGATGCACTTACAGCTTGACCAGTACTTTGTGCCACTTCAATTTCTTGTCTATAAGGTGAATCTGGATTACGCGCTTCTATGCGTAGTAAGTCACCCGCACTAATATGCGCATAATTTTGATGATGGGCCATATATTGTGAAAAGGTTCCTTTACCGCAACCTGGTGGGCCAACAATAATGAATACAGGATAAGAGGCAACACAAGCATAAGTTTGTATTGCAATCACTAATAAAGCAGAAAATACGCTTCTTAACATAGCCTTATTCTCCCCTTCTTTGTTTTTTGGTATGAGGTTGTTCTTGATCATCTGGCACGCTTTCATGCAAGTTGTGTTTAATTCCACCCAACAGTCGCATCGCTTGTGTTCTTATTTTTTCTGCAGCAATATACTGTGATCTTGTTTTGTCTCTCACTTGTAGTTGAAAAAACTGATCAGATGCACGTGCCGTATTTTTTATTTCATTGACTAATTTATTTTTGCTTTCAAAAGGAACTGTTATAAATAAGGGCTTTGACAGGGATAAAAATGATTTCATCAATCTTTCAAAATCATAACTTAGTAATTGCATTGCGGCCACTTCATCTATCACGAGCACATCAGATTTTTCTTCAATTTCACGTAATTTAGGAATGAGTGTAGTTTGAATATTTTGCACATTGACATAATAAGGTGTTCTTGAAAAAAGTTTATATTGTTGATCTGTAAAATTTGCAGGTGGATTCATCGTTGCAAATTCGACAGTGAGGTTTTGTTCACCGCTTGCAAATAAAACAGACTCAAAACCCACCCGTCTATGGGATGCATTTCTGACTTCCCTTGTAAACATGCCACCAACAGTAAGGTCTTGCGCAGTTAAATAAGGCAATATAGATTGTTGGATAAATGTTGTTTTACCTGATGTAGGTTCGCCGGTGATGACGAATAAGAAAGATTGTTTACAAGGTGTTCGATCAAGTGGCCGTTTGGTGTTTACAGCGCTAACTGTCAAGGAAGCGTGCTGAATATACGCAGCTACCCCCTTGCACTTTGTTTCCTCTTCATGTAAGTGAGAGGCATTATGCAGTACGAGAGGGGAATCTTGTTCACGATTATAAGATTGCTCTATATCCTTAATAAAATGCGCACTATGTTTGGCTGAACACCCTTGCTTTGCATAGGCGTGTATGTAGATCGTCTGGGGATTGTGCGTTTTCGTCAGATTTTTTAACAAGTCAACTACAGCATATCGCGCATCACGAATATGCGCATAGGCGCTATCATCTTTCACCTGTTTTTCAAAACATTCATTAATTGACATGCCAAGAGAGCCAAACCCACTTGCACCAGCAATTTGTGATATTTTCATATATCTTTTATCGCTTGCGCGTTTGACAACCGCTAGTCCACCAGCACCATTTTGTGAATCATAGGTATTGAGAATCTTTGCATCTTTTACAAAACCGAAGCCTACGCCGTCTGATAATAAAATAACCGCCAAACTTGTGGGTTTATTCTCTAATTCTTGATACACACCCAAGGTCAGGGCTTGAAAACGATTCAACAAGTAAGTAGGCAGCTTGAATCTTGTTTCTAGGTGTTGTTTCAAAGGGATATTTTGTTGGGAAATAAAAACAATATTGCCATTGTCTTTGATTTGACCCTTTGTCGAAACACCAATTGCCGTTGGGGAAAACTGTTGCTCTTGAGAGATACGCAGCATGTGGGCTATACATCTTTCACAACTTTCACGTAAATTGTGACTATGAGGCTTCGTAATAATAGGGCTATTATCCACAACATGTAACTGATCAACTTCGTAAAATTGTCCTGTAATTGCGCTGGAACTCACAGAAAGTGCGAAATAGACTTCTTTTAGCATTTTATTTTTCCTTTTATTTAATTCATTTCTGATGAGAAATATGAAGATGAACTATGTTTAGCTTTAATATGATGGTTAGCCGTTTCTTTTGATGTCTTCGTCTCTTGGCGTTCAACAATAATGCCCGCATCTTGTAAAGCTTTATTCTTTAAGCGATTGTCTGTGAAAATCTTAGCAAGATTGATATGTAATACTTCTTTTAACACTGTACAAGCGCTAGCATAATCACGCAAATCAAATCCATCATCTTGCACATCATACAATAGTCTTGCTGCAGCAACTGTATCTATAGGGTCTGTTGTATGGATCATGCCCTCTCCGCCCAGCTTGTATATTTCAGTTTCAGCTTTTGGGGCGAACCCAAAGCCGCGACCATCGTGCATAGGAATATGCAATAGTAACGCATTATCTGAACGAATCATTTCTCTCATAAATGTTTTCATTTGATCATCACAATCGCATGTGTCATCACCATAAATTTGCCCTGATACACAGCCTGAATCAATTCTAATTAAAACTTGTTGAGTGGGGTCAATAGGCTTATGGGTGATAATGTAATATAATTTCCATGTATCCTCTAATTGATAGATTTCAACATTAAAATCGTATTGCTGATTATCGATATTCATCGACACTTTTTCTGTGTGAATCACTGAATAATGTGGAAAATGTGTGTAGGTATAGGTTCTCTCTATGCACAGATTATTTAATTTAAGAGTTGATTTATCCTCTATCGACAATCTAAAATATTGTAAAATTCTTAACATGTCAGGCTTATGTGAATGTTGATGTAAATAATCAATACAGATATGTGGAAACAAAGTCATAGAAACATCACAATGACGAATTAACAACAATTTTTCTGTAGATGTAAACACTTCATTAAGCGCGTCAGCTAGTTCACCATGTTTAAATTTCAAATCTAAATCATTGCCCTCAAATAAGACATATCTTGCGTTCTGAGTATCTTCGTATGTACAATTAATAAAGGCAATTTCATATACTGATTTTAATGTGTGAGCACAATTAGCTTCACTAAAAGTTGCGCACGAAACCCAATTAACGTTAAAGAAAGGGTTCGTGACAGGCCCCCCATAATAAATGCGCATATTATATGTCGTATCCATAATAAGCCCCTGCTTAATGTGGGCAGCATATTTTTCTGGAATAGCCATGCGTGTATTTGTCGGCTGATACAACAAAGAAGAGCTGTTATGAGAGGTTGTAGGATTGATATCCACCTCTTCTATACTAGCTGAAATCACTATGCTATACATTAAAGTGTGTAATAATATAATATTTTTAATTAAACTCATTTTCATTTTTAAAATGTCCTATTTAAATAAATTTTTAGTGGAAGTCAAATCTTGCTGTGAAATAGTATTTTGAAATCTTTTGATAAGATCAGCAAATTGAGCGGTAGGCATCAGATCCACCCACTCTCTTTTTTTTAACATCACCATGATAAGGTCAAAAACATCTTGTCTATTCTTCTCGTCCAAAGGAATCAAAAAAACTTTTTCGTTCGTTTTATAAGGGCGTGCCCAAACCTCATCATCGTGCACAATACTGGCAAGCATTGTATGCGCTGAATGCATGAGTTGATCAAGTGTTGGTAAAAAAAGCTGTGAACAATTTTGCATGCGCCCAATTTCATCAAAAATTATAATTTTATCGTCTAACATGTGTGCCATTTGATGCATAAATGGAATAAGCTTTTCATTAATTCCAGCAACATTAACACTGTATTTACCAATATAAAAATCAGAATAGGTGTCTGTCTTGCTAGCTAAAATTTCAGTTTCATGACTTGGAAAATAGCATATGTTAAAGCCCACGCGGCTATTGTCTTGCTTCACTTCATGCACTAAGCATCCCATACACTCAAGCTGGCTGACTTTTAGTTCATGAATAATCTTGTTCATAATCGTCGTTTTCCCACATTGTGGGGCGCCGGAGATAAGAATTTTCATTTTATGATACCTTCTATAAAATATCTCGAAATTATAAAATAAAATTGTGCATAATATCAAGATAAAATTACCTTGTGTGAGGTGCCCTACAATTTATTAAAATTATTTTAAAAATAATCTTTTTTGTTGACGAAGTGGTTTTTTTTAATTAATAATGATTCATGTTTTTTGCTTAGCGCTGCTATATAGCTTACCATTTATCATCTGGCTCAAGTGTTATGTCGCCTCTCATGTAGTCTATCTACACTTTGAGTTTCATATCAGTAACCAAATTAAATTGTCTTAAGCTATGGCGTGTAAAGCGGCAGATTTTTTTAAACTTTTATATAAAATACATATTAAAATTTAATATGTTTAATATAAAAACTGTGCGTACATCTGCTTACTAAACTATTTCGGTGCTTTTTTCATTTTGATACAACCTATACGTTTGTTAGGGTTGAGGAGTTGTTTTACGTGTTCCAAACTTTTTCTTTATTGTTACGCATTTCTCTTGTGGTATCTATTTTTTATTCTGCTTTATGGCCGTCTTGGTCATGGTGTATGGAGAGTGAATCTTTAGCTAGCACAACCCCAAATTTGCTCCACAATAGAAGTCAGGTTTACGTGGAAGCGTCAGCATCTACGCAAACGAACGCACCTTTAACGCAACCGGATCAGCTGTTTGACCTTCTTCATTTATCACAAGAACATCTTGTCCAATTGCCTGCTGAACTAACAGAACAATTGACCTCAATGGTCCCCTTACATGATGCTGAAAAAGAAGAATTTGTATCCTCCATTAAAAATTCAGTTGATGTTTGTGTGCGTGTCTTATACGGTTTGTTTTTGGAAAAAGGGCTTTATGGGGTTCAGCAAGATTATTTTAAAGCACTAGATTATTACCATGAAGCTTTCTCAGAGGATAAACGCTATAAAAGCTACCTATCCAGCTTAATTGAAAAAATGAAAAAACAAGCTGATGCTTTTTCTGACATGTCATCTGTTGACCTCTCAGATGCTGACTCTTCTAACGCCATAGGGCTTTTATCTTATGCGCGTCTTTTAGAAAATAAAACTGTACGAGAACAATTTTATGCCTATCGTACCTCACTGCATACAAGGTATGTCACTAATAATGTCAGTCTCATGATTGCTCAGACAAAATTAATATCTTTAACTTCTAAGAATAGTATAAAGCAAGACAGTTATAAGGCCTTGCAGATTTATGAAAGAGCTGGGGCTATAGAAGATTTTAACCGTCTTTTAAATAAACTAAAGACATCCAATGACCCGCAAGATTTAGTTGTTTATGGCCAGCTATTAACTGAAGGCAAATGGGTAGAACAAGATTATGAAGGCGCACTTGAGGCTTATGAGAAAGCAGGCAAGCAAGGCGTAGAAAAATTATCAAACCCATTAAATCAGTTGTATAACAGTCAAGATGTTGAAGCCTTTTATTTGCTTGGAAAAATATTAGAGTTTAAAAAATATGATGCGCAAAAATACATCTATTGGCTTTCTTTGAAAAACTCATATGTTGAGGCCCTTGCCTATTATAAAAAAGCCGGCATAAAAGGCGAGGCAGACTTTAACAGACTTTTAGAAAAAGTGTCGACCTCTCAAGCTGAAGATTTATTGATTGCTTATGGAAACATATTGCAAGCAGGGCAATGGGTTTTAAAAGACGATGAGGCGGCCTTAAGTTATTACGCAAAAGCTGGAAGAAAAGGAGGAAATCACTTATCAAACCTCCTGGGACGTTTACGTACCTTAAATGATTCAAATGCAATGCAGCTTTATGGTAAAATTTTAGAACAAGGTTTGTATGGTGTTAGACAAGATGTATTTGAAGCGCTCACCTATTATAAAAAAGCAGGCGAAAGAGGTAACAGAGACTTTAAAAGATTAGCCAAGCGTATTGAAGAGGATAGTCACCCCATGTCCTTAATCAGATATGGCAAACTGTTAGAAAAAGGGATTGTGGTTGAAAAAATATCTATAAAGCGTTGATGTGTTATGAAAAAGCTGCTAGTGCAGGCACAGGCTATTGTAGGGATTATAAAAGAGAAGGCGCAACCTATAGTAGAGATTTACAACAAGCCATTCTTTCAAATTTGCATCAGCCAGCTTATAAAATTGCTTATGCGAAAATGCTGCAGCTTGGCACCTTTGAAGTGGAACAAAACTACATTCAAGCACAAAGCTTATATCGTGAATTGAATATACCACAAGATGATTTGTTAGAAGGGCTACATATTTTTAGCACAGATGCTACTTCACATGTCACGAACTACATGCCTCAAACCGTCTTTCATAACTTACAATTTCCACCCTCACAAGAACAATCGGTGTCATGGTCAGCACAAGGCCTCACCTTTGAGTTTTTAGGCAATGGAGATTTAAAAGTCACCAATGACATTGAACAGCATTCCCTTAACCCCAACATGGCTGAAGATGCACTCACAATTGAAAACCCATTTGGAAGAGTGATTTTAGCAAATGATTTTTTTAAAACATCTACCCTTCATGTATCGGCTAAAAATGTTTTGCTAAAGCTTGGTCATTATGCTGTAGAATCTATGGAAGTGAATGCTTGTGGGGCTAAAAATAAACCGGGGACTTTAACCGTTTTAAAGGGGGCAAAAGTTAAAACTTCTGCCTTATCACAAACAGCTGGTCGCCTTGTCAATAAAGGCCTCATTTACAGCGAGTTAGATTTAACCTTATCACTTGTGGGGGGTGGGGAAAATGTATCATCTGCCTTAAAGGATGAAAACCAACCTTTTGGTATTATTGCAAATAATCAGCTAACCCTTTCGTCTGATGTTCCTTTTATGAATAAAAGTGTTTTAAAGGCGGGTGAAAAAATAAATACAGTTGGGAAATTTGAAAATTACACAACAGTGTCTACACCTCACTTCTCACACGAAGGTAAAAGTTTATATAACAAAGGCTTTATTCATGTTCAAGACCTAACACTGCTTTGCGATTTTGTTAAAAATCAAGGAACCTTGTATGGGCAACAGTGCAATGTTGTGATTAAAGAACTTTTTAATTACAGTAAAATGGGGTTGATGAAGGGGGAAAACATTCAAATTCATGGTTTTTGCAATAAAGAGAATGCAACCTTTGAAACACCCACTGGCTTTTCAACCAGACCAGAAGACACCCACCTGATTGTTGTAAAAAACTTGACAAACACTGGGATTATTTTTTCTAAAGAATCTTTGACCCTAAAGGAAATGAAGTATAGCGAAGTCAGGTCTTTGAATAAGGACCTGCCAGCATGGATAACAAACCCACTTGGTCAAATTCAAGTGCAGCACAATTTATGTATTGAATATGTGAATAAGTTTGACTTTGCTTTTTTAAATTGGAACCTTCCTTTATGGCAGTTAAACCCAGAACACTGTGGCACCTTAATTTTAAAGTCACAACACTTTGAAACGGTAGCCGATTTACATTTAGGGTATCACTTGTCATTAGATGTTGGACAGTTCATCAACACGCATCAATGGCAAGCCCCCCTAATGCACATCAATGCTAAAACTTTTAAAAATGGAACTGGTAGCAAGCGTGGTTCTTTGTTTGCTGGCTATGGTATGGAGATAAAAGTTGAAGGGGATGTGGATAACAAAAACGGTATCATTTGTGTTGGTAAAGACTTGGAACGGGTGCAAGATGGAGCGCTTGCAGCATTAGAATATATGCCCCTTTATGACGGTGATGAAGCCTTAATGATTGCCTCTGAAAATGGTGATGTCCATATTGGAAGTGCCATAAAGTCAAAAAGAAGAACCCAGTATGGCAATAAATTGTATGACTTTTATGAACCCAACGGCAGTTATATAAGGGCTGCTGGTGCGATAACCCTTAAAGGGAGGAATATCAACGTAGAGTGTGGAAAAATTTTTAGCGCTGATACGTTAGATTTGTACGCACACGAGACGATTGATGTCAGAAGGGGATACCTAGGGTCTATCAACAAGATGAGATTGTTTGGCCAAAAAGCCTATATCGGTATTAAGGGGGTATTAGAGCATACTTCTAGAGGTGTAGATATTTATAAGAGGAGACTTTGCTCAAGCAGCGGAATGGAGATTAAAGTAAGAACAGAAGCTCATTATTCACATGTTGAAACTTTAAACTTGTCTGATAAAGCCTTGGTTCAATGTGGGGCTGATATTGAATTGAATGTTGCAAAGCTAGACCTTAATAGCAGCGTTCTTCAGGCAGTGGGCAGTATTTATGATAAAGATGGTCGTGCCAGAACGACCCAAGAGCATGGCCCAAGATTTACCCTGACCGATGGATACTTTTCATGTGTAAAATACTGTCCTGTATATGGAGAAGTGGTTTGTGGAGAGCCCATTAAAATGCCAGCGCAGATCCTGGCAGGTGAAAATGTTATATTCGACAATGACGACAATA
>CAYZJC010000037.1:0-839 GCA_964478775.1 uncultured Verrucomicrobiales bacterium | reverse complement strand
AAATGCAAGGCATTATTGCTGCAGGTGAACTTGTTGCTGTGCGAACAAAAAAATTTTACGCTGGTGCACAAGATTTCTTTACCAGCCCTCATGAGGCCATCACGGATGGAAGCTCTACTGGGTTTTCAAGGGTTACACCTTTGTTCACACTGCCAGATGCCAAAAATTACAAAGACCTTGTTTTTAAAATGATGATGGAAAATAGCATTGCAGAAGCAAGGCCTTATTTTGAACCATATCAAAGACCTCTTAAGGGTGATGCGATACCAAGGGAAATTGCCCCAAGTGATGACATCTTTTTTAAAAACTTTTTCTACAAAATGGCTCAAAAAACAGTGAAGGCGTATAAAAAAACGCCAATATTGGCTTTGGAAAATAAAGTCGAAGAAGAAACGGATTTAACCTTGATCAATGAGGAAGATAATGAACCTTACAGCGAGGTAGCCTTAGCAGCCTTAGTAAAAGAATGTTCATTTTATAATGAACCCATTTCTAAAAAAGAGAGCATTACAAAAGATAAGAAAAAAGCAGCCTTCATGATATCGGGTGGTCATTTTAATCTTGATGTTGCGGACACATCGACTTTAAGAACAATACTGATTGATGCTGATAAAGACACAAACGTCAAGCTTGGAAATGTAAATGCGCAAGGTTCTAGGTTGCGTGAAACAATTCCAGATGGTTTTCAAGATATGTTAAACCCAACTGAAATTGGCAGTCAGGAAAAACTTAATTATGAAGCGGAAAATGAATATATGTAACCGTCAACACAACCCCGTCAATAGCCTTACAAGCCCAGTAAATGCTGAGATGTTAGATTGTTAGATTTTAAAAAAATG
>CAYZJC010000036.1:0-11263 GCA_964478775.1 uncultured Verrucomicrobiales bacterium | reverse complement strand
TCTCAGCATTTACTGGGCTTGTAAGGCGATTGACGGGGTTGCGTTGACGGTTACGGCTAAAACAACTTCTTTTCCTTGAACTTCTTTTGGAATTTTAATGTCTGATTCAATCACCAAGGTTGGGTCATAGTGAAAAACACGATGCCTTGTTGTCTTTGTAAGGTGTTGAAGGCGCTTGGGCTCTAAAGCTCTTTTCTGAGCTTCTTTCGCCATCTTTTCTTGCATTTCCTCTAGCTTGCCTGAAGCTTGTAAGTCACCAAGACGCTTCATCATCACATCCAAAAGACTTTCCTCTTCAATTTCAAAGACGGCACCGTGAACACCTAAGTCATTCACCTCCACCATTGTTGTGCTGTCAGACTTCGTATTTGCTACAGCAATTGACGTTATAATTGAAAAACAAACAAGATTCTTTAAAATATGGGCCATACCACACCTTTAATTTGATCTGTGCTGACAAGGCCAAATTTTTCGTAACGCGAATCAAAGCTATTGAGGTGAGAACCACTGACAAAGACATAGCCCGTCTCAACCCTATTGGCTTGAATCACTTTCATAAGATTGCCTTTAGAATCTGTTGCTTTTAAGGGAAGAACTATATTTCTGATCATGACTGTATCCGTTGTCTTTGAAATCTGGTCCCCTTCAATGCCAATCACCTTTTTGATGATGGGTAGCTTTGACGCACGATGTTCAAACATAATCAAGTCACCAGGTTTAAATGCTGACGGATTTGCTTTGCTGTTATAGATAAAAAATGTATACGGCAAAGAATTGGTCTGGTTTGTTAAAATCATGATACCAAAGCCAAATCTGATGATAAGAAAAAAGGCAATGGGTAGAAGTGCATAGGCTATCGCTTTAAGTGCTCTACGATGACGCATTTTATTCTCCATTGTGGTAAGCAATGAAAGCTTGCGTTTCATCTTTAAGGTTTCCATACGCCCCAGTTTTGGGTAAAACAATCACCCCTTTTTTATCAGCAAATTCTTTTAAACTATCTTCCAAGCCTTTTTTAAACTGAATCATTTGTCGCTGCAATTCATCTTCATGTAAGCTTTTTCTTGCAAGAGAGTGTGCCGTTTTAAAAATAATTTCATTGGTGTCAATAGTAATGAATGTTGGTGTTTTTGAATCAATATGGTAAATCCATGCCACTAAAACTAAACAGCTGATGAAAGAAAAGGAATGTAGTGCTTTCATGATTTATCTCCTTAGATCTGCAACTTGACAATTTGTGTTGCATGTGTTACATTTAACACATGCATACAATGGAGGATTTTCAAATGGTAAGTGTTCGACTTTCAAAAGATCTTGATGATCGCTTAAAACGTTTAGCTGATCGAACAGATCGCAGCAAAACCTATTATGTGGAAAAAGCTTTACACAAATTCTTACAAGAGGAAGAAGAGATTGAATGGGCAACAGCTGCCTATCGCGAATTTCTTGAAAGTGGTGGAAAAACAATTTCCCATGAAGAGTTCTTGGCAAAGAACCCACATTTACATCAGAAATAGAAAAAACCTTATTCACACCTTATCTCCTCAAACCTGCAACTTGGCAAACAGCCTCTTCCATTTCCATACCTTCTTCGACAAGGTTTTTAACAGCAGCATATTCATTTGCTTTTGTTGAATACAAAATGTTTGAAAAGGGGTCTAGCACCAAGCGCACCAATGCATTGCCATGACTGCCTGAAATCATACACTCTGCATAAAGTCCAGACTTGGTCGTTACACTTCTTAGCATCTTTTCAACAAAGGCATTCATAGACATACGCTTTGTTTCCTTTAATACATTGATGGATTCTGGTTTTTGAGAAAGCAAGCAAAGCCAGTCTGAATTTTCAAAGGCAGCTTGTGCGCCTGGTGTTTGATAAAAGTCATTCATGGACTGTGTCCCCACAACGAGTGACCCATTGTATTTACGAAGACGCCTTGCTAATGTTTCAATAAACACACCACTTTGAGAGCCTTTCAGCATATCCCACGCTTCATCAAAGACAATCATAAAGGGCATTCGACGGTCCCCTAAAAACATCTTGTTCGTAATGTTAATGATCACCATCTGCACAATCACCGACTGTAAATCTTTTCGCTCTTTCAATTCTTCAAGTTCAACAACCACCAAGGGATTATTAAAGTCTACATTGGCTTTGCCTTCAAAAAACCGACCATACATCCCATCCTTTGTGTAAGGGTAGAGCATCGATGCAAGGTCTTTGGCTCTTTGATCATCAAATCGCAATAAACATTCACACAACTTTGTAATGCTTGTCTCTTCTTTATAAATAAGGCAAGTTTCATTCATTGCTTTTTCAAGCCAGTTCTTTTCCAGATCTGACAATTGCGTTGACGGTGCAGCCATAGTGCAAATTACACTTTTTAACATCGACAAGGCTTCTTGTGCTTCATCCGCATTTTGAAAGTCAATGGTAGAAAAAGGATTCACGCACAAAATTGGCTGATTACCCTTCGTCTTGTTGGTAAATTCAACAAACTGGCCTTTAAGCAAAAGACACGTCTTTTCAAAGCTTCGCCCCACATCCAAAACAAACACGCATCCGCCTTGCCCTAATGTTGACGTCATCAACTCTTGCATGAAAACAGATTTTCCAGACCCAGATCTACCGACAACGGATACATTATAGTTTCCCCCCTTGTTATCAAACGGGCTCCAAAGTGCAATCTGCCCTCTTCTGCCTAAAAACATCATGCCAGAAGAACCTGTCCCCACCCATTCCCCTTGAAGCGGAAGCAAATTTGCAGATTCTGAACTAAGCGTTGTTTTAAGCTTTTTTGCAGAGCTTAAGTCTTTTAAGAAATCATCGCCAAAGCGCATGGGCAATAGCGTCAATAGAGATTGCAGGTGAAGATAGCGATCTTCCTTCAAATCAAAACCTTTTGCACGAAATAAGTTCAGTAAAGATTGCTGCGCTCTTAAAGCATCCTCAGCTTTTGAAACAATCCCTATTGTCATATTTGTTTTCACAAAGCGTTGATTTTGCGCCAATTGATTGGTTACAAAATTCATTTCTTGATATTCCTGCTTCATGGAAGGAATATACTTCATCATGGGCGAGTTGATTTGCCTTTCCAAGTGATTACATTTAGCTTGGTGACGAATCACCAATTCATCTTGCGCTGGGATGTGCACACCATAGTGCATGAAAAATGGATAAGGAATTTGCTGCGTTTCTTGAAAAAAATCACCAATCAAGTCACTCATTGAGCTTTGTGACCAATTGCTGGGATAGCGCATCACTTGATACCCTTTAAATTCCATTGCATCTAAACCGATATTAAGTCTGAGCCCTTTTGGGGTAATTTCCATTTGAAGTGGCTGTGAAAAGCATTGTTCACTAATAAAATCAAGATCTGAATAATGGCTTTGTGTGTGATAGCACTGCTGCTCAGTTAAATTGACTGGCAAAATGTCACTGATGAAATTAATCAATGACTCTGGTGTGAGGGATTCTAAATACATCCCCGCACTTTGCAAAATCTGCTGAACTCTTTCTTTAAGTTCCAACACTTCAATATGCAAGTGATCAAATGTTTTATCATCTTGATAAGGCAATGTAACGGAAATAAAAATTTTAAAAACTCTTGAAAATAAAAAAGGGTTATCTCCAGCTGCTAATTGCTTGAAGAAGTCTGCACGCGCAAGCGCAATGCGTTTCATCATCTCATTACTATGAATCCTAGGCTCAACCCATTGGTCTACGGTGTCGCCTATAAAAGGGTCTGCATACAACAAAAACTGAATATTAGATTTTTCAGGCAATATGGTTTCAAACAAACTTGAAATCATACGATGAGATTCCTCATCAAAACCAACAAGGGGGGTGCCTTCTAAAACAAATCCCATGGTTGTTTGGTTGATATAAACACCATCTTTATAGCTTTGATAGGGCAGAACATCTTTTAAGGAATAAGTTTTAAAATAAGATCGTTGCGTTTCGAGTGACAAGGAATGTTGACCACCCGGATTAGAAGTTTCAAATGCCTCTTGAAGGATTTTTTTAAAGTTACTCAACATAGCCAATCTCTTTTTTAACTCATTTGCACTGTATTGTTGGGAATCACCCATTCACCGTGTTTGACAATTGTGTGAACGACGCAGCTCTCGTGTAAATTTCCAAACGCATCTTGGTAGGGGGAAAACCAAATCTTCATGTATTGATCTGGTGCGCGCATGATATCTGAAGAGGGATCCATCCCCTCTGGAAAGGCGGTTGGGGTCACCGTTACATGCTGTTCTTCAGGTAAAATAATAGGGGCAGATGTTGCAACAAAATCTGGTGAAAAAGAAGAGGTTCGCTTTTCTGCATCTGTTTCTTCCATAATCTTTTGATGTGTGTGTCTCATATCTGTCCAGCCATAGCCCTTTCCAGGCTGTGTTGAAAACGATTCATTTCCTGTTGTACATGCCGTTAAGGAAAGCACTGCTGCCACCAAACTCAGTGTGATATACTGTTTTTTCATTGATCTTCTCCTGTTGATTGAGAGGTTGCACGACCTGCAACTTCTCTTCTTCCTGAATCATTTGCATTCATCAGTGACTGTCTATAGAGGGTCTGATTCATATCAAAGCCTTTTTTAAAGACCACATGAATTAAACGACCCGGTTCAATTTCCAATACGGGCTGCAATTGTTCAGCGCGTTTAATGTAAAAGTCAGATAATTTTTCCATGGCATTTCCAACACCTTTGCCAGCCCCCCCTTCTAACATGCGTTGTGCATTTAAAGGATTAAAGCTTGCAACCCCCCCTGCCCCAATAACTGTTGGCACACTCGTTTGCTGCTTTCCAAAAAAATCTCCCATCCCAGATAAAAAGCCACCCACAAAAGCATTTCTCATAGCGGGGCCTGATCTATCAACCAAGATGCCACGCACACCATTTGCGCCATCTTCACCTGTGACAAATCCATCCACATCTATTTCAATGATTTCACCCGTTTTTCTTTCTACACAAGATAGTGTCTCAAGGCGCATCAAAACGCGTTCAGATGATAAATCACCATAGGCCGATCCAATTAAAAAGCATTGTTTAACATCTGCTTTAAAGCCTCGTGGTAAATTGCCAAGATCAGTCAGCATGAGATGAACAGGTTGAGGATTGGCACTTGCTTGAACAGCAGTTGAAGCAACAACGCCGCTCACCAATCGACCTTGTACAAATGAACCCGAAGGCACATAGTGATCAACTGATTTTTTGATCTTTTTTGACATCGTCGGGTCTAATGAAAAAGTAATGCGTTGCATCGCTGGCTTTTGTTTTTGTGCAGGTGCTTGAGGTTCCAAAGGCGCTTGTAAAAAAGTATTACCTTGCAAACTTCCTTCTTGAAGAGAGGACGTATTCAGCGTATTTTTTACACCATTGGCCTCTTGTAAGGGTTGAATATCTTGTGAAGAAGAAAAATTGTGTTGTTTATCTTGTAATTTAGATACAGCCAACTCTGTAACTACTTTTTCTAAAGACTCAACTTGTTTTGATAACCTGTCTTGGTTATCTTCAAGCCTGCTTACCCAAATTTCTTTAGGGTCCAAAACAGATCCACCAGATTCAATTTTAATTTTCTTTTCAACGTTATTCTTTAAAACTTCAGCTGCCTTTGCCTGTTTAGATTTAAGAGAAATCTTATACCCAAAACCACCTGCAACAAGAAGAGATAAAGCTGCAAAGATGCCATAAAAAGCTAGCTTTTGCTTAACTTTTACACGCTCAATCGCATTCGCTTTAAAAGCTTGAAGTTTATCTAACAACATTTACATCTTCCTTTACACGCTTGCTCTTACAACATATAAGTAAAAAGTTTCACCAGCTTTTACCTGGCGCTTCGACAGTGAAATGGCGACATCCCCGCGTTCGTAAAAGTCTTTTTCCAACACATGTGTTGTGTTCTCATTCATATTTTTGACTGCATAGACTTCAGCTTGTAACTTCTGATCAACACATACACGAAGCGGCGTTATGCTAAACCCTTCTTTTTGCGAACGATTCATTGAAGATAAAGTAGCGCCATTTCCTAAAGTGATATGTTTCATTAAAGAAATGACATTATCTTGCATCCCGTTTTGTATAGGTGAAGAAATATTTTGATATGTCTTTTGAAAAGAAAAATGAGGTTCTGTTTGTGCAGGTTCTATTTCAGATGTTTTTTTAATGGAGAAAATAACGCGCGTTGAACCCTTGTTGCTGGGCTTTAAAATAACATCTTGCATTTCACCTCCTTCCGTTAAAAGCGTGATTTGTTCTTTATTTTTTAAGCCCTTTAAAAAAAGCAAACCGTTCGCTTCATCTTTTTCAACGGTCACATCCTCGCTTAAACCTAAGACTTCCTTGATACGATCCCCTTTTATCGACAAGCTCGATAACCCTTCCCTACTCACATCAACGCTAATGGCCTGATTATCATCCATTACAAATTCTTGTTTGTCGCAAAGTGCAAAGGAAGATGTAAGCACAACACTTAAGGCAGATATGATTAATGTTTTGCCCCATCTCTTTTTCATGTTATTCCCCTTCTTTTTTTTCTAATGTTGAAAGCAAGTTCTCTTCTGCTTCTTCAACAGGTTTTCCATCTATTGTGATGCGCTCAAAACCATCTAGCTGTAAGAAACGACCTTTGTTGAAAACAAATTTCAATTGATACGCTTGTTCATGGCTACTAATTTTTTCCTTACCAACAAATGTAACAAGTGTACCTTTGACGACAACCTTCATATCAGCTTCAGCAACACTCATTTCTTTTGGAAAAAAAGTAGTTGCAGCATTATGTTTTAATAAAACTTTTAAATCCTTCATCAGCTTTGATTTTAATTTCTCACTCATAGAAGGACTTATATGCTTTAAGGCTAGCTCTGACTGATAAGGCATTGTTTTAGCAGACACATTGAGCAATAGATTCGTTAAGTACAATGACCATTCTTCAAGGTATCCAGCTGAAACTTGATTACCTTTAATCCATAATTGATCTTGTGTTGAAGACGAGAGCAAGGCTGGGACAATAACCATTTTGTCTGTACGCATCATACGCTCTGCAGCTTGTAAGACATTAAGACTCAAGGAAACAGCAACAAGAATAAACAGTCTTTGTTTATGTTGAAGCACGCTTTTATAGGTCTGTTGTGTAAATGCAAAGTCCATAAAAAAAACTTTCTATTCTATATATTCACGTATATATGAAGGCGGTGTGGTGGGATAATTCTTCACATTGTGAACACTATGCCAATATAAAAACCCCTCCAATACCCCTTTTCCAAAGCGCTGTTTGAATTTTCGAACAGTCAAACCAATGAACACACTGACGAAAACACCTGCAATGGGATAACCCAAACCAATCAAAACAACCAATGGAAATGTCACAAACATAAATTCAGATACAGGCCAAAACAAAATACGAGCTGGCGCATCTAAATGATTAAGAATGACATGATTACCTGATGACATCTTCTATCTCCCTCCTCATCACTTTTATGGAATTACCATAGCTGATACATCTGCGCCAAAAATGGAATCAAACCCAAGGCCTGCAACCACGCCGCCGCCAAGTGCAAAAAATCCAGCTTTTGGTTGTCCATTGAAAACACGCCATCCATTAATCACAGCAATAGCTGCACCCCCAATTGATGTTGTCCATTTCACATACGGCATAATGGCATTTCCAATAGATTCAACCGCAGCTACACCAGTCGGTATTGCATGCGCTTGATCAGTTAAAATATAACCCGCAGCCATCAAACCTACTGTTTTCAACAACCTTGCATTTAATATGCCTTGTGAAAAATTATATTTCATAAATCTACCTTTCTTATGAATAACTGGTGATGAAAGATATTTACATATCTTAAAAAAAAAATTATTAAAATATTTTAAATATCTGCTTTTATTCTGAGTTTTATAAAATTAAAACATCGAAAACCAAAAAAAAATCATTGAAATATTTTTATTAATCCAATAATAGGTTCCAAAGGAGATTTAATCAACTAAAAAAATTGCTTTTATGTTCTTTTTTTGAAAAAAAATTGCTTTTTGTTTTAGATGGACAAGAAAATTAAAAATGCGTATGATATTAGCACTCATATTTTTACAATCAACACTCAAAAGAGATACATTTATGATAAAAGATGTTAATTTAAATTCATTTGGAGCACGCCTGCTCTATTTTAGAAAACACATTTTGAAAATGAAGAGAATTGACTTTGTTTCAACGCTTGAATTGCCATTGATTAGCATTCAAAGCTGGGAAACAGAGAAAACAGCCCCCTCTAAACGATCTCTATTGATTATTGAAGCCGCACTCGATAAACATAAAATCCCATACAGCAAAAAATGGCTTTTTAAGGGTGAAGGCTCCCCTCTTGACTTTGACAGCAGGCCTGGA
This sequence comes from uncultured Verrucomicrobiales bacterium, assembly GCA_964478775.1. Lineage (GTDB taxonomy): Bacteria > Pseudomonadota > Alphaproteobacteria > Paracaedibacterales > CAIOTO01 > PNMQ01. Next base: position 2,872 of record CAYZJC010000036.1, on the reverse strand, counting down.
GATGAATTTGGTTTAGATAACTTTGAAAAATTAAAAATAGAAACAGCACATTTTGAGCCAATCATCCCAAAAAGCTGCCAACTCCTTCTTAAATATTTAGCACTTGAGGACTTAAAAATCCCCTCAATCATTTTAATGAAAGATGCTTCTTCAATCTTTCATATTGGTATCGCAACAGAAACGTATGACGGAACCTTTATCTTACAAGCTTACAGATCAAATTTTTATAGTATAAAAATCGACAACTCTTTTACGCTTTTTAAAATTTATGGCGTACTACCTGCTATTTAACGGCGTCACTACAGACATAACTTTTGTGGCTGATAACTCAAAACTCTCAAAATCCAAACACAGAGAGTCAATGCTGTTATCGTTTATATCAATGGTTTTGTAATCAAATAAACACGTAAAATTAAGACATCCTTCTTGCTCATCATCATCTAAAGAGTCTTCAAAAAGAGAACTTGCAAAAAATACATCCTGCAGCCGATCTTGCCAATAGACATTCAGCAAAAAACTATCCCCCGATTGATTCATCATCAGCAATGACCCTTCATTTTCAAAAACACATGAAAAGATGATTTTATTTTTATTGAAAACAGACAAGACATACTGAACAAAAGGCTGATGTTCAAATAATTCTTTAAACAATGAATGCTGCAGAACCACACCAAATACGTCATGATTAAGGGTGTCTATAACCTGATGATGAAGAGAGATAATCGTTGATTCAAGGGTGTCAGAGATCTCCTCTTGCGATGAATCTATATAACGATGAATCAATCCAGACTCATACAAAACCTGCATTTGCAAAAGCGTTATCGCATCAGAGATGGCTATTCTTCCAACAGGTAAATCTATTAAAAAACGAAGTGAATCTATATACCCATTTAAAAGATCTGATGAAAAAGAAAAAGCGACTGTCGACGTAAACTCATGTTGGCGATAATGTGATAACAAATTTTGTGCAAGTTTTTTATAATCAAGTTCAATAACGCAATGATCACTTTCACTTTCTAAGCAGTCATCAAAACATGCGTCCATTATGCTTTCAATGTTTTTTTCCTTAAGAATTCTTTCCTTTAAATCCTCGAATGTGTCGAAAGATTCCAAAGAAATCGTATCACACAAACTAGTTGCGATTTCATCTATCACACCTGCATCATGATGCAGAACTAAAACATGAGGAGCAAAGTAAACAACAGGAACTTTTTTTATAGACATTTTCAAACGCATCATCAGTTGGTATTTTATAATAAAATAAACTGCATAAAACAAAAATGCAATAAATAAGAACAACTTAATATTTAAAATTTATGTAAAATTATGATGAATTACGTTTTATCCGAGTAATAACATTTGAAAAATTAACTTGTCTACATCAGTTTTTAAATCTTTCGCCCATTCAACAATGAAGAGCAACACTTGAGAGATTTTCATGTTCTTCACTTCATGTTCTTCAACGGCAATCTTTCACACATCTTTCTTCCTATCTCCATGAACGCATTTGATGATTACACGCATCTGTATTACATAAGAAATACAGACTTATTAAGACATCATTTAGCATAACCCACTCAAGAGTGAATGTTTCCCTATTGTGAAATGGATTTCAATCTTGAATTTAAATCCAAGATTAGTCATTTTAAAAAAAGAGAAAAACGTAATACGCTTTTAAGACATGTGTAACAATAATGAACTACCCTTTATTAATTAACATTGGAAATAAACTCATCTTTCACACTCGACGTAACAAACTGATATGCTTTATCTGCACACCCACACATAATTTAATACGACTGCAATAATTTAGTCATACCAAATTATTATGAAAGATCAAAACTGATGAACGGCTCAAAACTATGTGATGATTCAGTTTGCAAGATTACCGGACTTTAAAAAAATACGTTAAGTATGAAAATGAGTGATTTTCATATTCTTCAACGGCAATCTTTCACACATCTTTCTTCCTATTTCCATGAACGCATTTGATGATTACACGCATCTGTATTACATAAGAAATACAGACTTATTAAGACATCATTTAGCATAACCCACTCAAGAGTGAATGTTTCCCTATTGTGAAATGGATTTCAATCTTGAATTTAAATCCAAGATTAGTCATTAAAAAACGCCCATTCAACAATGAAGAGCAACACTTGAGAGTAGAAAAAAGTCACATGTCATGATAAATTCCAAGGTGCAAACCAAAAAGGAAAAAAGTCATGGAAACAAAACGTTACAAACATGTGACTCGAGATATAAGATGTCAAATTTATGCTTTAAACACAAGAGGTTTTTCAAAACGTGCTATAGCCAAACAGCTTGGCTTCAGTCCCTCCACGATATGTCGTGAATTTAAACGCAATACGGGCAAGCGTGGTTATAGATATCATCAAGCAGATGAGTTAGCAAAAAAAAGACGCTCTGCAGTTTGTTCAAAACTTGAGAAAATGACAGAATCACTGAAAGAAAAAATTACATTAGGTCTGTTGCGTAAATGGAGTCCAGTTCAAATTGCAGGCCGTTTGGCGTTAGAAGAAGGCATCAAAATCAGTCATGAAAGTATTTATCGTTTGGTTTGGAAAGACAAACGTCAAGGAAATACGCTATATATGCATTTGCGTCACTGTGGTAAGAAATACAACAAACGTTCAGGCAAAACAGCGGGCAGAGGTTGTATCCCTAATCGTATAGATATTGCAGACAGACCAGCTGTCGTTGAAACAAAAAGTCGCATAGGAGACTTTGAAGGAGATACCATCATAGGTGCCAGTCATAAAGGAGATACCATCATAGGTGCCAGTCATAAAGGAACTATCGTTTCATATGTAGATCGTTTCTCAAAGCTGACAATTCTTGCAAAGGTTCA
>CAYZJC010000035.1:1619-11904 GCA_964478775.1 uncultured Verrucomicrobiales bacterium | reverse complement strand
ATGATCAAAATGGAATATGTGTTGCTTCATGTAGTGCTGGTTATTATTTAAAATTTTTACCATGATTGCCGTCACTTCGTTCGGTAATTCAATAGATAAGTTATACAGTTCATCATCGTGCGACTCAACCTCTAGCAATTGCGCCTCTACAATTTCCAAACCATTGACCCAGTCTAGGTCTATCATATCAATGGGCCATTGTGGCACCCAATCGAGTAATCTTACGTAAGCAAATTCTTTAATGTCAGTATCACATATGTAATATAAGCGTGCTGCAGCACCAATTGCAAAGGGATGTTGCGGGTTGTCTGCAATAAGTTGCATGCACTGAATGAGAGCTGAATTATACCCCCAGTTCGAGGGGGTTTGATTCCACACATAAAGTATGGCTTGAATCTGATGACGTTCATCACTATAGGCTGCAATATCTAACATCGCCAGATTGCCCAGTTGCATGAAATCGGGAATGTTCGACTCTATCATCAGCTTTGCCGCGCGAAACGCATAAGGATGTGTCGATGTAAAGGCAAGTCCTTTGCGATCTCTGTATGTTTGGCAATATCAGCTTGGGTCAGTGGTTTATAGGTTGGCATCTGCGGTAAAAAGACGACTTCTTCGTATGTGTCTGATGTAGTTATATTGACATCAACCTGAGAGGTATATGACCCCACAGAAGCACTATCACTGTTGTTTCTACCAGACAAACAGCTGCATACCCAGCTTGTAAATCTGCTCAGGTAACTTTGCTGGTCTGTCCCTTGTCTTTTATCAAGCAAGGGTTCATTTACCCTAGACTCATAGACATCCCCCACTTTAAGTCTGCTATGGTTCGCCTGGTGATAGGGGTCAGCCTCATTATTTGACAAAGCACTGCACAAGGAAAAACAGCATAAATAAAGGAAAGAAAATGTCAAGCAGCACACAAAAGGCTGCAATAAAAAATGACGCATATATTTTGGCACACGAACCTCGCTTTTTATCTTAAATAGGGGCCTTGTTAAAAGTGTAACAGTATAAGAATTAACAAACATTATCTTTCTTGCAAAAAGTGTGCCTTCTTGAAATTTTAGTTATTCATTACACCCGGCACCGAGATAAAACAAAAGAAAATATGGGTGTGTCGTAATAAAAAAACTTTTCACTTAAATCGATTAATATTTTAAGCGCATTCATTTAAGGTTGCGCGAAAGGCGCTGTTCAAAAAAGCAGGAACTTTATGCTAATATTTTAAATCATAAGTAATTTTTATAATAAAATTTTCTAACCAAACATCTTGCAATTGAATTGACGCTTATCAAAATTATGTAAAATTTTAGTATTATTGCTTGTTCTTTTCTCATAAATATTTTTTAATTATTTTTCCGAATCAGTATTGACACTTTAAAAACACTGATATAGATTGACAGTGTGAGATAAACTATTGTCTTTAACAGATAATTTTTAAAAAGTTTACGCAACATTTAGAATTTAATTATAAAAATTTGGTTTTTAATTATGAACAAGAATAGAAAAAGTACTTTTAATTTCAAGTCGTCCCTCCTGTTTTCTGGTGTACGCATTTGCTTACCCATTTTCACAGTTGCGTTCGTGTCTACAGACGCTATGGCTGAAATTAAATGGCGACCCAATCTAGAGCTTGAAGCTAAAGCTGGAACACGTCGCCACATTGCGCGTATCCACGGGTTTACGCCGCTGATTCAAAACGACAACCAAATGCTATTCGCAGATCTTATTTTGATGGGTGATTCACGTAATGCCAAAGAAATGAACATTGGTTTGGGGTACAGGCAAGTTAACCAAAGCCTTAATGCTGTATTGGGTTTTTATTCCTACTACGACAGACGTACAACCGGTTCCGGCAATGTCTTTCACCAGCTGACCCTAGGGGCGGAAATGTTGACCCCCACATGGGATGCGCGCATGAACGTGTATCTACCGCAAGGCAAAACAACCATCAACAATACGACATTTCAAAAACATGAAAAAATTGCACAAAAAACAGCAGCCCTTCGAGGGATAGATGTGGAATTAGGCCGCAGCATTCCGGGGATTAATGGCCTTCGTTTATTTGGTGGTGGTTACTATTACCAGGGTAAAACGGGCATCAAGCACATCTTAGGGGCACAAGTACGCGCTGAATATTCCCTAAACGAACATCTTCGCCTTGAATCAAGTGTGTCGCAAGACAATGCACGCAGCATGAACGCCTTTATTGGGTTTAGGTTTACAGTCAAGCTTGGTGCCAAAACAAATACAGTTAAAAACTTAACCGCCGTTGAAAAACGCATGGAAGACGCGCCAGTGCGTGACGTTGACATTGTGGAAAATTCTAGGAAAGAGGTTCTTGTTAAGCAATACCACGTCGTTGAAGGCACCCCACCCACAGACTCCACAGTGCAAGATGGTACTTTTGAAAACCCTTATTATGCAGACTCTGACGCCTGTCAAGAATTTGTAGATCGGACACTAGCAACAGAAATTAATGATGTGCACATCAGAAACGTGGAAGGAAAAATCATCAGACAAGAAAATGGGGAAACTTACCTCAAGCGTTTTAAAGATGTTGGCAATACAGTGCGTACACAGCTTCAAGTTATTAATGCACTTAAGAGAGGAGTAAAAGGCGAGGGAGAAAACCAGTTAGAAAATGACGCATCAAACCCCTCTCTGCGTGACGCACTCATAAATGCTGCAAACGAAAGAAAAGCGGCCAATGAAGAGAGAGCACAACAAGAAGCTGAATCAGCACTTAAGCGCCTTGAAGAAGCTACCACCCTCAATAACAACCTACAAGAAGCCAACAAAAAGCTGCAACACCAAGTTGACAATCTCAGCACGGGCCTTACTGAACTTGAGAGCACAAATTTAGAGAGCCAAGAACAGCTTGCCCAACTTCGTGAACAATTAACCAGCGCACAAACTGGCCTTGCCAACTCACAAAGACTCCAAGCAGAAGCTGAAAAATTACGAAATGAAGCTGACAGGCAAGCACAGGAACGCCTCAATCAACTTAATCAATATTCAAAAGAAAATGGTGATTTAAAAAATACGGTTCAAACCCTTCAAAAACAATATCAATCTCTACAGCAAACACAACAGCAGTTATCAAACGATAATCAAAAGTTGCGTGAACAATTGGGCAACGCCAGTGAAGAAAAAGGCAAACTTGAAGGTCAGTTGGAGAATGTCAAAAAGGAAAATGGTGAGTTAGCTGAGCAGGTTCTAAACAAGACAAATGAAATCACGGACCTTACGTCGCAAAACAGTGAACTTAATGGTCAGTTGGAGAATGTCAAAAAGGAAAATGGTGAGTTGAATGAGCAGATTCAAAGCAAGACAACTGAAAACGAACAGTTGCAAACACAGATTCAAGCTGTCAATGAAACTCTTAATGATACAAAAACACAACTAGTGTCTGTGTCTTCTCAACTAGCAGAACAGACAAACAATTTCACACAACTCGAGACGAGCCTTCAAGAGAGAGGTGCACGTGAAAACAAATTACGCGAAGAATTAGGCACAGCCGAAAAGTCTGTAGAAACCTTGCGAGGTGAAGTAACTGAGGCTGGTAAACAAATAAACACACTCACAATAGAGAAATCTGTGGTTCAAGAAGAATTACGTAAGGTGCAGGAAGCCTTTAAAAATAATACCCATCAATCGATTGAAGATCGTAAGCATTTCGAAGAGCAAGTCAATGAACTAGAAAGAAAGTCGGAATCTCTAGAAACCCAACTTGGTGAGACTAGAGAAAAACAAAGCCAAGCAGAGCGAAGCTTAGAAAAAAAGACTGAAGAAACTAAGACTCTTGCAAGTAATTTACATGAATTGAAAAATGAAAAAGAATCAATTCAACAAGAATTAAAAATTTCACAAGACAATGCAATAAAGCTGGGAAACAGACAGCTGGAATTAACCGCGACAATAGAGGAGCTTGAAGATAAAAATAATGAACTGAACACCCGATATAATGCATCAACTGTCACTATCATCAAGCTCACGAACGACCTTGAAAAGGAACAAAAAGAAAAAGAAGAGCTGGCGCGTAAATTAAATATATCTCAGGAGGAAAACAACACCCTCCAAGCTAATCTTACCCAAACTCAAGAGAATCTGAATGCTGCGAACAAACAGACGGAAGAACTTCAAACAAAATATAACAGTTTAGAAGCTGAATGCGAACGCCTCCGTAATCTATTGAGTGAACAACAAGAGAATATCAATAACTCTACAAGTCAATTCAATGAACAAGAAAAAGATAGAGAAGCTATACAAAATGAACTTACGCTAAAAGAGGGTGAGTTATTAAATGCTCTGGACGCAGCTCGCCAAGCACAAGTTGATCTCACAAAATTGCAACAACGAATGCAAACCTTGACGCAGCAGCATCAAGATGAAATTAAGACTGCTCAGTCAGAGACTAAAGCCGTACAAGAACAACTCTCAGAGACCGAGACACGTGCGAATGCACAAAAGCAACGTGGAGATGACCTAGAGACTCATCTCTCACAAGAACAAACACGTGCCAACCAAGCTGAAGAACGTGTGGATACCCTAGAGACTGATCTCAACAATGCACAGCAAGAACTCTCAGATGAAAAGCAACGTGGAGACACCCTAGCGGCAGAACTCTCACAAGAACAAACACGTGCTGAAGAACAGGCTAACGAGGCACAGGAACTGCAAAGAAAGTTGCAACAAGAACTCTCAGAGGCACAGACACGTGCTAACGCGGCACAGGAACAGGTGAAGAATGTGCAAGCAGAGATAAACGAATTGCAAAATCAACATAATGATGTCGCTTCACAAAATGAACTATTAAGGCAAGAACTGTTGCAATCAAAAAATGATTATGAAAAGGCGCAAAAGGAATATACAGAACAGTTAACTCAGCAAGCTGAAACTTTGAATGGCCAAATTGAGGTGCAAAAAGTGGCCCTTAAGATACAAACGCAGAAATCTCAACAGGCAATAGAGTTTATTCAAAATCAATTGACTGAAACTAAAGATCTGTTGACTCGAGAAAAAGAGCAGTATGCAAAGGCCTTGCAGGAACTACAACAAGGTCATGACAGTGCATTAGAGCAAGCGAATGAAAAGGTAGCTGCGTATGAGAAATGTATTAGCTCCACCAAGACACAATTTGCAGATTTAAACAAACAAGTGGAAGAATTAATGACACAATCTGAGGCTACTGCTACAGAAAATGAAGACCTCAACACGCGCTATGCAACCCTTCAAAAAGAACTTGCGGATGCCCAAACTACCTTTCAGACTCAAACACAACAATTTGAGCTTAAGACAAAAGCGCTTGAAGAGGCGAAGCAAAAGCTTACAACACAAGTTAAGGACCTGGAAGATAAAGTAGCTGAACTAACAGAAAAGAAAAGTAGTGAAAGCTTAATAGAGGAGCTGACAGAGCAGCATTTAAAGAGAGCAGAAATTGTTGCTTTAGAAGAAGAGAAAGACAAGCTTCAAACTGAGTTCAATCTGAAAAATAGTGAATTAAAAGCTCTACAAACAGAACGTAAATCTAGTGATGCTGAGTTTGAAAGAAAAATTAAAGAACTTGAAGAGAAAATAATTGAACTTCAAGCGCCAATTGATTGGAACAAGATAGCTTATGAACAGCCAGCAAACTCTAATGAGCGTCAAAGAAGATTTAGCAGTGTGATCACTTATATTCAAACCCCTCGCAGTAGCTTAGTGCCAACAGACCTTTTAAAGGAGTTGACTAGTAAGCATGATTCCTCTGGTTCATCTCCCTCAAGGGGTCGTAGCACCCCTACACCAGGCCAAAATGGGATAAATGATGAGTTAACCCCTCCTCTTCCAGCGAGAGTCAGAGAGTTTCAGGACACGCCTGCTGCCAAAGAAATTATAAAGAGGACGCTTGATCACGAGGGGACTGATTTCTTTGGTATACCAAAAACTCCAGGGGATTCGCCTTCTACTCAAAATTCAGTCACTCCACTCTTCGGCAAGCAAGGCACGCCTGATAAGGATTCATTCACTGCACTCTTCGGCAAGCAAGGCACAACACCACAAAGACCTTATGCAACGGATGATGATGAAAACAGATCAGCCAATGCGGGTGATGGAGAAAAATTCTACACACTGGCAAGTTTCATAGGCAAAAGAGTAATTATTACCTCAGATGGGAAGGCAATACAACAGGCTGACGAAGATCAAAGTTCTGAATATTCAGACGACGAAACCATACTTCCAATACAGAAAAAGGCAAGCACTGCCGCAGATAAAAAACAGACAGGAGAACAAAACATCCCTAACCAAATGAAACCAAAAAGACCTGTAGATACTGAAACAAACCATGCCGCAGATAAAAAACAGACAGGAAAACCAAACATCCCTAACCAAACGAAACCAAAAAGACCTGTAGATACTGAAACAAACCCTGCCGCAGATAAAAAACAGACAGGAAAACCAAACATCCCTAACCAAACGAAACCAAAAAGACCTGTAGATACTGAAACAAACCCTGCCGCAGATAAAAAACAGACAGGAAAACCAAACATCCCTAACCAAATGAAACCAAAAAGACCAGTAAAGAATGAAACAAGCATTACCGCAGAGGAAAAACAGAAAGAAAAACTAAACATCCCTAACCAAATGAAACCAAAAAGACCTAACTCTAGAAAATAGTTAATTATAAAAAAGAGAAATACAATGAAAAAAATTAAAAGTAAAATTACGCTAATCCTATTATTTGCTACACGCATTTTCGCAAGTGATATGGATGAATCAACTATTAACACAGCTAGTACTGCAACCTCATATAAGAGTATATCTACGAACATTAGCTACCCTAATCTCAGTGAACTAATTGAAAATGAAGAAAAGGTTAGAGAATTAAATGAAAAAACTTATTCAACAGTTTATACAGTTAATCAGCTAACAACAAACAACAAAAATGTTCCTTGGATAGTGTTTGGTAAAGATGTGGGCGAAGAAAAGCCAACTCTATCACTATTTATGAAGACAATGAAACAGAGTTTACGCATACCAGGACTATCGAACAACGTTGGTATACGCACTGTGTCCAGAAACAGATTCAATGCCCTAGAATCTTATATGCAAGAGATATGCAACAAATGGGAATTGACCATCCATGAAATTAAATTAATGAGTTCAAAATTAGCTTCTACACAAGAATCCTTATCTTTAGCTCAACAGGAAAACGTGCAATTACGTGAAGAAATTGACAATTTAAGACAACAACTGGAAAATAGTAAAAGCGACTTTTCAAGCCGTAAAGAAAAAACTTCTAGCAATTTTTACTCTCATATTAATATGATTAGAGGAGGTGATTATGATGATAATATTTCTTTAGTATCAGGATTGAGTGCTAATTCTGAGAGGGATGTTGCTTCGCGTCGAAGACTATTCGAAAGATCCTTTAAGCTGATTAATGGTGGTGAGGATTTTATTAGCTATATTCTGAACCCAAAATATGAATTTTCTGAGTATACCTCAAATCTATATGCAATTTTCGCAACATATAAAGACGATACATTAAAAAAACAAAACATTAAATTCGAAAAACGTAAAGTTAAGATATCTCGTAAATATGCCCCTACAGGATTATACAAATACACTAAGCAAAAGACCGTTGCACAAATCTTTAAGTCTGACATAGATGAATACTCCTTAGTTATTGAGAAATTTGGTACATATACGGGCCAAAAACTTTCTTTGTTCGCATCAATGTTTCAGTATGATGACTTTACCGCTATATTTGACTCTACTGATGGGGCAAAGCAAATATGTTGCTTTATGCAAGAAATAGAACATTTTATTTCTGATGAGTGTAAAACATCATGTTTAGAAACGGTAGGTTCAGTTATAAATTATATTATTCAACAGGATCCGTCTGTGGCAGATAACAGAGGAACAAAATCAAATAATAAAGCTTTTGTGTCAAGCTTCAATTTTACTCAACAGAGTTTTTGCAAAGTAAGAGATAAATCTGCTGAAAATGAGAATACTGAAGAAGAGTTTGATGTTCCATTTTTTGACACAGTCAATAACCAAGATGGTTTTGGCATTCAAATCAAAGGTGATGGTGAAGAAGGAGAAGTCATTACCATCGGTATTATTAAGAGCTCTGTTTTAGAGGAACTGTATCCACGTGACTTCTATAATTGGGACTACACAATCCACGAGGCTGCAGAGCTAGACGATTCATTTGGTTCAGACGCATAAGCCCCCACAAATACATTGCACAATCAGACGACCACTGCTTACTTTTTGTAGGGAGTGGTCGTTTTTTAGGCTTGTGTTATTGCTAGCCCTTGAAATCTGGTGCAAGCGTTGTCGCCTCTCCTGTAGAAATGCCTACACTGCGCGTGTTATTCCTGTACCCATATTAAATGGACAGCGTTATAGATGATCTGCTTTTAGATTCTTATATAATTTTTTTAATTGTTATGCTAGGTTTAAAGAATTGATTGCAAAAATATTGCAACCTTTTGTTTTTTGTGTTTTTCTTACGTGAAGGTTTATACAAATGGAAAAATCAGCTTTGTCGCTTGTGTCATCGGCAAATGATGTGACCACTGTCGGGTTTACGAAATCAACATCTCTCTCACATAAAGCCAGTATGGCTTGGTCAATTTTAATTTGCGCCTGGGTCTTTTATATTTATGAATATATTTTGCGTGTATCACCTGGCGTCATTGAAAAGCAAATTATGATAGACTTTCAGACCACGGCAACTGTTGTGGGGGCCATCTCAGGCGCTTACTATTTTTCATATGTCCCTTTACAGGTGCCATGCGGGGTCATTGCTGACCGGTTTGGTGCGCGTATTGTTATTACAGTGTCTGCCTTGTTGTGTATGATTGGCTGCTTTATGTTTGCTTTGGCAGACACAACATCTGTTGCGATGTTTGCCCGCTTTTTAATGGGGGCAGGGTCAGCTTGTGCTTATATTTGCTGTTCAAAGGTTGCAGCTGACTGGTTTTCTAAAGACAAATTTGCCATCTTAGCAGGTGTTGCGATGTTTATGGGCACACTTGGCGGTAGCTTTAACACCTTATTTGCGATGTTGGTTGACGCTTTGGGTTGGCGAACAGCGCTACACGTGTGTGGTGCGGCTGGTTTGGTGGTGTGTGTTGCGGCATGGACGATTATGCGAGACAAACCGCGTCGTCAAGCGCAAATTGAACCAGCAGATACGTTCACAAATACTGCTGAAAAAAGTCGTGCACCAACACTGCTTGCCGGTCTTAAGTTGGTTGCAAAAAATCCACAAAATTGGCTTATTGGTATTTATGGGTGTGCGATGTATCTACCCCTTTCAGCATTTGCAGAACTTTGGGGGGTTTCATACCTTACAAAATTGTATGATGTGCCAGCAAAGGTTGCGTCACGTGCATGCATTGGGGTGTTTTTGGGTATGGGGATAGGCAGTATAGCTTCTGCTTGGATTTCTAATAAAATAGGGTCAAGAAACAAAGTGATGTCATGGGCGGCACTGGGGACTCTTGCTTGCTTTTTGGTTGTGTTTTTTGTACCCAATATTCCTTTTAGCTGGATGTGCGCACTCCTCTTTTTAGGGGGCTTACTTTCAGGTGGGCAAACTTTATACTTCACGGTTGCAAAAGAACACACACCTTTACAATACAGTGCAACTGCAATTGGGTTTACCAATGCCCTTGTAATGTGTAGTGCTTTAATTTTTCAGCCCCTACTGGGAAAAATCTTAGACTTAACGTGGAGTGGTCAGCTCAGCGTAGAAGGTGTTCGTATTTATTCCATTGCCAATTACCAAATGGCCTTTGTTGCGGTTGCAGCAGCCTTTGTGGTAGGATGGGCCTTAATGCAATTTGTTAATGAAACCTATACTAAAGATGCTAAGGATTAAGTAAACAATGACTAAGGTTCCCACCACCCACACTTCTTACGAGAATGCGCAACAACGGGAAGCTTTATCATCTCAAACGGAGCCTCACGCATCTTTGCAGCCACGTTATCGTAAATGGGTCATCTGGAGCCTTGCAGCCCTCTTTTATTTGTATGAAACTTTTTTGCGGGTTTCACCGTCTGTCATGACGCAGCAATTGATGGAAGACTTTGGGGTGACATCTACCAAGCTTGGTGTCTTAACGTCGTGCTATTATTATGCATATGTGCCACTACAAATTCCGTGCGGCATTATTGTTGACCGTCTTGGCATTCGTTTCATTCTTTCTCTGTCATGTTTATTGTGTATAGTTGGAACCTTAATGTTTGCGGGTAGTGACCAGTTATGGGTTGCGCAAAT
>CAYZJC010000035.1:0-1491 GCA_964478775.1 uncultured Verrucomicrobiales bacterium | reverse complement strand
GCAGGTCAGCCGTTAGCAATTCTTGTGAATCATATGGGGTGGAGGCGCGCAAGCGTTTATTTAGGTCTGCTTGGTTTGCCAGTGATGCTGCTTATTTGGTTTTATTTTAAAAAACGTGACCATGCGTCTGCTACACCCACGACTACTGACGTGGGTCAAAATCAACACCACTTTATGAAGACGTTACCACACATCACAAGCAATTCAAACATATGGCTTGCAGGCATTGTTGGGGGCTTGATGTACTTACCTATATCTGCTTTTGCTGAATTATGGGGAGTACCATTTTTTATGGCAACGCATTCAATTAACAATGAAGTAGCCTCATCAATTAGCCATATGGTCTTCATTGGTATGGCATTGGGGAGCCCTGCAGCAGCGTGGTTGTTAAGTCAACTTGGCTCCATTAAAAAAGTAATGCAGCTTTCTGCACTGCTTGCAGGTGGGTTATTTGTGTGTATCGCTTTTGCAGGTTATTTTCCCATTGTCTTGTCATATGTGTTTGTTTTTGCTGCGGGCTTTTGCCTTGGCGGCCAAGTGCTTTGCTTTACGATTGCAAGAAACCACAGTTGTGAAGAATTAAGTGGAACAGCTATTGGGTTTACTAACGCATTGGTGATGATGAGCGGCATTATTTTTCAGCCATTGCTTGGCCATATACTAGATCTTTTTTGGGACGGAAGTTTTGCCCTTTGCGGTATTAGAAATTACACAGTGCATGCGTATAAAATGTCTATGTTAACCATACCTGCTTGCTTTTTATTAAGTGTCGCCCTGTTGCAGTGGATTAAGAGTCAACCTCAAAAAGAAAATAGTAAAGTTGGCCTTTGCTGACGATTGCTAAGAGAAAATGTATGAAAATAGTGAGTTGGAATGTCAATTCCGTTAAAGCCCGATTACCGCATGTCATTCAATATTTACAAGCGTATTCACCGGATGTTGTCTTGTTGCAAGAACTTAAATGTGTGGATGAAGCTTTTCCGACAGAACCCATTTCTGACCTTGGGTATAGCGTTGCCACCTTTGGGCAAAAAACCTACAATGGCGTTGCAATTTTGTCGCGCGTAGGTCTGGAAGATGTTGTTACAGGCAATGCATTTTTTGAAGATTCACAAGCACGTGTCATAGAAGCTGTGGTTGATGGTAGTGTTCGGGTGATGAGTGTGTATGCCCCTAATGGACAAGCAATTGGTAGCGAAAAGTATGAATATAAGCTTGCTTTTTATAAGGGTCTACAACAGCTAGTGCAAGATAGGTTGACATTTGGGGAGATGTTTATTATTGGTGGTGACTTTAATGTTGCGCCTGCGAATGGTGATGTGTATGACCCCGCAGCTTTTCAACATGATATTTTATGTTCCCCCCAAGAAAGAATGGCCTTTCGTAGTTTGTTAAACTTAGGGTTGATAGATGCTTTGCGTGAAGTGAATCCTGATAAGCATGATTTGTACACTTGGTGGGATTATAGAAAAGGTGCGTTTGTTAAAAACC
>CAYZJC010000034.1:9725-12399 GCA_964478775.1 uncultured Verrucomicrobiales bacterium | reverse complement strand
TTAAAAGACATGCTAAACCCTGGCCTTCCCCTCACCCAAGGAGAGTTTCACGAATGGGGCAACCCTTCAAATGAAGAAGCTTTCAATTATATTGCACAATACGACCCAATTTACAATGTCAGCACACACGACTATCCTGATATACTGCTCACCGCTGGTCTTGCTGATCATCGCGTACCGTATTGGGAACCCTTCAAGTTTGCCTTTAAAATGCAAGCATCGAGGACAGACAAAGAGGGGATAACTTTTGTTCACACCTATGAAGCTGGCGGTCATTTTGCAGGCTCCGATCGTTTTTCTCAACATAAGGAAGCAGCGACACATCTTGCCTACACCCTCAAAGCTATGCAAACTTGGAAAGATAGACGCAAATAATAGCTGTTTAAATGTGAAAAGGTCTTGGGGATAACTCAAGGCCTTTTCTTTTATAGATTGTCTGTAACAGGTTAACTTGATTTAAGTGGATTTTTATAATTATCAGGCAAGAGCTGCACCCCTATTTTAACAGGTGATTTATTCTTCACTACTGCTGGAGCTACTGGTGCGGGAGGGGTCTGAGTTACTGCTGCCGCTACTACTGGCGCAGGAGGGGTCTTAGTTACTGCTGCCGCTGCTACTGGTGCAGGAGGAGGAGTGACGACTGCTGGAGCTACTGGCGCAGGAGGAGGAGTGACGACTGCCGCTGCTACTGGCGCAGGAGGAGGAGTGACGACTGCCGCTGCTACTGGTGCAGGAGGAGGAGTGACTACTGCCGCTGCTACTGGTGCAGGTGGGGGCGTGACTACTGCCGCTGCTACTGGCGCAGGAGGAGGAGTGACTACTGCCGCTACTACCGGCGCTGATGCGGGGGCGTTAGTTGAATCACCCTTAAGACTATCAGCAAGGTTTAAATACTGCGTAAAACAAATATTCTCATAATATCTCGCGACCACAGTAACATCGTAAGTGACTAGTGGCGACTTAGGGTCTTTTGGCTCACGTGGAACTGTATAACGTGTTTTATCACCTTTTTTCTTTGTCATAAAATCGTTATACACTTTCAATTCATATGGGTTTCTCACTCGCCCATTTTGCTTAAGATCAAAAGAGTGTATACGGTATATACGGTCCGCACTTGTTTTCACAATACATAATGTCGCAGACTTAGAAGGTTCATGTGATGGTACTTGAAAAGCAATTGCTGCTTGGGCCATGAAATCGCTATCAGGAATCAAATTTTTTCCCAATTTTTCAACAACTGTTTTCACATATTCTTCACCGGAAGCAATTTTAGGTGCTTTACTTTGACCTTGTCCATCCCCCCCTAATGAGTCTTCTTCTACACCCATGTTCACTTCCGCAGCAAGAGCTGTGTTCATATTCACTTTGGGCGGGGTATTGTTGGCTTTTATTTCTTCTTTTTTTTCAGCAGACACAACTGGCACTGCTGGCAATTTTTCACTTTTCGAAACCATATCACCCGCCAACGCATTTGCTTTGGCTGCAACAGCACCTGACACAGGCGTTGCAGAAGCAGACCCTACGGCGTCACCCGCTTCTTGCGCAACAGCGGAAGAAATCATTAAAGCATATGTGAGATAGGTATAGGTATTTTTCATCTTAATAGTATCCAATTTTCCAACGGTATGTTTCACCTTCACCTATTATTGTAAGGCTCAATCCTTTACAAAGTTTTAATAATGTAGAAAAAAACTTGTAATTTTAATCTTTATATACATAATTTTCCTTCAATAATCCTTATTCATTCATAAAATGTTTTGAAAATTGCAACTTTTTGATTGACGCAGGTTTCCCACACATGGTATGTTTTTTTATCATTTGGCGGAGTAGCTCAGTCGGTTAGAGCAGCGGAATCATAATCCGCGTGTCGGGGGTTCGAATCCCTCCTCCGCTACCATGCTTTCCCCTGTATTCAATTTATTTTTAGGATTTTTAGCTATGAAGATCAGCGGCAATGAAATTCGCGTTGGCAATATTATTAATTATCAAGGAAAACTTTGGGCCGTCACGAAGACCCAGCATGTACAGCCTGGAAAAGGTGGTGCATATATGCAAGCTGAAATGAAAAGCCTTGTTGAAGGTACCAAGCTCAATGAACGTTTTCGCTCTGCTGAAACTGTAGAACGCGTTTACTTAGACGAAATGGACCATCAATTCTTATATGAAGAAGGTGATGATCTTGTATTTATGGACCAAGAAACATTTGAGCAAATCAATATTTCTAAAGACTTTGTTGGTGAGGGTGCAGCCTTTTTGCAAGATAGCATGATTGTTAAATTATCCCTGTATGAAGGCAGACCCATTGCTGTACAATTACCTGACACAGTTGTGCTTGAAATTAGTGAAGCTGAACCCGTTGTCAAGGGGCAAACAGCCTCTTCTTCATACAAGCCTGCCACATTAAGTAATGGCCTTCGTGTCATGGTTCCACCGCACATTTCGACTGGAATGAAAATTGTTGTGAATACGGCAGATTGTTCTTATGTAGAACGCTTCAAGGACTAATTATGTCATTATCTTCAAGATTTACAACACGTTCCGCAATTGTTAACGTAATGACTGCGGCTATGGAAAAAGCTTCACGTGCTTTGGTGCGTGACTTTGGCGAATTAGAACATTTACAAGTTTCACGAAAAAACTTAGGTGACTTTGTTTCAAGTGCAGACAAACGCTC
>CAYZJC010000034.1:3232-9715 GCA_964478775.1 uncultured Verrucomicrobiales bacterium | reverse complement strand
AGATTTTAATTGCTGAACTTCAAAAAGCGAGACCTAAATTTGGGTTTATCACAGAAGAATCTGGGGTGATTGAAGGCGAAGACACTAATCAAACTTGGATTATTGACCCCTTAGATGGTACAAGTAATTTTCTACACGGCATACCTCAATTTGCTATTACAGTTGCCCTCAAAATGGGTGAGGAAATTATTGCTGGTGTTACCTACGACCCTATTAAAGATGAGATGTTTTGGTCTGAAAAAGGCAAAGGGGCATACCTCAACCAACGTCGCATTCGTGTTTCAGCACGCCGTCATCTTGACGAAGCACTAGTCGGTATGGGAACCCCTTATAGACATGCTGGAAACCCAGAGATTTTTAAACGCCGCTTATCAAGTATGGTCAACAATACAGCAGGTATCCGTCAATTGGGTGCACACGCACTCGATTTGGCGTATGTTGCCTGTGGTCGTTTTGATGTTTTCTTTGAAGAACCGATGAATTTGTGGGACTATGCTGCTGGTGTCTTGTTTATACAAGAAGCAGGTGGAACTGTTACGACAATTTCCGGCGATAAAGACGTTTTAGATAAGTCTTCTATTTTAGCAGGAAATCCTCAGTTGCATAAATCTGTCTTTGAACTTTTATAAAGTTTTTAAATTCTAATAGTAATACACAGCTCATGTTGAGCTGTCATACATTCTTATCATCTATGCCCCCTTTCAATGAAGCTGAAGAAGAGATGAATGATCTCCTAGCGTTGTTTCATATTCAGCCAGCATTGAACGGTGTCAATGACCATAGGCAAAGACAGACATGGGGCATGGGCGGTAGATGGAATTGTAACATGCCGCATCGAAGGCTTTGAGTCTTGCATTGCTGTTAAAAGTGTAGAGGGTAACACATTAGACTCCTGACCGTGAATCACATCAACTTGTGCGTTAATCTTGTTCCAAATTGGCCACAGATTAATGCCATTTGCAATCTGTTCCGAGGTTAAGTTGTAGCGCACCACACGCTTATCATAATGTAAAGTTAAGGGGGCATCTGGTCCCTCATTTTTATTGCTTAACATATCCTTTGTTTTCTTAGTCCACATCTCATCACTCAAAGGTCCAATACCTTGATATGCTTTTATGACATAAGCTTTTGCTTCAGTAAAATTTTTAAATTCTGGGTAAAACGCCAAAGCATCTTGAATTTTTGCAAGAGAAGTTGGGTTTATTTCAGGCCCAATGTCATTGAGAATTAAATGATGAACACGTGAATGATCAAGTGCAGCCATCATCATACCCAATATCCCCCCCATTGATGTTCCAATCCATATAAATGGTTCTGTAAAAGCATCCTCCCTTCCGTTTTGTTTTTGCACTTGCGCAATATGTTGCACCAATACAATAAGGTCGGCAAAATACTGTTCATAAGAATAAGTAGAGTCACAAGGCAGCCAATCGCTTTCTCCACGCCCCACAATATCAGGGCACACCACATAATAACACTGTGACAACGCAGAGGCTATTTCATCAAAGTCATGACTATTGCGGGTTAGGCCATGCACCATAAGAATCAGTGGCGCACAAGGATTTCCAAACACTTGATAACTCATTTGGTGTGTACCATTTGCATGATAAGCCGTTATAAAATGACGTTCATGAACTGCTGGAGATAGTATTTCCATAAAATAGGCCTTGGATGAGAGAACTTACCAGTTTATTATAAGACACCTCATTACATAATGGTAAAAAAATAAGAAAGCTACAATATGTCACAACACATCATCCCCTTTGATAAACCCGTCATCTTTGCACGCCTGATGCGCCGCTATAAGCGCTTCTTAGCCGATGCGTTAGTTGTACATATACATGAAGATAAAACCATTTCATTTGAAGTGGTAACTGCACATTGTGCCAATTCAGGTTCACTGCTTGGCATGCCAAAACAAGTCAGTCACTTATTGTGTGGATGGGATAGCTGCATTCAAGACCTGCCACAAGATATAACCCATATCGATTGGGCGCAAGTTGAAGCAAACCACAATTTACCAGCGGATGCACTAGGGCCTGTTGTGATGCTCGTCGACCATGGAACAAGTACAACACGAAAATTGCGTTATACACTAGAATGGTTTTATGACCCTTCACATAACGAGGGCACACAAGGAAGTTGGGTCGGCATTAACACACATGCAGCCAACACGATGGTGGAATATGCCCTCACCCAAGGCTGGGTTCAAGAATGCAAAGCGTATGACACTGTTAAAAGGGAAGTGAAGTATGGGAAAAATTCAAGGGTAGATTTTTTGTTAACAAAGTCATCTCGCCAAGCAGATGCGCCCAATGATACTTGTCTCTATTTAGAAGTAAAAAGTGTCCATTTAAAACACAATACAATCGCTAAATTTCCAGATTCCGTAACAGAGCGGGGCGCAAAGCACATGCAAGAATTAAGTGACATCATCACACAAAACAAAGGCGATGCTGCCGTTTTATATGTTATTCAACGGGGTGACTGCGCAGCCTTTGATATTGCCCGTGAAATTGACCCACAATATGACCTTGCAACCGCTAAGGCAAGCGCAGCAGGTGTGAAACGCTTCACGTATAAAGTCGTTGGACAGGTGGAATGGAATAAAGGTACATTTCACCCCTATATGCAATGGAATGTATTATAATATTGTATGCATAAAAGAAAATAATAAGATAAATTATTACCATACCTCATGAAAAAGCTTTTTTTTATAGGTTAAATGTGCTATTAACCATTACATCCCTTATATAAAGATAAATTTTACATGGCCTTATATAGATCATTTTTCACGGTCGGCTTCTTAACAATTTTAAGCCGTCTTGTCGGTTTTTTAAGAGAAATCCTCATTGCAAGGGAACTTGGCGCTAATGCTGTAACTGACGCTATTAAAGTAGCTATTAAACTTCCCTCCTTATTTAGAAGAATTTTTGCTGAAGGGGCCTTTAATGCGTCCTTTGTGCCGATGTTTGCAGAACTGTTAAATTCACCTGACAATAAAAAAGAAGCTATCTCCTTTGCTGAAATGATTTTAAGTTGGCTTTGTGTCATGCTGTGTTTGTTGACGATTATCGTAGAAATTGGCATGCCTTATATCTTTCAAATCACCTGTCCTGGTTTCACAGGTGAACGTTTGCGCTTAGTGATAGAATTTAGCAGAATAACCTTCCCTTTCATCTTTTTTATTTCATTGACAGCTTTTTACAGCGGCATCCTAAATTCCTTAGAAAAATTCGTCAGTGTTGCCTCATCGCCTGTTATTGGAAATATTTTTATTGTTGCCTTTGTGATGACAACATCGCTTCTTAATAACAATACAGCCCTCAACTTTACAATCGCAGTTTTAGGATGCGGGATCGTTCAATGGGTTTGGGTGTTGCTCCCTTGCATGAAAGAAGGGTACTCTCTTTCCTTAAGAAGGCCGCGTCTTACACCAAGGGTAAAAGTCTTTTTCAAAAAAGTGGGACCAGCCGCACTAGGCGCAGGTATTGTACAAGTGAATATTTTCATCGACATGATTATAGCCTCACAACTACCAAGTGGCTATATTTCCTATCTTGACTTTGCTGAACGCTTAAACCAACTTCCCTTAAGTGTGATCGGCACAGCCATTAGCACTGTTCTTCTCCCCCTCATGTCACGACAAGTTTCGCAAAATAAAATTAAAGATGCTTTGCAAACCCAAAATGAATCCATTGAATTTGCGATGTTACTTACAATTCCTTCTGTTGTTGGACTAATGATATGGGCCGTTCCAATTGTCAGCATGATCTACCAATACGGTAAATTTACATACAGTGACACTATCGCCACTGCATCTGCTTTGCATGCCTTTGCAATAGGTCTTCCTGCTTACGTATTAATTAAAATCTTCGCCTCTACTTTCTTTTCTCATAAAGACACGAAGACACCTGTTATCACAGCAATTATTTGCGTTGTGTTAAACTTAATCTTGAACTTGATGTTGATTAAGTCAATGAAACATGTAGGACTTGCCCTTGCAACAGCAATTTCTGCATGGGTAAACGCGATCACATTAGGCTACATTCTCCATAGACGTTCATTGTTTGTATTCAGTGCAGCCTTAAGACAGTTTTTTTATAAACTTGCCTTTAGCATTGTCATTGGGCTTCCTTTTATCTTTCTTTTACGTAATGTGCTAAAACTGTATGTACATTCATCTGCTTGGTATAAAGGTATTATTATTAGTGGAGCTTGCCTGTTGGGCATTGCAATATTTGCTGCCACAGCCGTCATGACTGGTGCATTGAACCGTGGTCAATTTAAAAAGAATATGAAAATTAATTAAGGTATTTAAAAAATATAATTATGATTAAAACCAATCTTATAGGGCAAAGTCGCGAGGAATTATCTGCCCTACTTTCATCCTTAAATGTCCCCTCATACAGAGGCCAACAAATTTGGAATTGGCTGTACCACCATGGGGTTAGATCCTTCGAGGAGATGCTTAATATCCCCAAAGCCATTAAGGCCCAGCTTCAAGAACAATGTGTGATTGAACGCCCCCATATCTCAGTTGCACAAACATCAACAGATGGCACACAAAAATGGCTACTTAAATTTGGCGATAATCAAGAAGCGGAAGTTGTTCATATTCCTGAAGTTGACCGGGGAACTTTATGTGTTTCCTCACAAATTGGCTGCACCCTCACCTGTAAGTTTTGCCACACAGGAACACAACGCTTGGTAAGAAATTTAACCAGTGCTGAAATTGTAGGGCAAATGATGGTTGCAAGAGACGTCTTTAATGAATGGCCATCTCCCGTGGGGCAACGCCATGTTTCGAATATTGTGATGATGGGGATGGGCGAACCTTTATATAATTATGACGAAGTAAAAAAAGCCTTGCTGATTATTATGGACAATCAAGGGTTGTCCTTATCAAGACGACGCATCACCTTGTCTACATCAGGTGTTGTCCCTTTCATGCAAAGATGTGGTGAAGAAATTGGGGTGAACCTTGCTGTGTCTTTACATGCAGTGAATGACGAGGTGAGAAATGTTTTGGTACCACTCAATAAAAAATACCCGTTAAAAGAATTAATAGAGGCGTGTCGTAGCTACCCTGGCAGCAGCAATGCACGACGTATCACTTTTGAATATGTCATGTTAAAAGACGTCAATGACAGCGACGCAGATGCCCGTGAACTGCTAAGACTGATCAAAGGCATTCCGGCAAAAATCAACCTGATTCCATTTAACCCTTGGCCAGGTAGTGAATTTGAATGTTCAACCCCGACACGCATCGCCGCATTTTCTGAAATTGTTTATCGCGCTGGTTATGCTTCACCAGTCAGAACACCGCGTGGTAGAGATATCTTAGCCGCTTGTGGACAACTAAAGTCTGAAAGTGAACGGCAAAGAAAACACAAAACCCTAGAGCCTTTGGATTCAACTATATGAGCATCAACACGGACCAAAGCCCTATCACGGTTGTGCAAGTTGACACGCTTTCACAATTAAAAGAAAATAACCGCAACAGTCGTCTGATAGGCCTTGATATTGGTGATAAACGCATTGGGGTCAGTGTAAGTGATACCACATGGACAATTGCCTCACCTGTGCAACTGATAGAGGGGCATCATCAGTTTAATACCCAGTTTCAAAATGTTCTAAAACAATTTCCAACTATAGGGCAACCTTCGCAAAAACAGACCCATAGTATTGCTGCTATTATTGTTGGGCTTCCCTTATTATTAAATGCGGACTTTGGCCCACAAGCAAAAAAGGTGTTAGCGTTTTGTGAAAAACACCTCACACCTTTTAACTTACCTATTTTTTGGTGGGATGAAAGATTGTCAACCCATGGGGCTAACCGTATTTTACTAGAAGCCGATTTATCACGTGCCAAGCGCCTTAAAACCATAGACAAGATGTCAGCAGTTTTTATCTTGCAAGGTGTGCTTGACTTTTTCTCACACCCCAAAAATTAAAACACTTTATAAAGTTCAGTCACGCACAAGCGACACGTTGAGACAGTCATGCATCACCAATTAAGATTCGACATGACGCATAAACAAATTAAGATGACGATCTAGGTGTTATGAACGCTTACGGTTGACAACATTATACTTCATTTCTTCAAAAGCATCTTGAAAGTGGTTTTGAAACTTATTGTATAAATCGCTTTGTGATTTAATGACTGTATTTGACATATTGGATGAATGTTCAACAGCCTTGCTCATTGAATCTTTCATCGCATTGGCTTGCACTTTCCATGATTCTGGGCTCATTGGTGCAGCTGACATGCTCTTCATTATGATATTCATATCTTCAAATGCTTGCTTCATAAATTGATTTTGAAGTGATGACAGCGTCTTTGCGACTTCCATTGCCATTTTATTTGCATCTGACAATGCATCTACGACTTTACGTTGATTATTCATATACATTTCCTTATCCATTTTTGCATACTCCGTTTGAAATGGGTGAGAGTTGGCATTATTTTTTTTGCCAAAC
>CAYZJC010000034.1:0-3155 GCA_964478775.1 uncultured Verrucomicrobiales bacterium | reverse complement strand
GTGTAGATTCGTTTTGCTGTGCCCTTGTTGCATGCGCAACAAATTCACCTTCTTGAGAAGACTTTTTACGTTTAGCCTTTTCTTTAACGACTTTCGCTTTCTTTGCATTAACCGGCTTTAAATGCACATTGACTTCAGGCAATACAGGTTCATTTTTCTTTTTTGCTAATGACAATTTTGCCATAGCATTTCCATTTGCCGTCACGATTTTTTTCTTATCTTTGCCTGCACTACCGTCAGCTTGTGATGATACCTTCACAGCTTGCTTCACACGCTTATCGTCGGTTTGCATTCCTGCAGTTTGTTTCACAACATACCCTTTCTGCAATTCCTTTTTAATCAAAAGTAAAATTGCTATCAATTTTTCCACTGCTCAACATCATGCAGCCCATTGTGTGCCTTACAATGGGAATGTCAGTTTTACCTTTAATCCCCCCAGGTGTGATTGATCAAGTTCTATCACCCCACCATGAGACAACACAATATCACGCGCGACACTTAAACCAAGGCCAGTTCCAACAGAATCTAAGTTACGTGATTGGTCTATCCTATAAAAAGGCTTAAAGACATTTTCACGTTCGTGTTCTGCAATACCCGGACCATCGTCATCAAACTCGAGGATTACCATATCCCCTTCTCGTTTAATGCTAATATGAAGTGTATGAGCATTCTTTTCAGAGTTTACTATTAAATTAGTTAAGCAACGGTTAACAGCAAGCGTTTTTATTGCCATAAAAATTGTAGGGTCCCCTTTTAAATAAATAGGAATTTTTGTATGGTTCCGCAAAATCTCTCTTACCCAGTCATATAAATTGACTTGTACACGGCTTTCATCACTGACCCCTTTTGCATAAGCCAAAAAACCTTCAACCATTTCATGCAGCATTGCGACATCTTGAGTGATTTGTTCTCTTTGCTGGGTGTCTTTTATCATAGCGGCTGCAAGTTTTAAACGTGTAATGGGTGTTCTTAAATCATGAGATACCCCTGCCAACATTTCCAAGCGTTCACACAGCAAGCGCTTCACGCGCTCACGCATTAACATAAAGACCTGCCCTGCCTTTCTAACCTCAGCAGCTCCTTCAGGTTTAAACGGCACATGGTCATTACCACGCCCCAATTGCTCTGCTGCTTGCGCAAGTCGTCGAATTGGCCGAATTTGGTTACGCATAAATAAAGATGCCACTATAAATAAAATAATTGCTGAAACAGTGGTCCAGATTAGAACTAATGGGGTCGTTCTACTAAATAATAATTTTCTTTGCAGCTTAACATCAAACACACCCGTTGGCACTTGTACACTAATAATAACATCTTCTAAAGTTATACGTACATAAAATGGAACGTTCAAAGACTCACCTAAGGCCTGCATCAGGGGAGTATATAACCAAGAGTCGCGGTATTGACCTGTTTTATCAAGCTTTCCTTCGGGGGAAAACGTTAAATCTAAAGCCATATGCTGAGAAGCTAAGGCCTGAAGTTGTTCTAAAGGCAGTTGTTTTTGTTCATGTAAAACAACAATCATTGCAATATTTCCAGAAATACTATTGGAAATTGTACGCAAAATTGTTTCTGTATGCCGTTCAAAAAAAACATAGCCCAAACTGATTTGAACAATCAACAAAGGCATCATTAAAATAATAAGACTTCGGGCAAACAAACCACGGGGAACTATTCTTTTTAACAGCTGCAAGGGATGAAAGACAACATTTTTAATTGCATTTATCACTAAAGTAAACCTACTCACCATTTCACTGCCTTATATATAAAATGTACCACATATAAATTACACTTGTTTCACATTGTCTTTCAACGAAACTTTAGCGTTTCAATATCATCTTCAGATTTAAAGTCTTAGTCTGTAAATCTAGCAGCGTGAACCTGCTGCATAGCCAGAAGCCCACGCCCACTGAAAATTATAACCACCAAGCCAGCCGGTCACATCCACAACTTCACCAATAAAGAACAGCCCTGGCACATTTTTTGCCATCATCGTCTTAGACGATAGCTCATCAGTATCAACCCCACCAACAGTGACTTCAGCTTTCTTATAGCCTTCGCTTCCCCCAATATGAACTTCAAACTTATGTATATGTTGCGCAAGCTTTAACAAGGTATCTTTCTTTACTTCGGTGATGGGTCTTTGAAATTCGTCGTCAAGCAGTAAATGGTCCACAAGACGGTTCGTTAAAAATTGCTTGAGGTAGTTAATGGGGGTCTTTTTAATATTTTTATCAACAAGAAATTGTTTTGCTAAGTCAATGTCAGGCAATAAATTGATGAAAATTTTAGAAGAGTTTAAGTCTGTAAGGTATGAAGAGATTTGCAAAATAGCTGGCCCACTTAGCCCTTGATGCGTAAATAAAATGTTTTCCTTAAACGATATATTGTTGCTGGTCACAACAGACATAACAGACACACCTTTGAGGTTAAAACATAACCCCAGCTGATTTTCTGTAACAGTTAAAGGCACTAAGGCAGGCTTTACAGGCACTAGCTTTAAATTAAATTTTTTTGCAATGCGATAACCAAAATCACTGGCCCCAATTTGAGGAATAGAAAGCCCCCCAGTTGCGATCACAACAGACTCGGCTGTCAATGCACCCTGACAGGTCTTAAGGGTAAACTGGCCCTCTTTTGAAATATCTTTCACACTGCAGTTTTTGAGCAAGGACACCTGGTTTTTTTCACATAAATCTAGCAGCATAGAAATAATTTGCTTTGCTGAACCGTCGCAAAAAAGCTGCCCTAGCGTCTTTTCATGATAAGAAATCTTATACGATTCAATTAAATTAATAAAGTGTTGAGGCGTATAAGTTGACAGTGCAGACACTGCAAAATGCGGATTTTGAGAAAGATAATTATTTTTTTTAGCATTGATATTTGTAAAATTACACCGCCCACCCCCTGAAATTCGGATTTTTTCACCAATTTTGTCAGTGTGTTCAATGATAAGAACTTTTCTTCCACGCTGGCCTGCGGTAATGGCACACATTAAACCTGCTGCACCAGCACCAATGACGATGACATCATAATGGTTCATAAGCAATTCTTTTCTTCTTCTCTTAATAGCGTTGAGGTGGCGGGTTTGTTTTAGGGATATGATCAGTAAATTGCACCATGGCATTACGCCGAAAAAGTGCGCAAGAATCGAC
>CAYZJC010000033.1:0-13746 GCA_964478775.1 uncultured Verrucomicrobiales bacterium | reverse complement strand
GAATTTATCATGACATGTGACTTTTTTCTACTCTCAAGTGTTGCTCTTCATTGTTAAATGGGCGGTTTTAAATAAACGATAAAATGTAGATTCTGATGCCAAATAAATTTCTTGATCTGCAAGTGCTGGTACAATTTTACAAGGACTCATATCGCGATACGGTGATGAGTTTAAAGTTGTGAAAATGCGTTGTACTTCTTCCTTTGCAAGCTTATTAGCAGGTTCTCTTTTGATAGATTCTCGTCGATGATCAATTAAACCATACACCTTCTTCCAACGCTGAAATGTCCGATAACAAATGCCTAATAGTTTACAAAATGGCTGCTTTTTAAAACCTGCAGCACTGTGTTGATGAAACTTTTCAGAAACTGTTATTTCTTGAGATCCCTTATTTTCAAGCGGTACCTTTTTGTGATAATTTCTAAGCCAACGATTTAATGTGGATGAACCAACATTATTCATTTTAGCTATGTCTTTTAGTGGAGTTTCGCCCCTATTGAGGGCCTTTGTGATAATCGCAATTTTAGCGGGTTCTGATAGATGTCGCATGGCTCATTTCCTTAACTCTGCTCCTTTTATTTTATATGACAACTATCCTGACATATAGGGACAACACAAGCTAAATCATTGATCAATGCAGGTTCTTGTTGTTCACAAGGCAGTTGTCTCATCGATTGTGCAGTTACAACCGTTATGTCAATAAACCACTCCATCACGCTTTCAAAGCGTTGACACATCATCTCTTTTTCAAAATTTGATCCTATTTCAATCATATCCCCTTGAGTCGTTTCAAGGATTCTAGCCCTTGCAAACCAACCTTTGTAGTTGAGATAACCAATACGCTTTGCAATCCTTGCTCTTTTACGCAATAAGGCTTCTTGAAGGGCTTGATCAACCTCTTTTCCAGCTATGAGAAGATCTTGCTGCACATCCTCCTTAATGGTCTCAAGAACCTCTTGCACACCCAGCTTGTTTGCATAAGCCATTTCAGTCAGGTTATTTTTCGTTTCTTGGTCTAATGCTTGACCTTTCAACACGTCCATGTTTTCTAACGGCGATTTTTTCTTCCATTCAATTTTGTCAAACAAAGGGGTTATCTTACGCAATTGCGGGCAACTTTCAATTCTTGAAGCCTTAAACTCATCTTCAGCAATCAAGGTGGGTTTACCCCCCTCTTCCCTTGGAAATTGGATGATGGCATTTTGAATCCAAGAAACGTAAAGGGCCTCTCCTAGCTGATCAACCAAGCTTTCACGAAGATTTTTTTCTTCAAAAGATATTCCATCTGGCATCACAATCGGTAGCAGTTTTGCAGGAGCCGCAGCTTGACCTTTTTTCATTTCAAGCGCTTTTTTTTGCTTAGCTTCATCATAGTCGTATTTGCCTTCTCTAATTTTTTCAATGATTTCAAACTTGATGACCCAATCTAAGCTTGCAGTAAACTGTCTCTCCCCTCCCCCAGTAAGGAAATCGTTACCCGCAATTTTTTCACAAAAGCTTTTCCATTGGTTCATATCCCCTTCAAAGCATTGCGTTAACGCTTTGTATAAAAATATTTTACGTCTTTCGGTTAGCTTCTCTTCACGTGCTAGGTTTCTTAATTGAAGTTTGGGAAGAACAATTTCATTCCAAAGATTAAACATCGACTGACAGACGGTGTGAAAATCAGGATTGTGATTTTCGTTAGCGCAGACAGTATGTTGATTTGTAGTAAATGATAAATTATCTGTAAAGGGCTGTTCATTTTGCAATCTGTTGGTGCTCATTTTGCACAATGTAGGGGTGCTCATTTGGGCAGGTTCGATGATGTGGTGCAGTTTTTCAAAATTGACACTAAAATACTTTACTTGCTCCCCTCCCCTATACTTTTTTCCTTTTTCAAAATGATTCGTGAGCACGATGCCTTGTTGTTCAAGGTCTGCAAATGCCCTTCTGATGGTGGAAATTGATAACTTGCCTAATTGCTCTTGCCATTGGCGATAGGAATTTCGAATCCATTGGCGCCCCTCTTCCACATGTCCAAGGCGTGAGTCTTGTTTTGAAAGCCAATAGAGAAGCTGAGCTAACACTTCTGCTGAAGATCTGCTGATTTTTTTCGACAGGTGGTGATATGAATATATATTCATAAATATTCTCCTTTTTATTTACTTTTTAATGTTTTATTTATAAAACATATAGACAAAAAATAGCATCTTGTAAAAAATACAAGTGTTGACATTAGTCTAAAAAGAGAGAATAATAAATATGTTCTCTCTTTTAGATAGAATGTATTTACGCCTTACAACTTATGCGGTTAAACATTTGAGTTGGCGAACAAATTTAATTTGAAAAGGTCTTTGTTGGTCCAAAGGCCTTTTTTTAATAATCTTATTTTCTAAAATGATCCTTGAGTTTGCCTGTATACTCTATAATCTATTTTTTCACACTAATTTGTCAAGCTTCAAAAAAAGCCCATGTCAATTTTTTTTAAATGTGTGTGCTTTTTAACTTTGGTACATTTTTCACTCTGTTTGAAAGAAGTTTGTGTTTTTTGATTTTTTGTGATATAGTCTTTTTAAAACATTTTAATAAGAAGTGCGCGATTTATGTTAGATATTACTTTTAATCAAGCTATGATTTCTCAGTTGATTTTGACCACCCCTAATGCAGTGTCAAGATTTATTTCTGTAACAGATATTGAAGCTATAGTTAATGAACATTCTGGAACAAAAAGATATAGTCTTGAAAACTCCAGATTAATTATGAACAATTTATATGCTTTTACCAAAAGACCGATTCGCCAGGCGATTCAAGTTTTTTATAATTTTAAAGGGGGTACTGGAAAAACAAGCCTTTGTTATCAAGTTGCAACCCATCTTGCCCTGATGGGGTTTAAAGTTTTGACGTTGGATCTCGATCCACAAGGGCACCTGTCTTCTATTATGGGGATTCCTGAAGATTGGAATGGTCCTACCATTTATGACATTGTGATTAATGGGTTTAAAATTGAAGATGCTTTGGTTAATATTTTTCCTGGTCTTGATTTGTTACCTGCTAATATTTCTATGACACGTATAGAAGTGCCATTGAGTGTAAAAACAAAGCGTGAAGAGAAATTGAAAGTGATTTTAGACCCTCTTCGTGAACAGTATGATTTTATTATTATGGACACCAACCCAACGATTAGCACATTGAATATGAATGCTTTGGTTGCAAGTGACCGTGTTAATATTGTGTGTGAAACACAGCCCTTTAGTTTGGCTGGATTACGTGTGCTTGTGGAACAGATGATCTCTTTTTATGCTGATATGGGGTCTGTTCCTAACTATTCAATTTTGCCAAACAAGTACGAAATTAAAACTGCAATTGCACAAGAGGTTTTGGGGGCTTTAAGGGCTGAATATGGGGCACATGTCATTAGTGCTGTCGTGAGAAGGTCAGAAGATATTAATGCTGCCTCAAAGAAAAAAATGCCCATATCAACATTTTGTAGGGCAAAATCATCTGCTTTTGAAGATGTTATGGACTTGGTTCATGAACTGGTGAAGCAAAGCCAAAAACCAATCAATGAATATTGATTATCGCGATCGCGATAATGTTAAGTTTAAAAAAGGATTTAAAATGAAGTTAGATGACGCTAAGACACGTGATGTTCCAAAAGCGTTTCAAAAAAAAGAAACGTCCATATCTAGAACAAGTGCCTTTACAGATGTCAACAGAACTGAAATTACATATTTGTCTGTTGACCAGTTAATGCCTTACAGTAAGCAGGCAAGAACAATTTTTAACGAAGATGAAATCAATCACCTTGCTGAGACGATACAAGCCCATGGCATACGTCAACCGTTAACAGTTTTGAGAATTGAAGGTGAAGTTGTTAGATTTGAGGTGGTGAGTGGGGAAAGGAGATTAAGAGCAGCTAAGAAAATTGGCTTACACCGCATTCCTTGTATTGTTGTTGAAGATGCCGATAAAGCTGAAGAAATTGCTTTAATTGAAAACGTACAAAGAACAGACTTGCACCCCCTTGAACTTGCGAGGGGTTTGAAAAAATTGGTTGATAAAATTGGCTATGGTGCACAAAGTGAACTTGGAAAGTCAATTGGTATGTCCCAATCACAAATTTCTGAACTGTTGAAGTTGCTAACCCTTCCCCCAGAAGTACAAGATGAAATTTTAAAAGAAAATCTTCGCGGCCGCGATAACTTTAGAAGCCTTTACAAACTGGGAGATGTTGTAGAACAGATACACGTGATTCGTGAAAAGGCAAAAGAGCAACGAGAACCAGCTGCAGAGAAAAATAAAAATGAGTTACCTGTAAAAACTGTGGTGAGATTAACCATGTTTGATGATAACGTTAAATTACAAAAACCTGATTTGAGCACCCTTTCCAGTTTGCACAAACAACTACTGAGAAATATTTTATTACAAATGTTAAATGAACTAGATGAAGAAGGAAGCAACGCTATTTTTTAAAGAGTGATTATTTGATAAAATTTTACTTAATTTTTATTTTAATAATGTGTTGACAAATTTACCTATATTCGTTATTGACTGAATATAGTTATATCTTCCCTGCTTTAAGAGGTGCGTCATGAACTTTTTCCAATCAATTATAAAATGGTGCACACTCTTTGGTTTTATAACGCAGGTCTTGTACCCGTATTATGCGTTTTCCCAGCCTTCGTATATAGAACAAGAGGGGCGCTTATTTGCACGCTATGAGATTGGTTTTACCCAAAACCAAGATCTTCCCCCCTTACTTATTCCTGTCACAAAGGAAAAAGATACAGGTATTGTTTCCTTTCAACATGAAGGGGCCTATCAAAATGGTTTTATTGTCAATGACCATTATTGTTTTGAAGCCAACGGCGTAAAGTGGGCCTTAACTTTAACGGGTGACCTTGTTGCCGTAGAGCAAAAACAAACAGAACTTGACCAACTGTGGGTCAATAACCAGTCTGGAAAGGTTGTCTTTAATACAGATATGCACGTGACAACACTTGGTGTGTCTGCAAAAGAAGTCGAACAGGTAAAAGCGCTTAACGTTAGCACATTGTCACTGTCCCTTGGTACTGACGGTAATTATGTCAATAAGGGCGAGCTTACCCTTTCACAATTATTGTTTTTAAACGACACAAAGAAAAAACACGGTGCAACCTTCACCAATAATGGTCGCATGCTAATGACAGGTCAGGCGAAAGTGAGCGGGAAGGGGAGTGTTTATAACTTTAACGACTTTAGATATGTCAACACACAAAGCCTAAATACACAGCAAGATATTTTATTTGAAAATGTGTCGTTCTTTAACAAAGGAAACTTCGACCTTGCCGGTAAAGCCACGCTTGCCTTTCGAAACACCTTTTACAATGACGCCTTTATGGCCTTTCAAGAAGATGTAACCCTTAAAGGGGAATTTTCCTTAGAAAACGAGGCCCAAATTAACCCACAAGACCTGAATGAGGTGATGACAGCCTCACAAGCGCAGCCTCAACCGCTTAAAGGGGTCTTCATGAAGGCAGATTTACTTTTTCAAGAGCGCATCACCCTTAAGAATAGTGGCACCTTTGTGATTGTTGGAAAAAGCCAAGGTCAACTCGAAACCCTTCACAATGCAGGGTATTTTGCAAGCCAAAGCGCTGCCTCACATATCACGCTTAATACGCTTACCAACACATATGCAGGCATCATGAAGCTTGAAGGGCATATGCAAACAACGTCATTTCAAAATGAAGGAAAGATGGCCGCTTTACAACTCACCCTTGAGACACAGCAGTTTCAAAATGTGGCAAAAGGGCATTTAGAGATTGATGATTTTATGATAAAGGCCAGCAACCTTTCCCAAAATCATGGAGAGATCAAAAGCCATAGCCTTACCTTGCAAATGCCAGAGTTTACAAATACCGGCACCCTTACAACAGATAGATGGCACCACATTGGCGATAAGTTTTCAAACGCACCAGAAGCTGAAGTGAATGTTTCAACGCTTAGCGACTTGCAATTAATTAGCATTGAGAACAAAGGGGACATGCAGCTTGGCCTTTTACAAGGAAGGCTAAAAACACTTAGAAATGAAAATATATTTGAAAGTAATTTTAGTAAAACACAACAACAATTAAACGAAATAATCATTGAGAATATTTTGAATGGGGGTTCCATTCAAATAGGCGGCCACTTAAAAGCGAATAATATTGCAAGCTTAGCCGGTTTTGAAAAGAAGGTAAAAAAAACACGCGTTGAACAGTTGCACCTATTAGGGGGAGTAGATATTATTCTTTTAGAAGACGTTGAAGTCATTAAAACTTTAAGCGGTTCCGTAAAAACATTGTCATTATATGGCACAGTTTTGACAGCAAGTAGTGACTTAACCATAGAAGGTCATCTTTTAAACAATGGAACATTTCAAAGCAAAGCTGGCAATATCAGCGCTAAAACATTGTTTGTCACAGGTCACTTTACAGCCCTTAATGGGGTGCTGGCAGCTGAGAACATTATTAGCACAAAAGACAAGCCAGAAGGGAAAACAGTTGTTGACACCTTAACCCTGGTCAAGAGTGATAGTAATTTATTAAACAATGTCACAATTCAACAACATTTAAGCGGTTCTGTAAAAACATTAAAGTTATATGGTACAGTTTTGACAGAAAGCAGTGACTTAACCATAGAAGGTGACCTTATTAACAATGGAACCTTTCAAAGCAATGCTGGCAATATCGCCGCTAAAATATTTGCTGTGACAGGTCACTTTACAGCCCTTAATGGGGTGATAACTGCTGAGCATATTATGGACAACCCTAAGAAACCAGAGGGGAAAACAATTGTTGATACCTTAGCCCTGGTCCAGAGTGATAGCAGCGTATTAAAAAATGTCACAATTCAACAACACTTAAGCGGTTCCGTAAAGACCTTGTCATTGTTTGGTACAGTTCTGACAGCAAGCAGTGACTTAACCATAGAAGGTGACCTTATTAACAATGGAACCTTTCAAAGCAATGCTGGCAATATCACCGCTAAAACATTTTCTGTAACAGGTCACTTTACAGCCCTTAATGGGGTGATGACAGCTGAAAAAGTATGGGGCATTGCAGATGAACCAGAGGGGCAAACAGTTGTTGATATCTTAACCCTAGTCAATAGTGATAGCAGCATATTAAAAAATGTCACAATTCAAAAAAAATTAAGCGGTTCCGTAAAGAAATTGACTTTAGCTGGCACAGTTCTTTTGCAAGGAAATAACGTGCTTTTTGAAGCAGAAACTATCAGCGTTTTAGGTACATTTGCTTTTCAAAAAGGAAAAATTAAAACTAACAGCTTAACGCTTGGTCAAGGGGCAAGTGTGTATGCACCAAATGCTGCCATAGGGTATGCCAAAGGCACTAATGTTGCTATAGAAAATGGGTTACTTCAATCGACATCAATTAACAATAGCGGGGAATTGTTTGTGAGCGATGATTTGCTATTGTCCATGACAAATCAAGTGTTTGAACTGGGGAAGATATCTACGCAGGGGGCTGTGCGCGCTGAAATGAGGCAAAACAGTTTTTTCCTTTTAAAACAATGTGAGAAAAATATTAAAACGCAGCATATCTTTTTGTCTGCCACAATCTTTGAAAGTGAAGGTCCATTAACGCTGCATTCAACTTTAAACGCGACCTTATCTGGTAATTTTTTTAACAAGCACCTTTTTAAAGTTGGCACTTTTCACCTGACTGCCGACACGTTTCAAAACGGACAATCTAATGCCACCATGGGGGAAATACAAGTCTTTGGAAATGCAGACATCACAACGCAAAAGTCTATAGATAACCGGTTTGGGAAGATTAGAATTAAAAATGATGGTAAATTATCAGCTAAATCTGGTTTGTATAATGGTAATGCAAAGCAAGGGCCAAAGCTTGACTTAAGTAGGGATGCCAATGGCAATAACCTCATTTTTGGAAGCGAATTCAACAACCCAGGAGTGTATAGCCAAATTCGTAATGGCGCGATGATAACAACCGGTGGAAGACTCAATGTGCATTGTCAAAATGGTAGCATTGATAATGACTTTGGTATTGTCTATAGTGCGCAAGAATTACGCCTAAAAGCATTGTTGGATATTACAAATAAAACAGGGCAGATATTAGCGGGTAGGGATATGTTCTTTACAGCGCAGCATCTTAAGAACCTAGCTGATTTAAAAACTGCGTTTTTTGAGAAAACTATTAGAGTTGTTGCAAAAAGCGGTAATAATAGACTAGCGTCTATTAAAGAATACCCCATAATTCGTTCTTATTTGGAAAGTGAAGGGGGGAAAATTAAAGCCATTAATGGTGATATTCACTTTAATATATCTAATCGCATTACGAATGAAGCTAGTTCTATCTTTTCTAATAAAAATATTTATATAGATAATGTAAAAGTGAATGAAATTAGGAATGGTAGAAATTATATAAGTCAACATACGAAATTAATTTCAGTATCAATCAATGAAGACTATAAAAATAGTGGTGACTTTATATATCTGGCTAATACATTGAATCGCAGTTATCGTGCAATCACTGAGCAAGATGTTGGTTACATGATAGGGGATAGCTTTAGAAGTGAAAAGGGTTATCCTGACCAGGATAGATTCAACCATGACCAAATCATTAGAACACATCCAGCTATTATCATGGCAGGTCAAGCTGTGTCTATGGATTTAGGCGATGTCTTGTTGTCAGGGACTTTATCTGCGCCCAATATCACGATTAAAGCCGATGTTTTAAAAGTATTGGGTGACCACATCAGACCAACACAAATCGCAGATACATACGTTGTTGACATTGGCTCTATTGCCCTTCAAACCCTGAACCCTCAAACCTTATTTGGCATCACACCACAAGGTATTCGTGAGCTTTCCATGTTGCCAAGTGCTATGCATGAAGCAGAACCAGGGAAGGGGAGTGAACAATCGTCAGCTTCTACCTTAGCGCTTCAAGCCTTAACCCCTCAGACGTTAACCCCTGAACAGGCGCAAAAATATCCAGCTATACGCATTATTGAAACCGCGCCGTTGAAGGGGCAAGCACACAGACAAAACCTGTCTCAGCCAGTAGGCTTAGCACCATCATCGCTCACCAAAAGCGGGCAGTCCCGTACAACGTATTATTTGCCTGTGGATACAAACGATACCCAGCGTGACCTTCCTTTTCCCGCATTTACATTTAACCCTGATCAGTGTTTTTCAACAGATCCACGGGCCTCATCGCACATGTTCTTATCACCCATGGCCTTAAACCATGTGATGATGGATATCACAGCAAAAATATTTTCAAGGCTCAACATCAATGGCCTTGCGGGAACAGCCTTAATTAATAAGCTCCACGCCAATGGCCTTGCGGTTGAAAGTGCGTTTAAAAATTTAGACACAAAGCTGTTAACGTCTTCAAGTGAAGCTGTTCAAAAACAAATTTTGGCACTGTCTGATGCGGGTATGTTGTACTACACCCCCGTTGTGTTGGAATATGTCAAGATTGACGGTGAGGTCAGCCAAACATTGGTTCAGCTACCGCAATTGGTCATTACAAAAGAAATGTATGTGCAAGTTGCAAAACCACAAGAGCGCGCCAATGCTATCATTGCAAACCAAGTTGATATAGATGTTAACACCTTAGGTTTAGATAATGTAGATATCCAAGCTTATAAGGGCGAAACAGAAGCTACACTTGATATCAATGTTAACAAAACAATGCAAGCAAGCAATTTTTCCATTCAATCTGACGGTACAACAAAGATCCACGTTAAAGAAGATGCCACCTTGCAAACGGGTAAAAATGTTACACAAGTCAACCACAGTTCCCTTGAAAGCATCAAGAAGACCTCTGAAATCTATGGTAAGCAAGGGGTTCATTTGCATGTTGAGGGTGACCAAACCTTAGGCCACATTAAGATTGAATCACAAGAGAAAATTGAAAATAAAGTTGGCGGCGATAGCATAAAAGCACCTGAACGCGTTGATAATAAGCAAGTGTTTTATGGCTATAAGTCGACCACAACTATTCAAGATATCACCCATCATGGTGCGCAATTTATTGTAGAAGACGACAACGGAAAACGCGGTTCTTGCGTTGAAGAAATTGGGGGAAATGCCAATTGGGCAAATGTTTCGTACCGTGTTGGAGACTTAGATGTACGCTGTGAAAAAGATTTCACCTTAGATGCCCTTAATGACGAACATCACTATTCTTACCATTACCTTGACAAAGGTTGGTGTTCACGAGATGAAGTCACAAGAACGGAAGGTTATATTAAATCTAAAGGCAATATCTTTGATATGGAAACGATGCGCATTGTGGCCAATGGTGACTATGCCTACCTCAAACAAGTAGATATTCAAGGAAAACTAGCCGATATCACAGCAAAGTTAGTGTATTTTGCACAAGGCACGTCAATTGAATATAGTTCTTATTCTGAGACGAGTAGTGATTTGGTGTGGGTGTCAAGTGACGGTCAATCGAACGCAGCGACCACACATGTGGCTTGTAAGACCAATTGCCCTGTGCGTGTGAATGCCGACAAAATCATTATGGAATTTGTGACCGAATTTTGCTCAAAACAAAAACAAAACAAGAATGAATTCTCTTTTACAAAATCATTTGATGATACAGCCATGAAGGCGTTCTTAGAAAAAGTGATTGTGGATGATAACACCCAATTTCTAACGGTTAATTTACAAAACGTGCAAGAGCTGAGTGAATGTAGTGTAAGCACCTTCGGACCTCTAGCCTTGGGTGTCATTGCACTTGCAGCCGCTATTGCAACCGCTGGCGCGGCAAGTTATCTTGGCGGGTATGCTGCAGGTGCCAGTGGAATGACGATAGGCGTTCCTGGTGCGGCGGCGGCGACTTCTTCAGGGGCTTTGTTTTGTGAAACAGCCGCATTTGCAGGTGCGCAATCTGCAATAGGTGCGGGTTCAACAGTTGTTGCCCTTACCAATGCCGGCTACATGATGACAGCTGGCGTGACAGCAGGGGTGACAACACTTGCAGCAAAAGTTGCCGTTAATTTAGCTGTTGCCAAAGGCGATGTGGGTGAAGCCTTAAGACTGACGGCCACGAAAGACACATTAGTGAGTATGGTATGTTCAATGGCTAGTGCCAGCGTCTTACAAGGGGTTGGAACCTATAATAATATTCCTATTACCAATACCGCTGCCTCTAAAATAGCAAACCAAACCATTAAAGCTGAAAAGATAACAACTACCATTGGAAAAGTGCTAACGCGCGCTTCCCAGCATGCAAAAACGGCTGCGTTAAGTGCCATGGTGTACGCAACAGTTGCCATTGTGGCGGGTGCTGATGTCCGTGACACGATGCGAGATGGGGCACTCAATTCCGTTGGAACTATGGTCGCCAACACCTTTAGCGAACACTTTGGCATATGTAACCAACCAGAGCTCACTCATTATGTGGCAAAAGCCCTTGTGGCAGCAGGGACCACAGCCCTTGTTGCTGAAAACAAAGATAAAGCGGCGGCCGCCATTACCGCAGCAGGGGCGTCTGTCTTAAATGAATTGATGATTAACAGCGTTGCCCCCGTTGAAGAAACCGCAATAGCAACTCATAACGTTGAAATTGCGTACCAAGAAGGCACACCGCTTGCCGCTACAGATAAAGATAGATTTTCTGCCATGCAAGCAGTTAATAATTTTTCCCAGCTTGCTAATAGGTGTATCTCTGGTCTGGCAGGCTTTCAAGGGCGCAGCCAACAAGCTTTTGAACTAGGTGCCTCTATCCCTGCGATGACTCATGCCAAAGCTGTTGAAGAAAGGGTAGACCAACTGCGTGAAATAAGGGCGCAAACCCTTCAAGATCAGCTGCAAGGGGACGTGAACTATTTATGTGAAGCAGACTTATGGCAAGACATTTTAAATGAATGTGATGAAAAAGCTTTTGAAGCCAGTGCTGCATTTGAAGATGTGTTATTACAAGCTGGCTTTAGTGAAGAAGACGCGCAAGCTGCATATGAACTTGGTTACTTACTCAATGATTTAGAGGAGATTAATCAAGACAGTTCGCAAACCAAAGCTGAAGGTGACTTAAAACCATCAGCAGAGGATACAAACAACTTACTAAATGACCTGACATCTTTGGCGATAAGTGACCCTTATGAGAGGGATGAAACGGTACAAACCTCGCTAGATGATTTCACACACCATACAGCGCAGTTGTTGTTAATTCAAGAGGAGATGGAAAACCCTCATTTAACTGAGCAGGCCAAAGAGTTACTGTCAGTCATTAAAGATGTGGTCATTGACTTAAAAGATGATGTCAGGAAAAACTGGAAGTCTTATGGGGTTGCAGTTGCTGAATGTATGCCTGCTGGTGTTGGAACACTAACAACACTTGGTCACCAAGGGTATGATATTTATCAAGGCGAGCAAACCGTTGGTGGTGCAGCTGGCACATTTGTGGTTGAGGGTACTATCGGCCTTGTGGGCGGCAAATTAATAAAAGGTGCCGGCAAGGTAAGCGCACATGTTTATGCTAAAATTGCCGCTAGACTTGCTGAAAGAAGAGCTGGTAAATTAGGTAAGCAGTTAGCTTTTGCCTCTACAGATGCTACAAGATCTATAAAGGCGCTTGATTTAGCTTCGGATACTGGTATCAAAAAGATACATGGAAATTCCCGCCATTATGTGGGCGATACCCATGTGTATGTCATTAGAGATGCTAATGGGAAGCTTTATAAAGTTGGAGAAAGCACACAAGGGGTTAATAAGTTTGGGCAGTCGAAGCGGGCACAACAGCAAGTTAAAAAGCTCAGAAAAGAAACAAATGAAAATTTTAAATCTGAGATTCGTGCACAGTTTCCAAACAAAGCTGAAGCGCGCCAATGGGAAACAGGCACAATTGAAAGATACAGAAAATTATTTGGCACAGATAAATTACCTGGCAATAAAGGAAATAGATAGATGAGTGATAAATTTGGAAATGATTTTACATTGGTGGGTGCCGTTGCTTTGGTAAAAGGAAGAGTTAAAAACGATTTAAAATTAATGAAGCCTGTAGAATTATATTTAGATGAGATCGTAAAAGAAAAATGGGGTCATTTATTGGTTCCTTATAAATGGATTGCCTTACTATATCTATACGGTATTAAAAATGATTTAAAATTACGGTATGAACGTATTAACAAAAAAGATGGTGATTTACCCATTTCCTTAGAACTCGACATGGAAATTTTACAGTGGGCAGATCAAAACAACCTTGATTTATTGCGTGATATTTTCATGATTGCAGCCCTAGAAGCATTAATTCAAGTGGGGAAAAAATATAAATTACCAACAATCGCTTTTGAAGAAGAACGTTCAAAATATGGAGATATTCCCAATAATATAGAAGAATGTATCGCTTATAAAAGGTAAGCATGCTGACCATGTGCACGAACTGCAGTTAGGTGGGTTAGATCATCATTCATCACTTTCAATGTTAGACAAATCAGTCAATACTTTAGTAGGCTCACAAATTAGACATCAACTAGCGAAAATGTCAGAAGGCACACCCATTACTGGCGTTAATATCATAGAAAAAGGGTTGAAATAAATATGAATTGGCTAGAGAAGGTGAGATATTTAATAGATAAAGAAAAGAATAAAAAGGCTGGGGACCCTTATTTATATATTGAAGGACATTATGCAGCAAGAACGTGCAGCGTTAAAATCAGGTGAGACCCTTTTAAATAATGCTACTGACTTTAGAAAAAAATAGGAAAATTGGCATGGCACGTTATAAAAAAGATGATGCA
>CAYZJC010000032.1:0-13811 GCA_964478775.1 uncultured Verrucomicrobiales bacterium | reverse complement strand
CTTAAAACCACCCAGATTTTTTTCTTTCAAAAGTTATTAAAGAAATCTTTTACATCTGGTATACTGTTGTTATATGCATTTAAACGAAAAGATACATCAAAGATGAAAAAAGTCAAAACTTATGAAGAAGAATTAAAGGAAACAATGGAACAGCTTATGGAGCTATGTAAACTTGGGGATGAGTTTGTTGCAAACCATCCACCAGAATCTTTTAAAGTTGAGCCTAAAGAAAAAACCGAAAATGATTTAGACATAAAAGAGCTAGCAGCTGATTTATTAGCTACCGGGGTTTGCTTTTAGTTGGTTTGCATTTTGGGGTTCTACGCCCAAACCGCCAAAATTACCGCTGGAAGTAACAATGAATTATAATTATGTAGTTTCAACACTTTTATTAAGTGGCAAATTAATATTTTTTCTTTTATCAATGTATTCTTTAAGTGAAGAGTATTTTCCGTAACAAATATGTGTCTTAATGATTTTGCGAATAGGAACACCTAGTTGATATAAGTGCAATATCTTATCAACGTCTTTATCATACATAGATGATTGCAAAATACCTTTTGGCTTTCCGAGCTTTATTCCTTTTGCTTTTCTTGCATTAAGCCCTTCTTTTGTTCTCTCTGAAATAAAATCACGTTCAAGTTCAGCGATCATTGAAAATACCGTGATAAGCACTTTATTAGTTAAGCTGTTCATATTCCCAGGATTCATATCTAAATTCTGTTTAATTAAAATGAGTCGGTTTTTCTTGTTTTGAACGAGATTATCAATGGTATTAAGTGTTTCCTTAATTGATCTTCCCAGACGTGAGAGTTCAGATGCAATAATAACATCACCCGGTTGTAGTTTTTCAAGTAATTCGTCTATTCGACGATCACGTGTTGATTTACGAGACGACATTTCCACTTCAATCCACTCGTCTACCATCATCTTATGATCAACCCCATATCGGCTAATCACATTTTTTTGACTTTCAACATTTTGGTCTTGGTTACTCACGCGAACATAGCCATAAATCATAAAAAATACCTATTTTTGACGAACTCTGGTGTTAAGGCATTTTTAATGCATAACACACTATATTTAGGATGACATACAATGATCCTTTATGCTAGATAAAATAGACTTACAAAACGAGCATTATAATACTTATGAATGGAGTATCTTTTGTGACTAAGAGTGAACGACTTACCATACGATCCGAATTAGAAGAAGTTGCGTTTTACGGACTTCCTGATTTTGATGATGAACAACGATCTATATATTTCACATTTACAGATGAAGAAATAGATCTGATTGGCAGATGCCGAGAATTTCATGCACAGGTTTATTGCGTTATTCAAATCGGTTAATTTAAAGCAAAACATATGTTTTTTCAGTTTTCTTTAAATAAGATTCCAACAGAAGATATTCATTTTCTTTTAATACGATAATTTGAAAGCAAAGAACTGTCTGAATTTAATTTGAACAAGAATGAATATTACTTTCAACAAAATAATATTTGTCAGCTGTTTGAATATACCTTGTGGACTAAGGCTAATTTGCCATTTGCCAAAAACTATGCAGAAGATATTGTCAAACGTGATGTAACGCCAAAGTTCATCCTGCAAGAACTCTTTCATTTTTTGATAAGCTAATGCTAAGTCTCCAGACTCAATGGAATTAAACACTTCTTTTGATTATGTGACTAAATCAATATCAAATAGTGTAGACAGGTCTTCTTTTAATTCAGTTTGATTTGTGTTAACAACATTTTCAAATGAAGGGGCCTTAATTAAGTCTAAATGGGTTGCGCTTCTTAATAAGAATAACAACTCAGGCGCCTGATCTAAGCGATTGCCCACACCATATAAAACGGCTGCAGCGTGTTTGCACAAATACGAATAATCAGGGCAAGAACATCTTATATCCATATCGTCAAATGAAGGAAACATCCCTTTGTTTTTTTGCGTTAAAATGGCAATCACACCATCTGAAAACTTTCCTTGCAATAATTCCACAAGGGAATCAATTTGCTGATTACACTCTTTAATTAAGGCTTGCCATTGAGCCTCAAACAAGGGGACCACATTGATGGTCACTTTATAAAGTGATGTCCCAAACACCAACGCATTAATTTCACCAGCTTTTATCTTTAAGTCGATAACAGATCCATTTCTTACATAAGATCGTCCTTTGGTGAGGCGACTTTCATAATCATCAAACGATTCAAGATGGCTACACCAAGCTTTTCCCCAAAATGTGCGTGCAATGAGACGCCCTTCAACTGTAATGGGGTTAAATGTATCCCTTTTTGTGCTTTTTCTATTTAAGAACTTTTCTCGCTTTTCTTTTCGTTTTGCAACGGAAACATATTCTGGAAACCCTGAATAATAACGACTCAT
This sequence comes from uncultured Verrucomicrobiales bacterium, assembly GCA_964478775.1. GTDB lineage: Bacteria > Pseudomonadota > Alphaproteobacteria > Paracaedibacterales > CAIOTO01 > PNMQ01. The sequence continues at coordinate 11,427 of CAYZJC010000032.1, read as the reverse complement.
TTTTTTACCTCTTCTTCTTTTATGAATGATTTTTTATAGGTTGCTTTAGGGTTTAGGTATCCCCTAGTGCACGATGAATATCAAGGCAAACCACATTCATGAGTTCTTCATCCGTCATTTCCGTTAATAAAAGATCACCGCCCCCTTGCAATAGCTGCGTTGCCAGATTTTGCTTACTTTCAATCATGGCATTAATTTTTTCTTCTATTGTTCCTTGGCAAATAAATTTATGCACCAAGACATTTTTATTTTGCCCGATGCGATAAGCGCGATCAGTTGCTTGGTTTTCAACGGCCGGATTCCACCATCTATCAAAATGAATCACATGTGATGCGTGGGTTAAGGTAAGACCTGTTCCCCCCGCCTTTAATGACAAAATAAAAAAGGGTGGCCCTTCTTCTTGTTGAAAAGTTTCAACAAGTTGCGCCCTTTTCTTTACAGGTGTTTTGCCATGTAAGATTAAGCCAGATTGCTTGAAAACCTGCTTTAATAACGCATGGATGGGCTCCATAATCTCATAGTATTGCGTGAAAATCAGAACTTTTTCTTGTTTTGCTGCAATGTTTTCACAGATCTCTTTTAAGCGGATAAATTTTCCACTGTGATCTTCTTTAAAATCTCCATGTCCTAACCACTGCGTTGGGTGATTACAAATTTGTTTAAAGCGTGTCAGGTAAGATAAGACAAGTCCTCGCCTTGCCATAAGGTCTTGCTGCTGTCTTGCTTCTTTGAGTTTGTGTGCCAATTCATTGACGGCTTGTTGATAATGTGCAATTTGTTGTTTGGACAAAAAACAATAAGTTTCTAGTTCTGTTTTATCCGGCAAGTCACTGATAATAGATTTATCAGTTTTAAGCCTTCTTAAAATATACGGGTTAATTAAGTGACGCACACTTGTAAAAAAGGCTTGTTTACTCTCATTCGTATCCTCCTTCATTTTTTTGCTATAGGCTGCAAATTCCTTACTCGACCCCAAAAGTCCAGGCAAAATAAAATCAAACAGTGACCATAAATCTAATAATTTATTTTCAACAGGTGTGCCCGTTAATATAAAACGGATATGGCTTTTCACCTTCTTAATTGCCTGCGCTTGCTTGGTCTGTGGATTTTTCAAATTTTGCGCTTCATCACAAATCAAACAGTCAAAGTTGATAGTTTCAAGCCAGGCAAGTCTGTAAATATTACCATAAGTGGTGATGACAAGGTCATAGGTTGTCAAATCAGGCGCTTGATCATCTGAAGTGATATACGTTTCATTTCCACTGCTGTGCGCAATGTATACCCGCAAAGAAGGGGCAAATTTTTCAATTTCAGCTTGCCAATTACCAAGTAGGGAAGCGGGCACCACGAGCAAATGACAAAAAGGTGGCTTTGTTTGGTTTTTAATGAATAACAAAAGCGATAAGACTTGAATCGTCTTACCAAGACCCATATCATCGGCAAGGCATCCCCCTAAACGCAAATGATAGAGTGTCCAAAGCCACTGTACACCGCACACTTGGTAAGGTCGAAGCGTCGCATGTAAGGTAGATTTTAAAGTTCGCATTAAGAGGTCTGGTGAAGAAGCATCTGGGCTGCGTAGTTGTGCTAATTTTTCTTTTAACCAGTTCCCTTCTACAATCGTTGACCATTGGTTCACACTTTCTTGAAGGTTGACCTTTCCACTTTCAAGGGTAGTTGACCCTGCAATTAACCGCATCCCTTTTGCAAATGACAATCCATTTGTGTGCGCAAGGGCAGCAACGTCGTTCCAATGTGTCATCACAGCAGACAATTTTTGTTGATCCACTTCAACCCATTGCCCTTTGATATGCACAAAGCTTGAGGGTGTGGAAAGTAAGTGCTGCATTTCATCTTGATCTAAGGTTGTTCCATCGGGCAATGCATAATGCATTTCAAAATCAAGTAAGGCATCTAACCCCATCGTCTTTGACGTGTCATTACCAAGGGAAATCTTTACCTGCGGTCTTGGGGGCTTTTGAGGTGACCACCAATTTGGAATGCGCACATTGACGCCGCTTTCTTCAATCAAGGGGACATCCTTTAAAAAATAATACGCTTCTTGTGCGCTCCAGGCTTGCGGTGAAAATAAGGTAGAGCGTTCAAGCATATTTTTTATGAATTGGCTTTTTGAAGAGGCACGTTGCACTGGCAGCAGGAGAGATAATAATTGATGCTGATCATTGGCATATTCTTTTAAGGCCTGTCCTAAGGGAACATGTTGTACTTTAGAAGTGTCAGATAGATTGGTTGTGTAGGTTGCAAGAAACGCAAAGGGACGATCATGATTATTTTTATTTTCAGCTAAATGAAAACAAACGCGTCCAACTTTTTGCCACTGCGCATTATAGGCAGATAAATAATCATCTAAACCCCCCTTATAGCTTTTCAGTTCTAAGTGAAGGGCTTGACTTAATTCATGTGCAAGGGTTGTAAGAGAGTTCGTATTCACATATTCACCCCCCTTCATAAAAGGGGCTTTTTCGCAAAATTGCTGCAACTTTTCTATGTCAATTGTAACTTGCACAGCCTCTTGTGTTTGTTCATTCCTTTGTAACATTTTCATTCTTGCCTGGTATAAAAAGAGCTGACCAAAAGACTGCCAAAACGCAAGGGATGGAGCTGTAGAGACCGGAAATGAAGCTGCTGCTAATCGTAAGATGCCAACAGCATACGATGTTTCAAAAAAGGAGTTGACTTTATCAACCAATGCAGGAGTTAAAAATTCTTGGTTCTCTTCATTAACTTCTAATTTCAAATGGCCTAAGGGAGATAAAATAAGCGAAATGGGTTTTTTGTTTAAAGATGAAGTCATTGATATAAAATATGCGCTAAAAAAGTAAGTGTCTGACTGTTTTTAATAAGTGTCAAAGATTTTAAAATTGAATAAGGGGTTAACAGCTTCAATACCTTAGGCGCTATTGTTAAGTTGCTATGTGAGACATTAAAGATATTTATAGGTGTCAGTATAGTTAAATTTTACATAAATGAAAAGCCATTCTTGATGATAAATTGGCTTGTAACTCAATCATTTCACATAGAATTTCATCAACCTTTCCCCTCCTAGTTGAAAAACCTCTCATATTTCAACCATCAATTTAACCATAATCATTTGCAATGAAAGTTATTTTTGTTTATAAGTTTAAGTAAGTTTTTTCAATTCAAAAGAGATTAAAAAAAAAGATTAAGGGATACGTACGATGAAGGCAAATACTTATTATAAAACACTCCTGGCAACTGCAGTTGTCTTTGCAGTGAATGTCAGATGTGGAGTCACATCTGAGTTTACAGCCACCCCACAACCCAGTGTGACAAAAGGAAATTTAAAAGATTCATCTATTGGTGGCAATGTGACGCAGACGTTTAGCGAGACAAGACATGTCGCCCAAGAAACAAGTAATCAAGGCGGGGCAGGGGGGAGTGCCCATATTCATTTGGGAGGAGAAATGGCCTTAGACCCTTTTGAGGAAGGTAGAAGATATTTTTTGATGGTTCCACCAGATTATGCGAAAGCAGAAACTTATTTTTTGCGTGCTGCGGGTGCAGAAGCCAAACACATTAAGATCTCATCCTATTTGCACTGTGCAAAATGTGTATGGGAAACAAATCCTGGTGGTGCCGTCACTTATTATGAAAATGTGCTGCAATTAGAACCACATGATGAAGCCCATAGGGGATTGATGCAACTAGACTATGCGTTGGCAACAGATGTAGAAGAGGATACGGAATATTTTGAGGAAGTTTTGACACGTGCCTTAACTTATGGAAAACAAATACGCAGACAAAACAAGGACGATCTCACCCTCATCAAAGAAATTGCAGCTAAACTCTCTGCTTTATCTTTACCTCAATCAACCCCAGTTGCCATTTCAGCCCCACATCCTGTGGTAGATCAAAAACCATCCGCCATGGATATGATATCTCCATCCCCTCAACCCTCCCCAATCGTGTCAATTGATTATAAAGATGATGCGGATCTGTCAACCCTTTCAAATGATTCTTCTAACCCTCAGGTGGAAGAACTAGCCAAGCAAGCCAAAAAAGGGGTGAAAAAAGCCCGTATTACTTTAGAAACAATGGCAATCGAGGGTGATTTTGATGCAGCTATCGCTATGATTGACTTGTATACACAAGGGCTTGTTGTGAAAAAAAATGTTGAGCGTATTTTCTTTTTCACCTGTCAAGCGGCAGAAGCGGGTAATGTTGATTATCAGTTTAAAGTGGCAAAAGCGTATCAAGCAGGCGAGGGTACAATAAAAGATAGTGATGAAGCAATCAGGTTTTATCAGTTAGCCGCACACAATGACCATAGAGAAGCTTTATATGAATTGGCAAAAATATATGGGGATACCTCTTTAGCTGTTCACAATCATGAAAAAGCAGTTGCGTATTACACAAGGGCAGCGCAGCAAGGTGTTCAACAAGCCATTGTTGAGTTAGCAGAACTATATGCGACGTCAGCAATGGGTTTATCTTCACATCAAGAAGCAGCACAAGAATGGTACATCAAAGCCGGGGATCAAGGCACGCCAGAGGTTTGGCTGCAACTGGGAAATCTTTATACAAAGGGCACATCTTCAATTTCAGCCAATGAAGCAACAGCTTTTTCTTGGTATGAAAAAGCAGCTTTAGCAGGTCAAGCAGACGCCATACGCCAAGTTGTTGATTATTATATAGATGAAAGACTGGACTTAGCATCCCAAAGCCTTGAATCTATTGAATGGTACCAAAAAGGGGCCTCAATGGGTTATGAAAGGGCTTTAATGGAATTGATAGAGGCGTATCACAACCAAATAGGGGGGTTAACGCCAACATCTGCTGATGCCATGCTTTATGTAAAGCAAGGGGCGGACTTAGGAAATGAAACGGCCTTAGTGATGTTAGTAGATCACTACTTGACTTTAGCTGCAAGCGCTGATCATGTGCATTATTATACACACGCTGCAAGCAAAGGGCATAAAGAAGCACAAGTTAAACTTGGTGAGCTTTATCAAAAAGGAATGAACGTTCCCATAGATGCGAAAGCAGCCAAGGAATGGTTTTTATTGGCAGCCAACCAAGGGGATGCTAGAGCCTTAACAGTTATTCAAAGTGGCGTACTAGATGCACCAGAATTTGCAAGGGGCTATGAAGCCATTTATAACCGGTTTATCAATGGAAAGCTTTTGTTTGACAATGGTGAAGGGCAACGAAAAGAATTTTCCTTTAACGCTTTTGCAGACACCCTCACAGGGGAATTTGACTTAAGTGGGTTGAGGTATGAATATGAGAATCAGATGTATGATGTTAATCAATATCTTCGCATTAAAGTAGGTGTACGAACAACAAAAGAAAACGAAGAAAAAACCACCATATGGTTCACGCCTAAATTTATGGTTGACCGGCTAACGTCACACCCTTGGAAAGATATTGCGTGGTCGAGCGATGTGGGTGTTTTCTGGTCATATGGTCAATGGGACTTAAGGGATTTTGCTTACTTGACGAGGCTGGCTTTTGATGAAATATCTTCTCAAAATTTACTAAAATTGTATGGGGCCCGGCGGCTGGGGCCCGGCGGAGGGGTCCGGTCCCCTGCGGACTGGGCGGTGGCGCGCGGGTTGCAGCTCGGGGAGAGTCGGTGTTTGTCCCGTTTTTTAACTAAATTTGAATAAAATGGATGCTATTGAGCGCTGAGTATTGAAACAACATCAGGAAGTGTCCTTACTTGCCAGCATAACATAAGGCTTGGCAGGTTATGGGCAATGACAGAAAGTTCTGTGGTTTGGGTGTACACTTGGGAAGATAGTTCATTTTGGGTGTAAAAAAATTTATGAGGTAAGCATGCAGCAATCTAAAAGAGACATCACCTGAACTTTATCTTCTAGTGGAAATGTAGATTCAATTGGGGTGACAATGTAAAGCATATCGAGATTTAAAAATTCAATTGCACTCCTCATTGATTTTGTGATTTTGGGTTTGTCTGTTGCTTTAAATTCAAACCCCATTCTTTTATTGTGATGAATAATGAAAAGATCTAGCTCTGCTTGTTGATGAGTTGCCCAAAAATAAGATTGTGATGTTTGAAAGTGTTTTAGAATTTCTTCTAAGGCAAAGCCTTCCCAAGAATTACCTAGCTCTTTTGAAAGAAGTAACTGATCAAATGTCTGAATATGCAAAAGCTGATGATAAATTCCCGGATCTCTTACATAAATCTTTGGCGTTTTGACAAGTCTCTTACCTTTATTTTCAAACCAAGGGTGAAGGGTTCTTATCATAAAAGTCCCTTCTAAAATATCAAGATAATTTTTAAGTGTCGGGATTGAAATTTCCATGAGCTGAGCCATGTTGGCATAGTTGAGAATGGATCCATGATACTGGGTCAATAAATGCCATAATTTAATGATACGTTGAGGAGACAAGTCTAGCCCCAAATCTTTAAGGTCTTTTTCAAAATAGGTTTGCATATAAAGGGTGCGCCATCTTTGACTGGTATGATCTGATGTCCCAAGATAAGATCTTGGAAATCCTCCTCTGAGCCATAACTGTCGTTGATTTTGAACTTCAATTAAAGAAAATGGGGTTACCTCTATATAAGAAATTCTACCCGCTAATGATTCTGATGATTGATGAATCAGTTCTTTTGAAGCGCTGCCTAAGATTAAAAATTGTGCCGTTGAGGATGGTCTGTCGGCTAACACACGCAAATAAGGGAATAGGTCTGGCATCCTTTGAATTTCATCTATAATGATAAGCCCTGTTAAAGGTTCAAGGGTCAATTTAGGATGAGCCAGACGCGCAAGATCAGTATAGTCTTCCAAATCAAAATAATGCACAGGTAATGAAGTTTGTTTGGCATATTGACGTGCAAGGGTTGTTTTCCCACATTGCCTAGGCCCTAATAAAGCACAAATAGGAACGATGCTTAGATCTTGTTCAATTTGATTTAAATAAAGATGACGTATGTTTTCCATGAAAATCAATAACCTTGCTTTACGATTTTCTCTAATTTTAAGGGCTGTAAAGCGGAATATCAAGCGTAAACTAAAAACAATCCCCCCTTTTCTCTTCAAAAGATTTTCATTTAAATAAAATTTAATTAAAAATAAGCATTGGCGATTGAATTCTTTTTTTCATTCAACTTTACTTCATCTGTTTTAATAAATTAATCTTTTAAAAAGAAGAGAAATGGTATGACATACACATCAGCCGTGTTTTTGTCAGTAGATCGTAACGCTGCAATAAAATTTCATGTATGTAAGGTATCTTGCTTTTGCTATTGCAGATGATTTGTTTCGTACAAACTATCGGGCGATGTGTGTTGTTTCATCTTCTTTTTCATTCATGTCATGATAGGGGATAAGGTGTATAAGCATTTCAAAACACAAAAAAGGCACGACCGACATATAAAGTTTTTTTATGCGGGTGTGTTTATTTTTACCATTTCTTTTATCACCTCTGTTCAAGGGATGCGTATTGAAGCAGAACATGACTTTATTGCTGAAAGATCAGTCGCCTACCCTAAGGTCACGACCTTTCTTGAAAGACAACGCATCGATAGCGTTGAAGCAATTGCACCACAAGGTGAACTTTGGCAAATTGTTTTTTCAAAGGAGGGGGTAACTAAATTTAAAACTTATTTAAATGCGGGGGCCAACCCCAATTTAGTCGATAAAAACACGCCCAGTGGCAAGAAGCGAAGTTTACTTGAACTTTATGCACGTACCGGTCATACCGAGATGGTCAAACTATTGCTAGAAAAAGGGGCCATTGTAAGCTATGCCAATGTTCTGCAACGTAATGTGTTGCATGATGCTTGTTTTGAAGGCCATGACAAGATTCTTTCTTTATGTATAGACCATCTTAAACAGTCACAAGAAAAAGATATCAGAACAGAGCTTATCAATTGGGCTGATGTAAACGGGTTTACAGCTTTGCACATCGCAAGTGATTTAGGGCATGAAAGATGTGTGGAGATGTTATTAAAAGCGCATGCAACGCCTGACCACATGGCCATGCATCAAGCGACAGCTTTGCATTTTGCATCTTTCCATGGGTATGATTCTATCATTCGTTTGTTATTAGATTATGGGGTAGATCCCCTGTTGAGACATGAAAATGGCTTTGCGGCAAGAGATTTTTATTTACTAGGGGAACTGGCACAAGAAGAAAGACGCAACATGGAAATGGCGCAAAGGCTTGAAAAAAAATCAGACATTGCCTATGGGATACGTTTAAAATCCATAGAAGAAGATGCATCTTTACGCATGTTTAAGTCGACGTTTCAACGGAAATGTTCGGCTATTTTTTTAGCGTATCGGGCATTGGAATCAGGGGCCCTTCAAACGACAAAAGGGGACTGCGCCATTGCGGAAACGATTAGGATATTAGACAGTGTAATTCCCTTACCAGGTACAAGGCTTGCCTTTGAATTAATGGCTAAGGGCGTTGAAGCGTATGAAGAACACCAAGAAAAAAGGAAGAAAACGTTTTTAACGCGAATGTTTGTGCGCCTTGATGAAATGGAAGAGGCGGTAGAAGAGGGAGCTTATCAATTAACCCATCTGTATAAAGAAAAGATCAAAGAGCTGACCCCTAAAGGGGCCCACACATTGGCAATGTGCGCCATTGCGCAGTTTTTAGATTATATGCGGGGCAATGTGGAGATGCATTCAACATATACGCTAGCCTCATATATTTTAACGGGTGTAAAGGCGCCAAGGCCTCTTTTTTTGGAAAATGTGTTTCCTGCAACCTGGCTGAATAAGCGCATCTCTACGAAAGATGACACTTTAAGGTGGACGCAAAGAGATGTCTTTGAAATTGCAGATGAAAAATTAAATTTTTCCATTGAGGCCGTAAAGGACATAGAGCCTGTGTTGGTGCATTTGGCAACGGATCATGTTAAACAGTCTCTTAATATTCAAAATGCATTAGATGTAGCTGATCAGCTTCAAGAAGGAAGAAGTTGGCGTCGCATTGTGTGTTGTTGCTTATCTCACATCGCAAAGGGGTAGGGTGAAAGCAATGAAAAATAACCATCACTACAAACAAAGAAGGATAAAATTGATGAAAAGAAATATGATGAATAAAAAACTAAGAATGCTCATGTTGTTGATAGGGGTTCAAGGCACAGGCTTTGCAATGGAAGTGTCCCCTCAAGATGATTTAAGCGCAGAGCAAAGACAACAAATGGCAATGGCAAGTTTATTTGCAGCTTCACCAACAGTGGTCGTTGAAGAAGAAATGCCACAACCTGTTGCTCCTGCTGCACCTCTTCAAAAGGTAATTGCAAGAGGGAAAGTGCAAGGCCTTGTGACAGATACGGAAATAGAGGGTCTTTTTAAGCAAACCTTTGGAAAAGCAACTGCAATAGAAGATGTGAAACAAGGGGATGTGAGCGGCGCCACAATTAGCGGAAATGCAACACAACAGTTTGGTAAAGCAACAGCGGGCGGCAGTATATCACAGGGAAATATCTCTGGTTCTACATTTGCAGGCGATTTAGAACAAACTTTCGGTGATGACGATTAAGCCATCCATTTAAAAAATAGCGTACAGCATAACTTTTTGAGCTGTGCGTTATTCATTGAACAAGAAAAACTTTTTATATATATGGAGAAAAAAAATGAGAAAAAGACTGTTGAATAAAAAAATATTAATGCTCGCAACTGCTTTTTTAATTTTACCAAGACACACGGGTATGGCAGCAGAATTTACAGAGCCCCCACACCTAAGTGTAACAAAAGGAAATTTAAAGGATTCATCTATTGGTGGCAATGTGACGCAGACGTTTAGCGAAACAAGACATGTCGCCCAAGAAACAAGTAATCAAGGCGGGGCAGGGGGTAGTTCCCATGTTTATTTGGGGTCTCCAGCGGCAGAACGTGAAAAGCACCCACAAGATTATTTTGATGAAGGCAAAAGATATTTTCATCAAGTTCCCCCTGACTTTACAAATGCAGCAACTTGTTTTTTAAGGGCTGCAGGGGCAGAAGAACAACATATTAAAGTAGAGTCTTATTTGCACTATGCAAGATGTGTGTTTGATACCAATCCTGATAGTGCTTGTACCTATTATAGAAATACACTGGCCCTTGAACCTAGAGATGAAGCTTATAGAGGTTTGATGCAACTAGACTATGCGTTAAGTGTTGATGCAGAGGATGACCCTGAATATTTAACTGAAGTTTTAAGAAATGCCAGTGAAAACGGAAGTCATATTCGACGTAAGACAAAAGAAGATCGCACACTCATCAAAGAAATCACAGCTAAACTAACAACCTTAACCTTAGCACAATCAACGCCAGTTGCCACTTCATCCCCACATCCTGTGGTAGATCAAAAACCATCAGCAATAGATGATATTTCAGTCTTATCATCTGAATCAACAGAAAATTCAGGCAAAGGAAAATCAGTTTCGCAGCTGTTAGATGATGTATTACATAAGGGCAATATGGATGCGTTAGCAGAATTAACACAAATTGCTGAGACTGATAACCTTGAGGCCATGAATGCATTAATTCAAGTATATAAAACAGATGATATTGTAGATGCTGACTTTGAAAAGGTTTATCAATTAGCATTAACAGCAGCTAATAAAGGGGATGCAAATGCACAGTTTGAATTAGCAGAATGTTACGACTTTGGAAGAGGTGTGTTAGCAGATAAAAAGAAGGCTCAGCGTTATTATAAGTTTGCAAGTAATCAAGGCCATGCAGGTGCGACCAAGAGGTTAAATGATTTAAAAACAGAGTCGGAAACACCTCAAAAAGAAGAACAAGAAAAAGAATTGAACACTCAAAAATTAGTGGGGCAAACTCTGTCATTAACGACACCAGAACTACAAGGTGTTGCAAGGCCAATAGCAGTGCCAGAATTTGCAAGGGGCTATGAATCCATTTATAATCGGTTTATCAATGGGAAGCTTATATTCGACAATGGTGAAGGGCAACGAAAAGATTTTTCCTTCAGCCAGTTTGCAGACACCCTCACAGGGGAATTTGACTTAAGGGGGTTGAAGTATAAGTATGAGGGTAATATGCGAGATGTTAATGAATATCTTCGCATTAAAGTAGGTGTAAGAACAACAAAAGAAAACGAAGAAAAAACCACCATATGGTTCACGCCTAAATTTATGGTTGACCGGCTAACGTCACACCCTTGGAAAGGTGTAAATTGGTCTAGTGATGTAGGTATTTTCTGGTCATGGGGGACATATGAAATAGGAGATTTTGCTTATTTAACCACGACGTCATTTGATGAAATATCTTCTCAAAATTTACTAAAATTGTCCAGGAGTGCGCACGCAGATGGGCGGCGCGCGCGGGAGCGCCAACTTTCACCCCTATTTTTAACTAAATTTGAATAAAATGGGTGCTATTCTGCGCTGATACTTGAAACAACATCAGGAAGTGTCCTTACTTGCCAGCATAACATAAGGCTTGGCAG
>CAYZJC010000031.1:0-13816 GCA_964478775.1 uncultured Verrucomicrobiales bacterium | reverse complement strand
CGGGTTTCAAATAATAGGCCAAAAAATTAAAGCCTTTTTCAATTTTGCCTATGTAGGGTGCTTCTACATAAAGGAACGCGAAGTACCACAGAAACTTCCTGAGATGATAGCCTAGGCTTACTTGACAGTACTTTTGAGTTCCCCTTTTTTCCTATAGATTAAGGCACCTATTTTCGGGGGTAAAATTCCCACAGAATCTTTACGCTTTTCTTCGCAGAAGTCGTACTCGCCCAGCATATTAATATGAGCCCAGGTCATAATAGAATGAGTAGAGATAATGCGAGCTGTGATTGAAAGTTGTGTTTAGGAATCAAGCGGCGACTTTGTTAACGGATTGATTTTGCGCAATTCCATCAATGAATTTGACTCCTGAAAGGTCATTGTCAATGCTGTTTGTCTTGATAAGCATCCTTTTGTTTTGGCTGTTCTTAATCTGACTGTGGCAAATGTGGATTCAATGGGGTTTATAGAAGGGTATCACCCTTTGTAAACCTTGCCTATATAGATGTCAGGGGGAACCCTTTAACCAATCCAATATCATGGCGCATAGCGCAAGTTATCAATCATAAAGCTGAAGATGGTGGGTTTCAATTCGTTATTGGGTATAGTGATTTTTTTCCACAACAATTTGCTGAGGCGATTAAAGACCCTGGTGCTAATCTAGGGGCCGTAGTTAATTATATATTCCCATATCACCCCCACAATGTATGTGGAGAACAAATTGTAGACCTTTCCTTACCAAAAAAGAACCGTGAGATGTTGTTAGCGGCGTACCATGGGTACGCGTTAACAGACTTTGGGGCTGATTTATTCATGAATATGGAATGCTGGGAGATTGATCCTTCAGATATGCATACCGCCTATACTTCATTTGCAGATATGCTTTATATTCTGCGCTACGGCACACAAGCAAACGGCATGAGTCGTTTTGTGAACTTAGATGTTTCCCATACACATTATGCAGCGTCCTATGCAAGCACCTCTCCAACAGCTTATTTGTTAGCGCATGTCCTAAGACCCCAAACTATTTGCGTATTAAAGTGTGTGGGTAGTTTTAACGCGCAAGTTAATGCAAATGCAGCGCGATTTTTTGAAGATGCGTTAAAGGCTTATCAACATTTAATACAGCTTGATTGTTCTGAAAATGAGTTTGGTAACAACATCTTTAATGCCTTAAATGTTTGGGGGGGTGAAAATAAAAGGTTTGCGCCTTATCGCCTTGAGTACCGTAGAAATAATTTGGGTAAACCACAAGAGGGTGCAGGTGTACGACCACAACGCTTGCACATGGGTGGACATGCTATCAAACCGGCTGTCAATTTTTTTAACAACCTGATTAATGTGTATAAACTAAGTGAAGGCCAAGCTTTCAAGCGACTTGTTTATCTTAATCTTTCAGGCAATTCATTGCGTTTTGAAGACGTGCCTTCTTTAAGATTGTTGTCTGAACAAGTGCCGTCCATAAGACTGTTAGATTTGTCTTATAATAGATTTAATCTGGTGGACACAACGCAAGAAAACCCTTTGTCAACAAATCAGCTAACCGATTTAGTTGCCATGTTTAAAGTTGAGCTGGGCAAAGACGAAAGACCGATGGGCAAAGGGTTAGTTTATTTAAATCTTGCTGGAAATGAAATACATATTACTAAAATAAAAGAAACAATTGATTATTTTTATGCAAATAGAGATACGCCATATCCCGTTATTGAGTATACGCTTTTTGGAAGAGATCAAGCAGATGGCACACCTCAAACAAAGGTAGATGGCAACTTAAAGAGCATTGACAGATGGGCCAAGTTTTTAATAACGGTAAATTATAAAATGCCATTTGAAGGGCATGAAGACTATAGAGTTTTTGATGATAAAGATGAGAAAGACCAGCACTTTATAAAATCACATATCGCTTCTATTTATGAAAATTACCCCACCTTTGCAGCAAAACAAACCTTGCAATTGGTGAGGACACGCTCTTTCGATCCACTCAAGATGGGGCAGTGGGGTTTGCCTGAAGTATCGCAAGAAGGAAGAAGAGCTGCCCAAAGAGCAATTCGTAAATTTAGGTATGAAACAGGGCTTCGTGCAGGGATGGAGAGTGAAAGTAGCATCAAAAGACTGGCGGTTGTTTTACAAGCAAGAAGTGAATACAAAGCATGTCATACCAGATGTGCTGATGATAAAAAAGAAAGTTTGGTGTTACATCTTCCAGCGTCTGTTCAAGACTATTTAGTGTTACGTGAAGCCATAGAGGTGATGACCTCTGCTCATTTAGGAATCACATTGCCGCAAGTGGTGCAACAAGATGGCCATATCACCTTGACTGAACCACGTGTGACAGAAGGCGTGAGAGGTGAGCGTGCGTCATTGATTGAAAAAGCAAAACGCTGGCTACAACCAGAACAATTACTGAACAGAGTTGCAAGGCGTTTGTATGGTGACCTTGTTGAAGACATTGTCACGCCTAAAACTCAAGAGCGTGTGAAGGGGGCGATGCGTCAAGCCGTTCCAGCACACACCCGCAATACACCAAAACCCCAAGGGGATCAACGCGAACAAGCGCGCTCTTGTGAAAAGGCCACCACACAATACGCGTGGGGCGAACATAAACGTTAAGGAAAAGGGGAGAGATGATGAAAAAATTAAGAGAAAGAATAATAAAACTTTCAGTTATAAGTTTGATTGTATCTAGCCACACATGGGCAAGTGCGAAACTTGGTGATGAAGCGGAAGGAGGAGGTTGCGACATCACTTTTCGAATAAGTTCCAAAGCATATGGAGATAGTGTTTTTTTAGGAATGACTAATAGTGGTCAGTTGTTTAAATCAAAACCTGAAACCCCTTTTATAGAAACTTTATGGAAACATGTAGAAGGAAGTAATTCAGGAAATATCCAACATGTTAAATCTGGTAGATTCCTAGATTTAGAAGTCGGTGTATGTGCTGTTGGAATTGCTAGAAATAGTTATTTTAAATTTCAAAATCTTTTGGCCCAAGGTGATGAAGGATATGTATTCTTGTTAGTGGATGATCTTTGGAATAGAAAAGAAACATTTTGCTTAGATTTTGATAGATTAAATACTTTGCTATACGAATTGGCTAGAAATCCCAAAAGCAATCCTGGTAAGAGGTTAAAGCTTACGCATTTTCATAATGGAAGCGTTATCCCTTTTAAAATCCCCTTTCCAAAAATGAGTTCGTTAAACAATATTGAATTTTTTATATTAACGAATATTTTTCCAAATTATGGATTAATAGTTCAACAACGTTTTCAATTTGCATTATCAACCGGTCAATTTGGTAAAGCATATGCCATGGGTAGGGAAGGGGTGCAAGATCAGTTGTTTAAAGATTGGTCTATTGCAGAAGCCAAAAAAGCGATTAAATCATTAGTGCGTCAGCAGGTCTATTTGCAAGATGTTACAGCAACGGCTGAGCTTACACAACTGATGGAAGGTTTTATTGACACACCAGCCCATGCTGAATTAACAACTTATCTTGAAACCAATAGAACACAAGCCCAGCAATTGTACAGTGGATTTTTGGCAAACCCACAAATACAAGCCATAACCCCAGAGGTTAAAAGCATTATGCTGCGCCAAATCTTTGCAGATATGAAATAGGAGAGATATGATGAAAAAATTAAGAGAAAGAATAATAAAATTTTCAGTTATAAGTTTGATTTTATCTAGCCACACATGGGCAAGTGCGCAACTTGGTGATAAAGACCTTCAATCATTTGCTGAGAGACATATCCCGCAAGTTGATCTCACGTTTAAAATTACTTCTAAAAAATTTGGGGAAGAAGTTTTTCTTGGTATGGATAATCGTGGACAATTATTTAAATCAACACAAACGACACCTGAGGAACAAACCATATGGAAACATGTAGAAGGAAGTAATTCAGGAAATATTCAACATGTCCAAACTGGAAAATTTTTAGATATGGAAATAACAGTTTGCGCGGTTGGTGTAGGCAGAAATAATTACTGGCGCTTTCGAAATTTGACCGAAGAAGATCAAGGCTACATATTTTTATCTGTTTTTGATATATGGAGAGGCAGTGAATTTTTTTGTCTAGATTTTGAACGGCTAAATCAAATGATGTATGAGACAAGACGTGACCCTAAGACAAATCCAGGTAAGAGACTCAAACTTACTTTCCTTAATAAAGGAAAATCTTTACCATTTTCAGTACCCTTTAAAAATTGCGATCGTTTTTCCGATATTGAAAGATCAATTGTAAACCTATACATGTATGAATCAGGTGTAAATAGTCAAATTTATGAACTTGCATTATCAACAGGACAATTTGGTAAAGCGTATGCTTTAGGAAAAAATGAGATGCAAGGTGATGTAGAAACCTACAGCCAAAATTTAATATCTTCCTTTTCAACGCGTTTATGCACGAGTGTCTCATTCATAGATGCCTATTCGATGGGACAATATGATTTGCAAAGAGCATTGAGGAAAGACATTGCCATTTCAGAAGCCAAAAAAACGATTAAATCATTAGTGCGTCAACAGGTCTATTTGCAAGATGTTAGTGCAACATCTGAGTTAACACAACTCATGGAAGGCTTTGTTGACACCCCCGTCTATGCGGAATTACAGACCTATTTAGAAACCAATAGAGCAAAGGCCCAACAATTATACAGTGGCTTTTTAGCAAACCCACAAATACAAGCCATAACCCCAGAGGTTAAAAACATGATGCTGCGACAACTCTTTGCAGATATGAATTAAGAAAGAGGAGAGAGATGATGAGAAAAATAATTGATAAAACACGTCTATTAGTGGCTCCGATTTTATTTATCACAAGTATATCAAATGCCAAGGCAGCAGCAGATGCAGATAGATGGAATGAAGGAATTGTGGCAGGTGCAGGGGTGTGGAGGGAATCGCTAAAAGAAATGTCTTTTCAGATTTTTGCTAAGTCTTATGGTGATTCGGTAAAATTATGTGCAAATCAAGATTGTTTTGTTGATAGATCAAATTCGAGAACTCCTTTTAATAACACATTGTGGGAGATTGAAGTTTCAGATAGAAATATGTCAATTTTATATTTTAAGAATAAATTTACCAATACTTATTTATGTGACGATGGAATAAATTCAGTTAGGCCTGGATTTTTACAAGCTGAAAAAAATAGTAGGGCGGAGTGGTTTATTAAAAAAGTAAGTGAAAACAGTGACTGGGCTTTTTTAGAACATAGTTCCGGTATAAGAATAGATATAACAGATTCTCACCATGGAAGAGCCTCATTAATTTGGATGGGAAGATCAGATAATAATTATTTACAATTTAAATTGATAGTGCATCATAAAGAAAAAAAAGCAATTGTACCGGTTAATTATTTTTCTTTACCACATTTATTAGTATCTGTTATTTCGCAAGACGAAGATAATTGGGTGGAAAATTTTTCTAAATATAAATTTATTTATGAAAATCCATTTTTTATGTCCAGTGCAGTTAATATGCTTTGGTACCAAAAAGATATAGCTCAAAATGCATACGAAACAGAAATGTTTAACACGCTTATGGCTGAAGAACAATTTGGTTTAGCATATAAAGCAGCTAAAGAAACTGTTCAGGGCAATTTATGGAAAAGACAAAGCTTAGCACAATCCAAAAAAGCGATTAAATCATTAGTGCGTCAGCAGGTCTATTTGCAAGATGTTACAGCAACAGCTGAGCTAACACAACTGATGGAAGGTTTTGTTGACACACCAGCCCATGCTGAGTTACAGACCTATCTTGAAACCAATAGAACCCAAGCCCAGCAATTGTACAGTGGATTTTTGGCAAACCCGCAAATACAAGCCATAACCCCAGAGGTTAAAAACATGATGCTGCGTCAATTGTTCGCAGATATGAAATAGGAGAGATATGATGAAAAGATTGATATTAGCTATGGTTACCTTGACGCAAATAGTTTTGGCTCAAGATAAAACAAAAGTCGGGATTGAGAGAATTCATACAATGTTTGATTATAATAATATTATTAGAAGCCCACAAAACTGGCATCTTGGATGGTTTGGTTATAATATAGATAAAGGCTCATACTATCGTTGTCATAGTAGTAGAGGACTTGAGATTGAAAATTCTTCTCAAAGGCATGGAGGGCACGATCCAAGAACCTTAGATCCAAAACATGTAATAAGTAAATTAGATGAAGATATAAAATTTGCATTAATTGATAAAGAAAGATTTGATCATGCTATAGCTTCTTGTGAGTATCTGAAAGCTTATCAATTTGCTCATGATAATCCACAAGGTCAACTTTGGAAAGAAGTGGCACTAATGGAAGCCAAAAAGTCTATCGAAACCTATGCGATGCGTGGTATCTTGAGGGATAATAGCCGCCTTAAAATGAAAGCAGCAGATATTGTTGCATCATTTACGGGGACTGATCCGTATGCAGATCTACTCGCCCATTACAACCAGATTGTAGCTGAGGCTCAAGCTGACTTAGACAGATTATTTGTAAACCCTGTTGTTGCGGCCTTGCATCCGCATTTACAAAAAACATTTGCAACGCAATTGTTTGGGGAGCTATAAAATAGGGGGTATTTCCCCCTTCACATTTATTATTTAGACCGTCTTAAGGTCACCCTTATGAAAGAAGAAAATCATGTCTTGTTTGTTTAAAAAATTTGTGAGTGTGTTGTGCACACTTTCTATTTTACACAGCTCAGTTCTGGCGACAGTCATGGGACCAAGGCTTCATGCTTTTGCGCAAGAGGAAGGTTTTTCTATTTCACTTGGTTGGCTTGTAAGTGATGACCTTGAGGCCAAAGCCCTACTGCAAGAATTACAAACCTATCAACGTCAAAAGGGGGAGGAAGAACCTTCTTTTAGGGTTGTCAATCATGATGAAATTGACATCAATTATTCACGTCTTAAAGATATGTCAAGTCAAGTTGATGTTGAAAATTATGGAACCCTTACGCTTACGCTCTCATCAGATATGACCTACAATTGGCGTGGGCTTTATAACGATGAAGGGGCTGAAATCAATTTCGTGGATGTAAGGGAAGATCTCTTATCATATACACCCTTGCACATGGAAATAAATCATCTTGAAAACGAGGGGGCTATTTCTTTTTTCACAAGTGTAATGGCAATGCAAGCACTTGGCACCCCCCAAAAAGAATGGCATTTAAATTTTACTTCAGCA
The DNA here is from genome assembly GCA_964478775.1 of uncultured Verrucomicrobiales bacterium. GTDB lineage: Bacteria > Pseudomonadota > Alphaproteobacteria > Paracaedibacterales > CAIOTO01 > PNMQ01. The sequence goes on along the minus strand of CAYZJC010000031.1, from coordinate 6,642 downwards.
CACGTGGTGGGGGGAGATATAACTGTTGTGGATGCAGATGATGTCATTGTTTTGACCCATAGGGGTGAAAAACAAAACAGCTTTTTATCGGCAAATATCGGTGCACGTCACATACACATCAATGGTTTTGAAACACTCTCCCTGACCCCCATTGAGGCCCCCATTGATTCCCCAATGGAGCTCACTTCCTTCATTCTCAAACAAGATACACAAAGAGACGTTCGCTTACAGGGGAAAATCACAGTGCTTGATCATTGTGAGATAACAGGCTTTAAAAACTTTGTGCTAGAGGAAGGCAGTCATTTTGTTTATGGAAGACAAACCCATATTGGGGTTGAAAAGCTTATCTTAAAGGACAAAAGCATTTTTGACTATGATGGATTATCCCTTAAATCTGCACATGAACAAACTAAGAAAGAAGCACAAGCGCCGCCCCCGTCATTTATTTTCAACAGTCATATGCACATTGAAAAGGGTGCAGCTGCCAGAATTTTTGAACTAAAAAGTCAAGCCACACAAGCATCCCCTTATCGGTTCCAAAATGATGGTTTGCTTGAGATTAGCTATTTGGTGAGAGATAAAAAAAGCACCTTAAAGCGCCAAGATGTCAACATTTATGGCTATGAATTTTTTACACCATCCTCCTTATCTAAAACAGTGATTGCAAATGGAACAAGTTACGTTAACGTTTTGCATAACCGTGGCGTCTTTGAAAGTGCACCCAGTGTTGTTTTAAATTATAACCTTAAAGAGTTTCTCACTCCTCCTCGTTACTTAGTGGTTGAAAATGATTTGAGAAGACTGCTGATTGGCGGAACGGTTTTCACAGCAGGTTGTATTGATGTATTGCTTCCTTGTTTTGTATCAAATCTGTTGCCCCTACATGAAACAGTAAAAGAAATTTTTTGGCATCAATCCCAATGGGCAAAGGGTTCCATTGAATTTTATGCGGTGAATGAAGATGGTTGTGGAAAAGATGCACAAGGGCAAGTCAATGCTTTTTTTAAACCTCAAGCTGCAAGACTCGTGCTGACAAAACCTAAAGACACGTCAGTTCCCCAAGCAGATTCAGAACACAAGGCGATAGATAAAAACAAAACTCCCCTTTTAATTCATGCGGATAAGTCATTAATTATCAAAGCACGTACTGTAAGAGTTGACTACACAATTGGGTTAGAAGGCAATGAAAGCATGTGTTTCATCCTTGCTGGAAAAACAAAAAATAGTGCTGACATCACAGAAAAAGACCTAGCTGATTATTCACAAATCAGAGGATTACTGCGCACACCCAAAATTGTTATCAATAGTCCTTTTATGGATGTAAAGTCTTCGTTACTCGATGTGGAAACATTTTTCTTTTATGGCAAGAAACTGGAATGGCGATCAAGAGAAAAGCCAGAAGCAAATGCTCACATGCATGGGTTTATGTTTGGTGTATCGCAGCGTAAAGATAAAAACCAAACGGTCAGAAAACTTAAGCTTCGCAATACAAAATATGTATATATAAAAAGCACAGATCATGAACCCCTTCTTTTACCTGATTTGTTAAATGGGGTTGTGACAGTTGAAGTAGAGGCGCCGCATATCACCATTGTTGATTCCTTATTGTTAGATAAAAATGAGGGAACCCTTTTATTAAAAGCAGATGGAAAGCTTAAGGTCGATGGGCCGATTGCAGCGGCTGAATATCTACAATTGGTTGGCGCACAAATTGAATTTACCAATAAAGCCCGTATGGATCCAACGCAAGTTCTCTCTTTATATGCAACTCATCCAGGGCAAGAAGTGATTTTGCCAGCAACACTATCACGAAATGGAAGCCCTTTAAACATTAACGTTCTCAGTTTGCAAACCTCGCGAGGCACTCTCGTCATGGATGTGCAATCGAAAGGAAAAAGACTTTATATAAGCAGTGATACCTTAACGTTAATGCGACCTTGCCTTTATGAAGAAGGGTTGATTGATATTAAGTCCCATACCTATATCCGCAATATATTGACAGGTGATTTAGAAATCAGAACACCTTATGCCAATTTAAAAAAGTCCACGCTTAAAGGACCGATGATTATCAAGACTGGTGAAATCGACATACAAGATACGCTATTGCAATCTGATCATGACCGTTTCATGCACATTTCAGCAAATCAAATTGAGGCAGCAAATAGTGTAATTGAAGGTCTACATCAATGGAAGGGGGCAGGGGAAGGTGCACGTGCAAAACTAGAAAATGTGGATGCAAGTGCAGCGCATATTGAAATGCAAGGGATGTCACTAGATGTGGTGGGAAACACTAAAATCGGTAACACAAAGATTGACCAACATACATATATTGCCCCGGATGCAAAGCTTGAGGTTGATCATATAAAAAGCCAAGAAACACTTCAATCCCTCAAAGCCTTTGGCACCTTTCACACAAAACAAAAAGTGCTACAGCTCAAAGCTGAAAAAGATATACTCATTAGAAACCTTAAACGCACGCTAGAAGAGGGCAGTGAAGTTGACTTTGTAAACCTTGTCTTGGTTGGGGACAATGTTGAAGTCAATGGCGCAATCCACAGTCAAAACTTATCTTTCGAGGCTAGAAAAGAATTATTACTCAAACAAGCCACCTTAATGGGGCAAGTGTTTGCCTTAAAAGCAGGGTTACAGCTAAAGGCCAAAGAAGCAAGCCTTAAGGCAGAAAATAATATCACTATAAGGGCGCATGAGGCCAACCTCACGCCCACCAACATTGAAACACACACCATTTCTATTCACCTTGATCAGTACAACAATGGCATTGAAGGCGTCATTGCACTTGCCCATGACTTGGTTAATTGTGACAGTGTTCACCTTGATGCGAGAAATGAATCGCTTATTATTAAAAGGCCCACCAACTGGCGACCGAACATCTCTTTAAGAGTAAATGAATTAGAGATTAATTCACAGTTAACCAGCAAAGGCAATATGAGCCTTGAGGCTGAAACAATTGCCCCCATTCGCTGTCAAGTGATTAAAGCCAATGACTTTCACTTAACCGCTAACCATGGCGATATCAATTTTTATAAATCTGTTCTTGATGTCATGGGCGATTTAGCAATTATTGCAGGGAAAGGGTCGATTAAAGAACAAGGGACAACCTTAACTGCTGGCAACAATATCAATGCGATTGCCTTTCAAGATTTTGAAGGGAAATCTTTTACAAGGCGAACGCATCAGGGTGAAAGTTATCATGATACTGTTCATAAAAGTATGTATAAAGCCGGTGGTTCAATTAAAATAGATGCTTTTGGTAATATACATTTTATTGGATTACACACACAGTCTGCAGGCGATACCACTTTTAAAACGCCTGGTTTATTTGTAGATGAAGCCTTGGCATGGGAATGGCAGAGTGTTTATAGGGATAGTGAAACTTATTCCAGAAGGAAAACAAGAAACTATGTATTGCCAACGCATGAAGCCAAACAGGACATCTCTATAAGCTCAGGGGCTGCGCTATTACAAGCGCCTCAAATTACGGCACATTCAGGAACAATTGAAGCGTTGAACGGAGGCGTAGATGTGCAAAATGTACAATCTATTTATGAACATGAATATGAGTATGAAGATGAAGGTTTCTTTAGCTCTGAAACTGTAAAAAGCCACACCTGTCGTGTGACTTCAATAGGTGCATTATTCAATTTTGAAACACCCTTTGGTATTTCATCTGCAAAAGATATTGTCATTAAACATGCTCACTTTCAGTGCCCAAAGGTGACTTTAGATGCCATGTCTGGTGTAGTGCGCTTATTACAAGGTGAAAATCAATATTCCTATGCGTACCAATGTCAGTCAAGTAATGTGGTCTGGCAGAGCATGGAGGTTCACCAAGAATATCATAAAACTTTTTCTCCATGTGTGTTTGATGGTGAGATTGAAATCAATAGTCCTGAATTATTTATTGAACGCGTTGAGGGGAAAACGCTTCAGTTTTTAGATAAACTCGCTGCTTATAAGGGCAATATAGCTTATGAAACCTTAAAAGAAATTCATGATGTTGTACACAAAGAACAGTCTGGGCCAAGTGCCGCATTAGCTGCAATTGTTGCAATTGCAATATCTCTTGTGACCTATGGCGCCGGGACCACCGCCGCCACAGCAAATTTTGCAGCAATGGAAGCGACAGTTGTGAGTTTTACTGGCGTCGCTGCTGGTTCAACTGCAGCAAATGTTCTAACAGCAATGGCACTGGCTGCAAAGGCTTCATTATATACATCTGCAGCATTAGCTCTATTGAATTGTAACGGTGACTTAGGCAAAGCTGCAAAAGCATTTGCGTCAAGCAATACCCTAAAGTCAATGAGCACAGCAATGGCAACAGCTGGCTTAACAAAAGGCTTTGGTGCGCACTTTAAAATTAATACAAACATTTCCTCATTTACATCTATCACTGACCACTTTCAATATCAGGCCTTACAATCTGGTGTTGGCCTTGCAATGGATATGGCAACAGGTCACCCAATTGACAAAGCTTTCGCAGACAGATTGGTCGCTTGCGCGGTTAATACCAGTGCAGGTTATGTAGCTAACCAGATTGGTCAAGGCTATAAATTAAAAGACATTGATGCTGTCTGGCATAAATGTTTACATGCCGCATTGGGTGGCACCAGTGCAGCTTTATTAAACATGGATGATGCGGGAAGAGCCGCAGTTTCAGGTGCCTTTGGTGCATGTATGGCTGAAATCATTGCAGATACGCTTGGTTCAGAAAATACCATTCTAGAAAAAGCACAAGCAAAAGAAAAAGAAATAGGGCGTATCTTAACCCCAGAAGAATTTTCAAAACTTGAAAATATTATAAAAGATGATGCCTATAATTGGGCACGCTTTTCAACACTGACAACTGCAATGTTGGTGAATTTAGATGTTCATATCGCAGACCATGCTGCAACTAATGCGATGGATAATAATTTGATTCCTCTTCTCATTTATGGGGGCATGGCCATTTCCACAGCCTACAATATCTATACTTTTTTTAGCATTTTGAAAACGCAAGGGTTAGTTGCTGCGTGTCAGAATCTTGGTATTGATTTACTGACAACCTTCGCAGGTGGTGCCCTAGCCCGTGGAGGCACCTTTATTGCGGGTAAGATTTTAGCTAAAAACCCCTTGATGCAAAAACTGTTAAGTTCACAAATTGATAAACTTGGAAAAATTGTTGATAAGTTTATTGAAAAATTTTCTCACACCCCAGCTGGTTCAGCACTTTTAAACCATTCAAAGCGTATTTTGGCCGTAGGTGGCAGGGCAGAGCAAGCCATTTTAGACGTTGAAAAGAAGTTGCTAGACAAGGCCAGATCAGCGTATCATAAAACTGCTGATAGGCTGCGGGGATCGAATCATGGCTTAGATGTGGGAAAAAGTGCGCCTAGTGTAGATGTTTCAAAATCACTTCAAGCCCTTGATTTGGCTGATAAAAAAGCTGTAAAAAAGATACATGGAAATTCCCGCCATTATGTGGGCGATACCCATGTGTATGTCATTAGAGATGCTAATGGGAAGCTTTATAAAGTTGGAGAAAGCACACAAGGGGTTAATAAGTTTGGGCAGTCGAAGCGGGCACAACAGCAAGTTAAAAAGCTCAGAAAAGAAACAAATGAAAATTTTAAATCTGAGATTCGTGCACAGTTTCCAAACAAAGCTGAAGCGCGCCAATGGGAAACAGGCACAATTGAAAGATACAGAAAATTATTTGGCACAGATAAATTACCTGGCAATAAAGGAAATAGATAGATGAGTGATAAATTTGGAAATGATTTTACATTGGTGGGTGCCGTTGCTTTGGTAAAAGGAAGAGTTAAAAACGATTTAAAATTAATGAAGCCTGTAGAATTATATTTAGATGAGATCGTAAAAGAAAAATGGGGTCATTTATTGGTTCCTTATAAATGGATTGCCTTACTATATCTATACGGTATTAAAAATGATTTAAAATTACGGTATGAACGTATTAACAAAAAAGATGGTGATTTACCCATTTCCTTAGAACTCGACATGGAAATTTTACAGTGGGCAGATCAAAACAACCTTGATTTATTGCGTGATATTTTCATGATTGCAGCCCTAGAAGCATTAATTCAAGTGGGGAAAAAATATAAATTACCAACAATCGTTTTTGAAGAAGAGCGTTCAAAATATGCAAATATTCCCAATACAATAGAGGAATGTGTGATGTATCAAAAACCAAAAATTTAAAATAAACATTATTAATATATTAAGTATCCACCTGAGCAGTCCCCTGTCCGGTTTTTTCCATAACGCGTATTGTTTAATATAAATAAAAGCTTTTACTTAGTTTATTCTTTCACCGGAAATTTCGAGGCTTTGGGCTTGCACCACCTTACCCTTTTAGCTTTTCAATAGCATCTGCTGAAAGCCCTGTGAGCTGTATAATAGTTTTCGTGTCTATATTCTTCTCTAGCATATTTTTTGCAACTTTTTCTATACCAATGGCTTCACCTTTTTCTATACCAATAGCCTCACCTTTTTCTATACCAATAGCTTCGCCTTCAGCTAGCCCCTCAACTTTACCCTCAGCTTTACCTTCACCAAACTTTTGCAGTAAGCCAGATTCATAGTCATTTTTTCTTTTTTCAGCAGCTTCATATTGCTGTAATTCTT
>CAYZJC010000030.1:10827-16711 GCA_964478775.1 uncultured Verrucomicrobiales bacterium | reverse complement strand
GCCATTGCTACAGCAACTGGGCTTTCGATAGAAGTAATTAATAAATTAAAGGGTTAGCCGTTATGAGACACTCATTCAGTCGCGCCATCAGTGTATATGCTAAATTGGTAAGTGATTAAGGTGCAGTCCTGACCTTAGACACCTTTTTTACACTGGCTCTGGCTTATAACTTTATGCTACCTTGTTGATGAAATATTAAATTTAAGGATTATTTTATGAAATTTTCAACAACTTTTCTTAAAGCCCTCACCCTTGGAACTGCTTATTCATTCTTGATTGTATGTAGTTATGCTCAAAGTCCTAACTCAAGTGAACCTACGCCCACCACAACCTCTCAAGCAGAAAAAGCACACTCGACACTAAAAACAACACAAACACCCATTGGACAACAAGACGAGTCGAATAAAGAATCGATTACACCACAATCCGTAACAGTTGACACCATTCGTATTGAAAACCCAATTTTCAGGGCCCTCCATGGAGCAAAAAATGGATCTGCTTATATGACTGTCACACAAACAGGTGGGACAGATGATAAGTTAATTGGGGCAACCTCAAATATCAGTGAAACTGTGGAATTGCATGACCACATTGAAGACCCCAACACAAAAAGCAAAAACATGGTAACCATTAGTTCTGTAGATATCCCAGGAACGCACAAGAATTGTAATTTCTTTACATGTTGGTTTAAAGCAAAGGAAGTCCCCATTGAATTTAAAAAAGGTGGATTACACGTTATGTTCATGGGCATTAAGCCAGAGGCGGCCACAATGAAAACAGTTGATGTGAATTTGATTTTTGAAAAATCTGGGCCTGTAAAAGTTACCTTTGTGCATGAAAACTTTGCACCAACTTCAAATGATACGCATAAAAACTGCACATGCGAACATAGCCAAGAGGAAAAACCTCAAAAAAACAGCTCATCATTCATTAGCCTAAACTCATCACAAAACCAAACTGGCGCTTAATGCGCCAGTACTTCTTTCACAGATTGTTCTTCTTGGACATCTAAAAGTGGCTTCATCACTTTTTGTCCCATCAAAGCAAAAGCACCATTACCCATTACATTAGCTGAAGTCAGAAGTGGGTCTTGCAGCATATAAATGGTTTGCAAAATTGGTGTTAAGGTAGCATCAAGCCCTAAATACTTTTCTGCCACTGGCAAAATCACAATCACGCCGCCCCCTGGAACACCAGCTGCAGAAAACTTAACCAAACAATATTGTAGGGCAAAAATAATAAAGGTTTGAAAATCTGGGATGGCTTGTCCTGACAACATCAACAAAGCAATTGCTGTAATCGTAATACTAATCCCGTCTCCTGAAAGGTGGGAATTGGCGGTTGCCGGAATAAAAAAGTTTGCAAAGGGTCTGTTTTGCAAGTTTTGTGCAGTCGCTTCTAAAGTAATAGGCATTGCAGCTGAACTTGACATAGTTGTAAAACCAGTTAGACCAGCAGGCGCCATTGTTTTAAGGGCCTTAAATGCCTTTTTAGCATGAAAACCGTTACCAACAAAGTACCAAAAAATAATATAGGCAACAAGCAATACACATATAAGTGAAAATGTGTGCGCATACCCTTGCATTAAAACATTTAAATCTCCGTCTTTGGCAATTTTTAACACAAAGCCCGTAATATAAACTGGCAAAAACGGAATGAAACCTTTTGTGATACCAAGTGTTGCCCATGAACGTGCATTCATCGAAGTATTAAAGAGTTGTTGACCAAGCTGTGGCTTATTCACACTTGAAGATTGAACAATGAGAGTTATAATCCCTAAAACAATCCCTAACACCATTCCATGCATGGGTTGAAGTGGTGATGTGAATAAACTTCCAAGTGTCCAAAGGGCTTGCACTGATTGTGTCATATCTGGCCCAAAATTGGGAATAGTGCTATCGATAATAGACGGCAATACAACGAGGCTTGCCCCATAGGCTGTAAATAAAGCAATCATATTGGCTACAATAATCATTGCAAATGTGACTGTAATTAACACCAAACTCTTATTGCCGAAGGAAACTATGGAAGACCACAAATAAGCGCAAATCACAACAGGTAAAAATGTCATCAAAATATCTTTTAACAACATACTAATTGTATATATAACATTGATTGTTGATGGTGACATAAAATAAATACCAGTCATCCCCATGATAAGGCTCAGCACCAATTGAAAAGGAACATTTTTAAGCAGACGGAAAAAAAATTGCATAATAATTATACTAAGCCTTAAAAAAACAAACATAATACTACTATAACTTCACACATCAGGGCATTTCAATCATAACTTAACGAAAACTGCAAAAGCACGTAATTCTTGACTTCTGCAGTCAAAGCCGCACGTATAACGATTCCTGTTCGTTTGATGATAGGAAGGCCTCTATCAGCCCATTCTAAAAATGAAATAGGAAACATCTCTTGTTTCAATATCAATGAACCATCCCTGGTTGCTATAGCATGTCACTTATAATCTGGCTATACGCCATATCATCACTCATGGCGTCATACCTACACGTTGGGGCTCATTCCTGTAAGCAACTTCAATTGACATCAGCTATATATTGCTGACTTATGAGACCTTGTAGGAGGCTTAAGTTAATTTTACTAAATTTTTTTGAATACAGATCGAATCCCACCCCCAACCACCCACCGTGGGTGGGAAAAAATCTTTTCCCAAAAGGAAGACTCCACCAAATTCTCCCCCTACCCCACCTTCACCGTTTTAAAGTGATGGGCTCAAAGCACCATGTATCTAGATTACAATTTTATTATAGATAGAAATTATTAACAATTTATTAAACAAAATAATTTATAATTTTATTATCCATCTCAAATAGAACATACATCTTTACTCACCTCGCAGCGCCTAAGACATCAGCCTTCCTTGCCTTACAAAGTTAAGTTGTATCCTATTGCCCTGCTTACAGCCAACATTAGGCTTGATCTTTTTGTGCTTAAACTGTACATTATTATAGAATTAACAAAATATTATGTGATAAATACATGCAATCGCAAGACTTAGTCAACACCATCCAAAATTTATTAGAAGAAAAAAAAGCAGAAGATATTATTGTTTTAAACCTTTTAAAACAAAATGCAATTGTTGATTATATGATTATTGCAAGTGGAACATCTTCACGTCATGTGTCAACATTAGCAGACTACACAGCCTATGAACTCAAAACGCAGGGCATTAAAACAACTGCTGAGGGTCTTACCAATTGTGATTGGGCCTTAATAGATGCTGGGGATGTATTGGTGCATATCTTCAAACCTGAAGCACGTGAATTTTATAACCTGGAAAAAATGTGGGGCCTACCTTTCAATGAGTCTACAGTTTAAGTCCATATAGAATTTCAATATTGACTTTATGCTAACTCAACCAATTCTAATCGCAATTGGCCAACTGAAAGATAGTCCTGAAAAGGCACTCTTTGACCAGTATGTCGTACGTCTTGCGAAGCCATTACACGTTATACAAATCAAACAATTAAATGACCCTGAAAAAGAAGGGAACGCCATCATGCAGCACATTACCCCTCATGATTGGGTGTGTGCATTAGATGAGCGTGGAAAAAATATGTCATCGATAGAGTTTTCAACTCATCTTCAAGAAAGTTTAAGCACAACCAAGCGTCATATTTTTATCATTGGTGGAGCAGATGGATTATCTCAAGAGGTCAGACACAAGGCGCAACTGCTTCTTTCTTTTGGCAAACTAACATGGCCACATATGATGGTACGCGCAATGCTGTGTGAACAAATATATAGGGCTCAACAAATTTACAATCATCACCCCTACCATAGGGCCTAACTTTTTCCCTATTTTGGCAAAGTCATTGACAGCAATTTAACACTTTTTAATTTTTGTGTGTTTACAATATGCTTAAAAGATCTTCAAAAGGAATAGGCAGATGAAATTAAAATGTAGGTTGTTAAAGTGGATATGTCACAAAGAGTTTGCAATACAGCATTTAAAAACCCTTGTGATTCTTAGCCTTGTTCCCTGTCTGATACAAAAGGCATACGCATTTGACCACATTACTGAGTTACCGAATGAATGGCCTACTTATGCTCAAAGTGCATCCATCGTGCCCACAACAACATTTTTAAGCGACCTCAGTGCAGGCAAGAATGTTCACCTGGCCATTCACAATGAAGTGGGGATGGATGTTGATAATATTGCATCTTTGGTATTAGCTGCCCAGTATATCAACCAAATAGATATAAATTATCCCGAACTTCATATTAAAGAGCACGTACATTTTGTATCTGCTTATGTATATGCCAACTTGTTTGCAGCTTACGGGAAGTTAATTTTAGAAAAGATGCAAAATGATGTGGGAAACGTTGATTCTGGAATTATCAATATATATGCGGGATATGAACCAACTTCGCAAGAAGAATTTAAACTGATGTATCCAGGTCACCCCGACTACTATGGAGATTTTCTTACCAATGAAGATGATGTCAAGAGCGGCAGGGCCATTATGACGCAGTTGCTATTTAATAACATAGGAAGAAAAGCACACGGAGCCTTTGACCAATATTTGTTACCCAACGAAGAAACCTTAGCCCCTTATGCAGCATCAGTGAGAAGCTTAAGTGACTTTGAAACTTTGTGCACAAGCTCAGAAAAAATGGTTCACATTATCTTAATGCCTGCGCACAGTTTGAAAAATATAAATCTTCGCTCAGTTGACGAATGCTATGTCATGGGGGGAAGCTCTATTCGTGCGGATGGAACAGACGTTTTACATTACAACATTGGCTCGGCTATCCCCCAATTTTCCCAACTTTTAGCCCAACATACGGCTTTGGGAAAAAAACTCAACATTATAGATGCGCAATGGTCAGAACGTTTTAAGGTCAGCATTACTTTTTGGAACAGTTTGATTGCATACCGTGACCATCCTACACTTGCGATGACAGCCTTTCAAAAGGCATTGCTTGATCATGCAATCTACTGGCAAGCCTTTTTCTTTAATAGAACCTCCCTTAACTTCAATGATGACGTCTATAACGTGAAAAGAGCCCAAGTTACACCGATTTTATCAGATATGATGTCTGTCCTCGTTGTATTTGAAAACATCTTGCAAGGGCATTTAGATATTCCCATATTGAAGAATGCGGCTTACCAATCTGCCCCATACACCTTAACGCTTAATAATTTACCTTGCCTTAAAGGGGGCTATCTTGGCACACGTGCAAGCAATGCGCAAGGAAAAATGATTGAGGGTTATGACCAGTTTCCAAGTGATTTCTTCTCTGTTGTGCCAGCTCAAGCAGAAAGTGGAAATATCACCTTAACTGAAGACACAGGAACTTATTCACAGGAAGAATGTGAACAGCTTGCCGAATATTACTTCTTAAGCTGTTTGTGTTTTTCCAATGCACAACGCCTTGCATTTAAAAATTTATTGATTTCATAATAGTGCAAGCCTGTAAGTTAAAATGTTCCTTTCAAAGTGTGAAAGTTTAACACTTGAATCAATTTGGCTTTTTAAGCAACGCCCTTTCAACAAAAAAATGGATGGTAAATTACCATCCATTACTTGCTTTAAACTCTTTTCAAACAAACATAGTGTTTATCTGTTAAAAGCTCTATCTGAGACTTTAGGTCCCGTGTTCTTTTTAAAAGGTTTTGCGCCAAATTTTTCACCCGAACCTGAAAAATCTTTCTTTTTAGGAGCCCCAAGAGCCATTGGCCTATCAGACCGTCTTGGCTTGAAATCACCATCAGTTCTAGGCTTAAAATCACGATCTGTTCTAGGTTTGAAATCACGATCTGTTCTAGGTTTAAAATCACGATCTGTTCTAGGTTTGAAATCACGATCTGTTCTAGGTTTGAAATCACGATCTGTTCTAGGTTTGAAATCAC
>CAYZJC010000030.1:0-10603 GCA_964478775.1 uncultured Verrucomicrobiales bacterium | reverse complement strand
CGATCTGTTCTAGGTTTGAAATCACGATCTGTTCTAGGTTTAAAATCACGATCTGATTTAGATTCAAATGCACGTTCATCTTTTGATGCACCGTCATTATTGTGTGCTTTTAATTGCGGGCCAAAACCTTTTCCAGAAAATGACTGACGTGAAGAATTATTACCACGCCTTGGCTCGTCGCGTCTAAAATCCCTTCTGTCTTCATCATTTCTACCTGAATCAGATCTTGATGAACCACGACGTCCACCGCCGCCGCGTGATGATCTGCGTTCGTTAGGATCAGTATCCTTTATACCATTAAAATTGAATTCAAAAGGTTTTTCAGGGTTGACAAGGCGTTGAATTGCCCGCCATTTCATGCGGTCATCATTTGCAAGTAAGGAAAGAGATTCCCCATCTGCACCCGCACGACCAGTACGACCAATGCGGTGGATGTAATCTTCAGGGCACTGTGGAAGATCATAGTTAATAACGTGACGGATGTGCGGCACATCTAAACCACGTGCTGCAACGTCAGTCGCAACCATAATACGACTTTTAGAAGCTCTAAATGAACGCACAACACGTTCGCGTTTACGTTGATGTAAATCGCCATGAATTGCGTCGGCTAAGTGATTAGCATCACACAATTTATCTTTGATTTGCTCACAGCTCATTTTGGTTTTAACGAAAACAATGACTGAACCTTCACGGCTTTCTAATTCTTTCAAGAGGTGAGTAAACTTTTCACCGTGACTTGTGTAAATGATATCTTGTTTAATTTTTGCAATTGGTGCGGTCGTTGAGCCTACAGTGACACGCTTTGGATCATTTAAATAACGGTTAGTCATTTTAACGATATGCGCTGGCATGGTAGCTGAAAACATCAAGGTTTGCTTTTGTGTATTCATCTTTGGGATGATTGCATCAAGCTGTTCACTAAAACCCATGTCAAGCATGCGATCCATTTCATCGAGCACCAAAAATTTTGTTTGCGATAAAGATAAAGATTCTCTGTTTAAGTGGTCATAAATACGACCAGGTGTGCCAATAATGAGTTGTGGTTTTTTGCGCAGTTGTTGCAATTGCTTTGTCATAGAATCGCCGCCAATTAATAAAGCGCTATCAAATGATCTGGTTTTGCCAACAAGCTTCATAATCATATCATGGACTTGTACAGCCAATTCACGTGTCGGTGTCATCACAAGTGCACGGTTAGATGCATTTTGCAATAAGAAGACACACATAGGCGTAATATAAGCCAATGTTTTACCTGTGCCAGTTTGCGCTGACCCTAATACATCGTGTCCTGCAAGGGCGTGCGGAATGGCTTCTGCTTGAATTGGTGTTGCTACCGTAATGCCCATTCTCGTAAGTGAGTTGAGCATGTATTCGGGAAGACCAAATGCATTGAAATCGCTAGTGTTAATAGCTGTCATATTCATACTTTCTATATGTTTTTTTTTAATCAAGATTGCTAGAGGTACAAATGGCGAATGTTCTATAATTTTATTTATCTGGTGCATGCAAAGTGAGCAGTACGTATATCGCCCTTTACATCAGTGAGAACTTGAATTAAGGGATTAAAGTCGAATTATATCAACAACAGTAGCACAATGCAACAACAAACACACTTAAAACGTGCACATAAAAAAACCATTTACCATACAATACATATAATCACTAAAAAGTATATTGCAAGTAAAAAATCAACTTAAAGAATATTTTATTCCAGTCATGAAACTAATACCTGGGTTCATATACCCAATTGGACTTTGAGATTTCACATTAGTTAAGTTTTCAATGCGTGCAAATAAAGTGAGTGAAGGCAGTGTTTGAGGGGTGTAGTTCACATAAAGCCTTACAAGTGTTTTACCTTTCTTCGCACTATAGATAATTTGCGCGTTATTTTCCTTCGACAAAGCTTCATCAACATTCAATTCTTTTCCATGGCGAATAAGGCCTGCCCCTATATTAAAATTCTCGAGCAGCTGCCAATTACACTGCAAGGAAAATTTATGAATGGGGCGATTTGCTAAACGCTTACTATTTTGATATGCATAAAGATAAGTCCAAGAGGTTTGAAGACGAATTTTTTCATTTGCTTTCCACGTCGCACTTGTTTCAATACCATGTGAGTCTGCTTTGTTAATATTAACATATTGCCCATATGCATTATTAGGCTTGGCTTCATATTCAATGAGGTCAGTAAAGGTTTGTTCAAAGTAGGTGATTTGGGTTTGCAAATTCCAATTGGGTATATTTTGTATCCAGCTAAATTGCCAACTTTTCGTTAATTCACTTTTAAGCTGATTATTGCCAACACTATGGTCAAAGCGTTGGTATGAGCTAGGTGGCTTTGAAGCCATCGCGTACGAAAACAAGAATGCGGCCTTCATTGGTTTTGACGTAGCTTCAAGGCTAAACTGCGGGGTTAGCGGGGCGCTATACCCACTTACAAGTTGTTTTTTAAGCCAAGTTTCACCTTTAAGCCAAGAACATATCTTCCCCTTTACCCCTAAAGAAAATTTGCTTATATTACTATCATGGCTTTGCTGCGTGGTAAGAGGGTGCTGCGGTGATGCTGCCTCAAGGCTTTTAAAAGTTTTATGATTATATTTCACATTGGCTAGCACGTGCCATTCTTTAGCAATAGCCCATTTATTTTGGTTTAACACTTGAAATGTATTTCCCTGTTTTTCAGCAATAGAACCAAAGGGGGCCTCTTCATTTTTTGACGTTCTTTTAAGCAGGTATGTTCCAACTGAAAAGGCGCCTTCGTAGTGCGCGTACTTCAGTGTTGTCATCACATTATATAATTGAGTCACTTTATGACTTAACATAGAAGGGTTTGATAAACGATAGGGCTCAGCGTAGGCATTGGTATGTTCATGAACGTGTGCAAACAGATGCAGGTGCAACGTATCTGAAATTTCATACCCCGTTCTAGAAATAAAACCATAGCGTTTATAGCCATCTGGCTTGTGTTGACGCGCCAATTCCCGAAGCTCAGCTGGCCTTACACAGATACCGTCACTTTTATCATACAAAAGTTTAATGTGAACATCTGCTTTATCTTTGGAACCTTTCAATGCAGCTTGCAGGTTATGGGTTGAAAAGGAACCAGTCTCTGCTACCGTTTCAAGGGTAAATGGACCTTGGCCTTTTTCTGTTGTAATAGCAATAGAACCCGCTAAACCATCTGCGTCATTTTCACCGCTCATAGGGCCTTTTTGAACCGAAACAGATGCTGCGCCTTCAGTGCCAACTCTGGTGGGGTCAAAAGCGGCTGCAGGGCTTGTTATGTCATTCACTTCTATACCATCAATGGTGGCAAAGGTATGGTCACTATTGCCTGCACGTATAAAAACACTGCTCTTAGAACGCCAACCATTTGACGAAATATTCACCCCAGGCAACTGTTCTAACACTTGGTCTAAACGATCAAGCTGTTGGGTTTCGATAGAATCTTTTGAAATTGAGACAACATCTATAGGGGGCCGTTTTGCTGTGACATTAACGATGGTCGCTTGGGCAAATGAATACCCTATGCTGGATGCACAACACAGCATACAGGTTATGTAATTGTATGCCTTATAGCGTGTCTGTTTTAACTGATCATTTAACTTATCAACAGACATGTGAACCACCCTTTACACCATAAACGCTTTTGAAAAAGTGTTCCTATTTTAGGTGTTGTTTTCACTTAACTCAAGGGGTTCCAACACCTCTTTTAAAATTTCTTGTCTAAAGCCTTGCCGTAAGGGGTGCTGAGATGAAGGTAGCCTTATGTAAGATTCTAAGAGAGCATTGGGGGCTAAGTAATGCATAGGAATTAAAAGCTTAGATGCAATTTTACCAATTTCCCCTTTAACTGCTGACAGTTGCATTTGTTGTTTGTGGGTCAGTTGTGGTTGCGGGCCTTGCTTTAACAGTGTTTGATACGTTTTAAGTTTGCGCTTACTTAAAATTTGAATAGTTTTAAGGGAAAGCGATATAAATGAGAAATGAAAGATTTCTTTTAACTGTATATCATTATGAATAAATTGAGTCAGCTTATCTTGCAGATCAGGAGTGTCTTGGCACAATCGTGTAAGTTGTTCACACCATTTAATAAGGTCTGTATCTGTGATAACTAATCCACGTGTGAGATTATAGGCTTGCGCTAACTGTTCACGAAGCGATGCAAAATAAATAACATAGTACAGTACATGTTCATTGGCAATGTGGTTTTTAAGTCTAAGCCAGGCAAGCTTGGGGTCTTGTACCAACGTTTCAATGTTAAAGGAAACCTCACCGGTTTCTAAAACCCATGGTAATCTATTTTGTACCTCTAAATGGTGATGCATATGCATATACACAGCTTTAAGCAAGGCAACATCTTGGGCTGCATAGTGTAATTGCTCTGGGCGAAGTGGTCTTTTATCCCATTGACTAAATTGTTCTGACTTATCTACGGTGACGTCAAACAACATAGACGCTAAGTCACTTAAACCAACACTTGGGCCAAGGCCTAAAAAGCTTGCTGCAATTTGTGTATCAAATACAACAGTTGGCAATACATTCATTAATTTCCACAAACCTTCAAGATCTTGTCGTGCGCTGTGTAAAACTTTTGTGATGTCGTCACTCAGCAATAGCGCTGAAAAGCTTTCCCATTGGGTAAGGTTTTGGCAATCTAATATATAGACGTCACTGCCTTCTGTCATAAACTGAATGAGTTCAAGGGTCGGCCAATAGGTGGTCCTTCTGGTAAACTCTGTGTCTAAAAAGAGTAAAGCAGGTTTTTCCCTAAGGTATGTTTCGCATAAACTTTGAAATGCGCTATCACACGATATGACATGAAATGTAGGGGCGCTAAGAGCTGTTAAATCCATTGTGTTAAGCACACGTTTCCTTGCAATGTATCATTAAAAATATACTATTTACTCAAAAGCATAAACAATTATTATAAATTTGGCAAATGTTCATATAAATGAAGTGTATGATATAAAAAACACCTGCCAGCACACGACTGACAGGTGAGTGATGAAAACTTTCCAAATATTAAGCTAAGTCTTACTATCCGCGCTTTAGTTTAGAGTACCCAACAACGGCTCTGGATTGCCTGAGGAATCAATACTTGCGAGCATATTGCTATCATTATCTTTCCCATCAGGCTTCTTAGCTAAATCAATATCATTAAGTCTTTGCAACTTTTCTTTCAATTCATCTTTCAGCTTACTACGTAAATCATCAGCCTTTTCCAGATTTTCGACTAAAACTTGTTGTTCTTTAACCAAAGCCTCTTTTTCATCTAGTTTACGCTTTAATTCCTGAGCTTCTTTTTGTATTTGGGAGAAAGCTGCTATTTCATTTTCTAATATTGATCTTTTTGATTTCGTTTCTTGCATTTGTTTTTCAGCATCTGAAATTTCCTTTAACAAGAGTTTCTTTGCATTTTCCCTTGCTCGTGAGTCATTTTTAAAATCTTTGCCCTTAAATCTTTCAGCAAATACTTTCTTCACTTCTTTCATATGGTTTTTAACATCTTCTTCAGTTAACTGTTCTTTACCACGAAGGTCAGCTTTCTTTTTTCTCACCTCATCAAAAAATGTATTCCATGCTTCCACAATTTTGGAATTAGATGCATGATTGTCTGCTGAATCCATTGGGGCTTTTTTCGTTTTTTCAACATACCCTTTTACATAAAACCATTGTAAAATTGCGCTGTTGGCATTGGAAAGTTCTGTACATGATTGTGTTTTAATTGCTTTATCGTCGTATCTACAATATTTTTGATAAGCTGGAACAACACAAGACAATATAATTTCAGGCGAGGCCTTACATTTTTTTGCACATATTGTGGCCATATCTGACATAGACAAAACTGAACCCGCCTTCAAACAGCTTTCACTGCGGCAAAGTTTAGCACACATCCCTGGTGTCCATTTAGATTCCACTTTTAATTCATTCATCAACTTTTTTTTGTTATTTTTATTTTTTTTCATTTCATTTTTTTTTGTGTCTACCTGACCATTATCGTTCAAGCTTATGATTCCCGACAATGCACTACTTTCAAGAAAATCATCACGACTTTCAGCCATTGCCGTGCTTACCAAAGCATACATGATAAAAGTAAAATAAATTTTTGCGCTTTTTATGTTGATATATTTCATAAATAAACCTTCCTGTCATTTTAAATACGTTAGGCTTAGTATAAAAACATCAAGTTAAAAAATACTTAATTTCCCCTTAAATAGTTCAAGCCAAACAGTAGTTTCCCCCTAAAGATGGGCTTTTTTTCACCTAACTTTTTAAAAGAGGTCTGTTATATCATGATTGCCTTAATGGCACTTTAAACGTAAGAGGTAAGGATGAAAGATACTATTCAAAATACAAAACAGAAGCGAACAAGAAAGAAAATGTTACCACCTGTTGTGTCTGCACAGCATGAATTAGAAGCCTTGTACGCACGAGCCTTACAAGAAAACCAATTAGCATTAGCACTTCAAATTTTAAAAGTGTTAGACAAGAAAAAGTCTGAAAGTGTGAAAATTGACTTTGAAAATTTAAGCATACCAGAAATAGACGCACTTATTGACAAGCTATCAATACAAGTGCAAGCCGTTAATGTGCCAGACTAAAGGTTAAATTCCAATTAATAATTTGTTTACCATATATTGCTATCTTTTCATATATAAGGCAAAGGCGGCAATTTATGGATATATTTTTAAAAAAATGGGAAGCGCTGGCAGACCCACGTTATAACCCAATGAACTACCCCCACTTGACGGTTGAAGAACAAATGCTGGGCGTGTTATCTGTCTGTGGGCTTGTTAGTCTTCCAAAGCCAGAGTCTACATATGAAGTAGGTGTCAACATTGCCAATACCCCTGGGCATGTGGTATTTGAAAACCATGTCTGTCAACTATTGCGTTATGTCTCCCCTAAAGGTATAAAATATAATACACCACTTTTTATTGTTCCCCCGTGGATTAATAAGTTTTATATATTTGATTTGGGCGAAAAAAAGTCAATCATCAAATGGTTAATGGATGAAGGGTTCGAAGTCTATTGCTTGTCGTGGATTAATGCTGATAAAAGCCATGCTCATATTTCACTGCAAGACTTCATTGATGACGCCATTTTAAGATGTGCGACATTTATTAAGGATGCGTCAAATGTCGAACAAATTCATGGGATTGGTTATTGTATTGGTGGGGTCGGTTTATGTATGTCACTCATGAAGAATGCCCAGTTATTTGAAGGGGTTACGCTTTTAGCAACCCCATTTAATTTTAAAAGACTTAAAGAACTTAACCAACAAATGAACACCTCCAGCTTTCATTATGTTCGTCAGATGATCCAACAAGAGGGTGTCTGTCATGGCGATAGGCTATTTCATATGTTTTCCCATATGCGCGCACACGAAATGATTTATCAAGATGTTGTAGACCGCATCTATTTAAAAAAAACACCAAAGGTGATTGACTATTTACATTGGAATGGTGATGTCAGCAACATTCCAGGGCGCGTCCACCTTGAATATGTTGATGAAATATTTGCCCCCAATTCATTATTATCAAACTTGCAATCTCTTCACTATCAAGGCCGCGTCTTTATTGTATGCGCACAAAAAGACCATATTGTTCCCGTTGAGGCGTCGATGGAAGGCATGACAGTTTTTGCAAATGCAAAGATTTGCGTCACACAAGGTGGGCATGTAGCTGGCATTGTGCATGACCCACATGCTCATCGGTATGCGAATATCACATCTGACACAATCATGACTGATAATGAAGTAAAAGAGGCGATGCATAAAGCTAAAGATTTGGTAGATAAAAAATCTTGGTGGCAAGAATGGTTACTATGGCACAAAGAAAGTATCAAGCCTCGTTCAAAGTCAAAGAAAACGCGTGTTCCCACCATCGAAGCTGCACCAGGACGCTATGTCAGGCAAGCCGTAGCACCTTTACAAATACAATACTAGTCATTTTCTACATTATTTTGCAAATAGGTAAACCTCATTCAAATGCGCTAAGCACCACTAAACATTTTCAATTTTCAGACCACAAAACACAGACTCAACATTCCTCATATTCATATTTAATCATTGCCCAAACAGATTTTTTAACTTCCGTTTCCAACGAAATTAAGGCAAAATATAATACAATTCAATTCATTAAAAACAGGTTGGTTTCATGGAAAAAAATTTTAACACTTCATCTACATTAGTCCCTATGGTCGTTGAACAAACCGGCAGAGGTGAGCGTTCATACGACATTTATTCTCGTCTTCTCAAAGAGAGAATCATCTTTCTCACAGGTCAGGTTTATGATGAAATGGCAGCTCTTATTTGCGCACAACTTTTGTTTTTAGAATCTGAAGACCCTAAAAAAGATATTTTCATGTACATTAATTCCCCAGGTGGAGTCGTGACTGCGGGATTATCAATTTTTGACACAATGCGTTATATTCGCTGTGATGTTGCAACTGTTTGCTTAGGCCAAGCTTGCTCTATGGGCTCTCTTCTTTTAACAGCAGGCACAAAAGGCAAACGTTATGCCCTTAAAAATGCGCGTGTTATGTTGCACCAGCCATCAGGTGGTGCGCAAGGACAGGCAACAGATATTGAAATACAAGCCCGTGAAATTTTAAAAATACGTGAAAAACTAAACAATATCTACGTTGACTGCACAGGGCAACCACTTGAAAGAATTCAAGCAACTATGGAACGTGATAGTTTTATGTCAGCAGAAGAAGCTTTTGAATACGGCTTAATTGACCATGTTGTTACACAGCGTCCTGACATTATGAATGACAAAGCTTAATAGGTTTTCTCAACAATACCTACAAATAACCCCGCCTCTCAAGTATGAAGCCCTTCATGAAAATCATCACAACCCTATTATTAAGCGCTCTATACTCGAGCGTGCACGCAACAAGCGCCCCTACTGCAGGGGCGCAATCTTTTGAGACTTCTATGACCACTTTATCGCACGAACAAAAAATATTTCATATTCTAAATGAAGACCCTTATGCATGGATAGAAGATTTTAGCTACTTTAACCCAGCACATCCTCAAGGTCCCAATAAAGAAAGAATTGATGCGCTCGTTCAAGCAGAAAGAGATAAGTTTAATACCTTTCGTGATTTCGCAACAGAAGAGCGTATCTATAATAGATTAGTTAGCATGGAAGAGCCCAATCTTGATACATACCCATTCCTCAAAAAAGGCTATCGTTACTTTGTAAGATTTTTTGAAGGCAAAGACTATGTAGCACATATGCGCTTCAAAGTGGGCTCAAAAAACCAAGAATGCATCCTCGATGAAAATCAAATCAAAGAATCAGGAAACTATGACTATTTTGACATAGGCACTGTAGCAGTTTCTGCTAATGACTTATTGGCATATTCACTTGATAGTGACGGCACAGAACTTTATGACATTACGGTAAAGAATCTTAATACCAATGAGATTTTAGACACTGCGATTACAAAAGTTTCCTCTTCTATCATATGGCACAATACACTACCTGGCTTTTTCTACACACAAAAAGTAAATTCTGTGCCTAAAAGCGTATATTTCCACACACTGGGGCAAGCAAAAACAGATGACATTCTTATTTATGAGGAAAGCAACCCGCTTTGTGGTGTGGGGATTTCAAACCCAGGTGATGGACAATTTTTATGCATTTCAAGCGGACACTCTAATAACGACACGCTACATGTCCTGGATATGCAACAAGAAAAATTTTCATACAAAACAGTTATATCTCAAGCCTTTGGTTCAAAAGCAATCAGTTGCAGCTCTAATGAAAATCACTTATATATCGCAGTGAATCCAGACCCACATCATAATTTTCAACTTTTCAAAATCAGTTTTGACACTGTAGATGACCAATCAACATGGCAACTCTTAATTGATAGTCAGCCCAATCGTTTATTGCGAGATTTTGAAGTCTATAATAATCACCTTGCCGTTGTGTTTATGGAAAACGCCAGTTCTCACCTTTACATTTATTCCTTAAATGATATGTCAAACAGACAAGAATTTCAAATTTCAAATGAGCCTTGCAATATTTCAATTGTATTTGAAGAAACAACAACGTCCTATGTGCGTTTTAATTATCAAACCATGACACAACCCTTGTGCAAATATGAAATTGACTTTGAGACGTTCCAATTGTCAAAAGTGCATGAAAAAAGTGTTCCCAATTATGACGCTAATGCTTATGAATCTCAATTACTGATGCTACCAAGTCATGATGATATATTAGTTCCAGTTTCTATCTTAAAGAGAAAAGATACACCTGCTAAAAATCTTCCTTTATTTGTGTATGCATACGGGTCATATGGCATTGCAATGACACCATCTTTTTCTGTGCGTGCGACTACCATTGCAGATGAAGGCTTTGTATATGCAATTGTGCATGCGCGTGGAGGCAGTGAATGTGGGTATGAATGGTACCTAGATGGTAAAATGAATAATAAACTCAATACATTTAAAGATGTGATCTCTTCAACGCGACAGTTATGTCAAATCTACGAAGTTGATAGCCCCAGTCAAGTAGCTGTAATGGGCGGCAGTGCCGGTGGGCTTGTTGTTGGCTATTGCGCCAACACCGCACCAGACCTATTT
>CAYZJC010000029.1:8524-19176 GCA_964478775.1 uncultured Verrucomicrobiales bacterium | reverse complement strand
GCTTCACCTTTTGCAGCAGAACGCTTATCGCTTCCTTTGCCTCTTCCTTTTGCAGAACCCTTTGCTGTGCGTTTTGCAGCACCTGCTTCGGCAGTACCTGTTGCGCTGCCAAAGGGTATCTTTCCACTCAGGCTTTGGCCAGTCTGTTGCACCCCTTTAACGCTATTCTTACCTGTCGTGCCAAGTGATGACGTCATGGGTTTAGCCATCTTGCTATGTGCAGTCAGCTTGTGGCCCTTAAAGCCACCACCCCCATGTGTACCTGTTGCTTTCAATTGGCTGATGTGCTGTGTACCAATGGCATCTGGCAGCTTTGGCTTAAACGGTATAACATTTGTGCCATAGTGTGGGGGCACTTTTAGTGCATCTGCATAGCTTTTAAAACCTGCACGCTGCTGGTTCGCAGGCACTTTTAAAGCTTCACTTACATGACTGCTGACCTTACCCTTGTGGATAGGAAGCGGAGTCGTTGGGGCTTTCTTTATGCCCTTTGCAACATCAGCATAACTGACCCCTTGAAGGCTCACATTTTGTGCCTGTGACACGGCCACCTTATTGGAAACTGTTGCAGCTTTAAAAGTCCCCTCAGCTTTGATCACACCCTTATTGCCTAACGCATCAGCAAAAGACTTTCCAGCAGTCATCTTGGCTGTAACGGTGCCTTCAGCTGTTGCGAAAGATTCAACAACTGACCTATCAGTAGTAACGATTGGCCTGCTTTGAGCCGTTGCCTTTGTTGCTGATGTGCCACTTACAGATGCTTTCCCCATATCCACACCATCAAACTTGACTTTCTAAGAGTGCTTTTGAACGACTTCCTATGGCCGAGAGCACAGAGATGGTAACAGATTCTCGATTATCCCCTTGAATGAGACCTCCAATATCAGAGATAGCATAGGAGGAGGCAAGGCTAGGAGTGAGATGCCTCCTCTTGCCTCATCTTCTCCTCCTCGTCCAAAAGATAGGCAAAAAAGTCTGTGAAGGATTTAAAAACTTGAGGATTATCTTCAAGAGACCTATTTTCTACAAAATTGTAATAGTCGTTCAAAGACATTTCTGTGACTTCATCGTTATGTGTATTAAGAGCAAAAAAACTGACATCATTCTCCCCTAAAGCTATAAATTGATGAGGCAAAGGGGGATCTAATCGCCTATATTCAATGGTTCTATCAATTACATTATCAATTGTAGCTGTACGGTCGAAGCAAAACAAACCAAATCCTAAACAGTCGCCATCAAAATATGCACTAATAGAATGAAATTCTTTAGATAATTTCACATCTAAAGAGTTCTCAATATTAATTGCATATTTATTTATTGATTTCTTATTCTTAAATAAAATTTCAAATCTATTTAATAGGTTTTTTGTTTTACTCATTTTTTAATCCTGCACTCTTTGTTTCCAATAGGCTCTTGTGTCTGCTGAAAATTTATTTCTATTCACTGGATTTATAGGATGAGACTTTCGAGAACCATAAAGGCTATGTAGAATTTCTTGCCCATACTTCCCAACACCATGATAGCACGTACTGGCCTCAATTAAATTGCCTAACCCATTTTGGTTAATATGATGCAATGTTGCAAAAGATCCATCATGTAGCTGTGGTGCAAATCCAGATTTAGCAGCGTCCAAGTTAGTTTTACCTATAAAGTCTTTAGCCCCTCTCGTTCTCACCTTATACCAATCTATATCATTTCTTTGAGTGACCTTGTAGGTTTGCTTTGTCCCTACTGGGGATTTCCAGTGTGTAGGTTCAGAATTAAAAATATCAGATGTAAATTGACGTGGATTCTGATTTGGTTTAGTAACAATCTTTTCTGTTAACTCTGTTGACACGAAAGTCGCACGTTCACCAGATTGTGCAACTTTATCTGTAACCGTCGGATTCTTTCCAAATTGAGGGTTTTCTTTTTGCTGCCTTAAACCGTCAGCTCTAGATTTATGCGACCTCTTCCAAGCACCTGCTTCAGCAGTACCTGTTGAGGGTATCTTTCCACTCAGGCTTTGGCCAGTCTGTTGCACCCCTTTAACGCTGTTCTTGCCTGTCGTGCCAAGTGATGACGTCATGGGTTTAGCCATCTTGCTATGTGCAGTCAGCTTGTGGCCCTTAAAGCCACCACCCCCATGTGTACCTGTTGCTTTCAATTGGCTGATGTGCTGTGTACCAATGGCATCTGGCAGCTTTGGCTTAAACGGTATAACATTTGTGCCATAGTGTGGGGGCACTTTTAGTGCATCTGCATAGCTTTTAAAACCTGCACGCTGCTGGTTCGCAGGCACTTTTAAAGCTTCACTTACATGACTGCTGACCTTACCCTTGTGGATAGGAAGCGGAGTCGTTGGGGCTTTCTTTATGCCCTTTGCAACATCAGCATAACTGACCCCTTGAAGGCTCACATTTTGTGCCTGTGACACGGCCACCTTATTGGAAACTGTTGCAGCTTTAAAAGTCCCCTCAGCTTTGATCACACCCTTATTCCCTAACGCATCAGCAAAAGACTTTCCAGCAGTCATCTTGGCTGTCTCTACAGGCACACTTATCTTTTGCGGTATCGCAGATGTAGGTGCAACAGACCTAACGGCTTTAGGTGTTACAATAGTGTTAACGACTTTTCTCACAGGTTCTTTAAGCGCACCTCCAAGTTTGGCCAAACCTTTCGCGCCAGCTTTAATCACCAACACATCTTCCACATATTGTGCACATTTATGGCTTAATCCAACAGACCTCATCAGTTGTCTAGAGCCAGAACTCACCTTTTCTAACCCTTTACCAGCTAACTCTAATCCAGCACCTGTTGCTTTTAAGGCACCTCTCGTTGTGACAAACGTTGCTTGCTCATCCCATAATTCATCTCTTTCCATTATCTCACCGGCTGTGAGGGTAGATTTATTTAAAAGCGTTTGAAGGCGAGCTTCTCCTTGTTCATATAGTTCTTGTTGTATGGCCATAGCTGACTGAATTTTAGACACAACTTTCGCCGCACCCTTTTCAATGAGAGGGGCCGTAACACTTTCATATGTTGGACTATTGGGACGCTCAGCCACGCGTAACACATGGCGTTCATTTAATATGTTATCTGCTTGTTCATAATGTGACTCTGATGGTCCATAAAGCTTACTTAACCTTGAACCATCAGCGTAAGCTTGCTGCCATTTTTCTTCAAGTTGCTGGTCATTTCTTTGCCAAGCAAGGTATTGATCTGCATATTCTTGGTCTCGTGCATTTTCTTCTGGCGTTGCATTCAAAGGTCTGTTTTTTAAAGTTTCTTTCACATGTGCAATACCATAGGTATTAATGCCTCTTACACTGTTGGGATCTTCATCTGCCTGTTGGGGTTTTATATCCTGCTTAAGCTTAGACTCAATCTCTGCTTTCAAACGGGCTTTTGCCTTCTGTGCCTTCTTAGCTTGCTTTGCTTTTGCTCTCTTTTTTGCTGTTTTTTCCTTTAAGGCAGCTGCCTTTTCCTCTTCAGTGGCTTCATTTTCAGGAAGTTCAGCCTGTTCTTTTCTCAATTTTTCTAGCTGATACTCTTGTATCGTACGATTGGCATATGCGATATAATCATTATCTAAAGATAATGACGCTGTCATCATGGCGGTGTTCGTATGCTCAGCTTTCATGCGTGTTAAACCACATACGGTCGCTGTCACCATGCGCGATAAAATACCCGCACGATTTACATATTCTTGCACTTTTTCAAGTGGCATTGTTTGCAGCTTTCCCTTCAATTCATCTTTTGACAAGTAAGCTTCACCAACTGTGGCCGCTGTCACCGCACCCATTGCACCTGCTGCAATCCCTTCCTTTCCATCAAAGATGACACCAGAAATAGCGCCTGAAAAAGCTGTTAAGGCTTTATGTGTTAACCCATTAATTTCATCTAAATGATAAATTTCACCTATCTTACTGCTAATGGATCCCCCTATGACTTGCGCCACAGCAGAACGGGCAAGGCTTGCCATATCAGTTTTGCCGGTGACAATGGTTTCTGCAGCTGCACGACCCACAGTCTCAAGGCCGTAATGTGCCACACGTTCCATAAGTGTGGCTCCAGGATTCAAAGATCCACCGCCTACGAAGCCAGCTGTTAAAGCAGAAATGCCTAGGTTTTTCATCGTATTACGTGAAGCAAGCATCTTAGAGGCTTTGCCTAAATCACCCTTGGATGAGACAAGCGCTAATGCGGCTTGTGATGCCAGAGAGGAAAACACAGCTGTAGTCATGGTCGCAATTATTGTGCCTGTTGTTGATAGCACAACTCCAGATGCTGTTGCTGTTCCTATAGCTGCAGTTGATGCAGCTATCGCAGAACTTCCAGCCATCGCCCCAGATAAAGCAGAGCCCGCTAATAAAGAACCATTAGCCGCAGCTGCTGTATATGCTGCCCCGGTGACGACCGTCCCAGAACCCGATGCTGTAGCTGCCATTCCTGCTAAATAAGATCCGGCTCCCATGGTGGCAAATGTTGCTGCGATTGCAACAATAATTGCTAATGCAGCCGTTGGCCCTTCTTGATGAATATGGGTCTCTTTATGCAATTCCTCTAAAAATTCTGAGGTGAGAACACCCCCATTCAAAGCTATACGGTTTAAAATATCACTTGTTTTTCCTTTGACCAGTTGTACATGAACATCACTTGGTGACAATACAGTGAGTTTTTCAAATTGAGATTCACTAAACCGTTTTGCTTCATACCCGTCAACACGATTCGATTGCCAGACCAAACTTTTTTCTTTTTCGCATCGCATATACGTTTCCATTTCTTTTCCTAAGAAAAGATTGACAACGCCATTGTAGGTTTCAACTTCAATGATACCCGCACTTATATTTGTAAGATTAACATCCCCACTTTCATTATGAATTTTCAATAACCCATCAAAGCTGGCCCCTTGTGATTTCACAGACTGATAAAAGGTTTGAATATCTTTATCTGTTCCAAAAAAACCACCATCAATTTGCTGATGTGTTTCTCTTGAAAAAGACTGGTACACATCTTGAATGGTGACCCCTTGCGTTGCACACAATTCAATGATTTTTGCTTTAATCTTCGGTGCAGACATCAACAAAGCACCGTCAATAGCACTAATATTTACATTTCCCTTTTCAGCATTGAATTCACTTGTTACTGGCTTGTTACTGTTTTCTTCAATATGAATTGGGTCAAAGTTGTCGTAGTTTTCATACTGTCTCATGGCATGCACATCTAATGCTTCATCCATAATGACGGGAGCTTGTGTATAAATATCACCGTTTTTTGACTCAGCCGTTATCGCTTTCATGGCAATTGCTGTATCTGAAGCAATGATGATTTCATCTTGCGCCTCAAAGGATTGTCGAATGACTTCATCTTGATAGCCATTATATTGCTGCTTTCTTTTCGTTTTTGAAGACAATGAAAGAAGCCCTTTGCTTTCTAGATAGATGTGTTTGTCTGATGTCAAAGCACATCCAACCATGCTTAATTCAGATTGTGCTTGTATGTGAATACCTGTATTAAGCTGAGACAAATCCGACAGGTGATCACTCTCACATAAGACCGAACGCTCTTTAGTTTGTTTTTGTTCCAACACGTCATATTGCGTAGCATCCAGTGGCTGATGCTGATCTTGCGCTGCAATGACCACTTCTTCTAAAGTAGATGGTTTTTCAATTGTAATTTCTAGCTCTTGTCCCGTTATGCCACACATTTCAAGTGCTTTTTTCATAATGGTTCGTTGTTTAATCAGCATGATTGGAACGATGCAACATTCCCCATGTCGGCATTCTTCTTCAAAAAAGATAGAAGCATCGGTTTCCATATCAGCAATCAGCTTCCTAAGAACCAGGCTTTCTTCAGGTTGGTGTCCTGCTGCAATAATTCTATTTTCAAGGTTTTTTCCCCTTTTTAAAACCAAATCATCAATCAGATCATTGCCTGATAACCCCCATAAATTCAATGTTCCAGCAATATCACGTAAGCTGTGTAACGTGGCAAATTGCATAGCCGCATCGCTTAAATAGGGTCTCGTTTCATTTTGACTTTTACGAATTAAGAAAATATCTTGTGCACTAAATTTGGGTGCTAATTCCCCGCCTAGTCCAACCGTGATAACGGGTTGCGATACACGGGCAGTTACACGATCTGTTACCGGCAATGCGCTTTTCATTTCCTCATATTGAATATGAAGATTTCTTTGAAAGATACTTTTTTCTTTCATCATTTGATCAGTCACATCAGCCAGGTTAATAAAGACGTCCCCAGTTTGCATATCTTGACGAAGCCCTGCTCGTATTGCCCCCAAACTTTCAACATTGATTTGTATATGGGGTGCGTTGACACTGCCTGAAAGGGTGAATAAGCCAGTTTTTACATTGACATGTTTGCCCGCTTTTAAAACTGACTTAATTGTTTGTGTGTCTGTTTTCCTTCCAGTCCACCCATCAGCTCTGCGTGCTGTTTTACATTCATTAATAAATGTTGAGGGAAGGTCTTCTTCATCCTTCCATTGATGACCGTTAATAAATAATTTTTTAGATGCACAAATAGAACTTCCACTATTAAGGCCGTGTTGAATAAAAAGTTTAATATCACCACCCGTTGATTCAATTTCAGATCCTTCAGATATAAAATGTTCATGCACATCCACATAATGGTGATGAAAATCCTTCATTTTACTGGATTTAAAGGGATTACTTGTGCCAACTTCGCGCCATTCAACGTGTGTATGATTAGTACGGGTTTCATAAAAACCACCTGTTTGATTCAGCAGTTTTTTACCAGTTAATTCAATGTTACTACCTGATAAAATTTGTGCCGTTGTATTGATAAGCTGGTGCGCTTGAAAAGTACAAAAGACCCCGTATTTGCCATATAAAATGCCATAGCTATTATCAATCTGACCATCCATTGTTTCTAAAATAAGTTCGTCATTAGAAATAATTTTGGCACCATTCCTGCTTTTGCATTGGCCATTCAAAATGGGGCTACCATTCATTATTGTACCGTTTATGCTTTTTAAAATGATTTTCCCTGTTGACTGTATTTCGCCACATTCATTATTGATATCGTTCAAGGCCACCACATTCATAGGGCCATAACAATGGATTCCATTTGAAATATTATTTTCATTTATGAAATTGTGTGTGTCGACAAATAAGCCATATACACTTAAATGGTTCAAAATAGTAAAATTTTGCACAATAAAAGTTGCATGATAAGGAATTGTAAGAGACATAGTGGAACGGAAAGAAGGTGCTTCAACTTTTAAGTCTTCTACGATTTCAAAATTCTTCATATGCTGTTGAAGGAATGAAGGAATCCATTCATCTATCACTTCACTATCTTTTTCTTTGTGGGCAATAATTTGATTTCTACCTTCAGATTGCGTGTCGGGTGCTGTGATCTTTGATGCACGAACGAGCATACCCTTTAATGTTTTCACCGTTCCCATTTGGCTAACATCTTTAATGAGATCTAGAATAACCCCTTGCGTGCTGATGATTTCACCCTGATTCATCAGATCTTTTAAAGAAAAATGTGATTTTTCATGCATAATGATGCGTGAACGCTTACTGACATTTTTTAATAGATCGACATCATTCATGCCGTCAAATAAATGTAAATCCAGATGGTTTTCTAAAGTTTTTGCACGCATTCCACCGCTTCGAATAACAGTTTTTCCAAATGAAGACATATGCACATAAGGGTCACTCGCACTAAGCAAACGCTGGACTTCAACTTCACCACTAAAACCAAATGTTTGTGACGAACAAAATAAATTATCTACAAATAAAATTCCATTTTTATTTTCTAAGTTTTTAATAGAATAATAACCATCATATAAAGAGAGCTCTCCCTCGTTAAAAAGATGCTGCACAAAGAACATCCCATGATAGACAGCAAAGGAAGACCCTGAATTGTTTGACAATCTATGCAGTAAGGGTTGCACAGGAATATCTTTATCAAATTGATTTTTATTCAGATACTGATTAAAATGGTTAATTTCAATTGTGCCTTTATTCTCTAAGAATTGAGACTCATAAAAAAGGTGATCCACATTAAAAATGTGATGATTCGTTAGAAAGCCTTGTAAGCACACAGTCCCTTTTTGAAGGTAAAATGTGCCGTAGTTTACAATTTCAGGCGACGCCAATATAGCTTGTTTTCCAAATATATATTTGCCGTAGAGCTGAAGCGTTTTTTGAGAATTTAGCTTGACTATTCCAGTGCTCAACATTTTAGAAGAAGGATCACTTACAAAATTACTTCCTTTGTAAGAAAAATAATCATACATTTCCAAGTGTTTCTTATTTATTAAAATTAAATCATGTAAATAAGTGACATCTTTGAATAAAACAGAGCCTAAGTTAATGACCGTTCCCATTTTATCATTTGGTTTCAGACCATTAAGATATACACACTCTTGGAATATGAGTTTTGAATTTTCCTTATTATACAGGCTGTGAACTGACCCGCTAACTGTGTTATAACATATCCAATTTCCAGCATTGGATAATGTCGCTTGCTCAAGCAGAACACTATCTTTGAGGTGCAAAATATTTTCATTGCTAACAGACGCATGTTCAACATGCAAATTCTTTTGAATTTCCATAAACCCAAAGTTTTCAATTTTGGTTTCTTTTAAATGAGCTGTCTTTTGAACGTTAAAATCAGCACCTTTTTTATTGTTTACGAAACTCTTTTCTTGTGTAAAAACATCAGTGGAAAAATATCCTGCATTTTCAAATGCTCTCCTATTATGAAGTTCATCAGACTCAAAAATTCCACAATTTATAATTTGATTCGTTTCATCCCCTAAACAATTTACAAATTGGGCGTGACATTCTATGTTGTTATCTATTTTAAAGAGGATATTTGTTTCTAAGAGTGTTAAATGTTGCGTTTGTAAAAAGGGAATTTCTCTTTCATGAAAAGATTCGATTGCATAAGTTTGATTCCCTATTATGGTTTTAGCAGTTGTGACAACACCTTCTTGTAGAAAAACCCCCATTCCTTGCGTAGTGAAATTTTTATAAGTTATTTTGGCGTCAAAATTATGACAGAATTTCTCATCAACGAATAAAAGAAAATCATCTGTGCCAGTCATGATTCCATTATTCGTAGCTGTTTTTACATGCAGGTTCCCACTGCCTTGCATAAGTCCATTATTTTCAAAGGTCTCTATATATAGGTTTTCATCTAATTTTTTCACAGACCAATTTGCGTTTTGACCATTTACAAAATGACTCATGATTCCATGGACAGAACCGCCTTTCATTGAGATAGTATCTTGATTGACAAACTGATTTTGCGTATCAAGAAAAACATCATTATGTACATCTATATGATAATTATTGATAAATGAAATACTTGATTGTAAATAAAAATCTTTTTTAGCAACAATATAACGATGATTATTTGCCTTGTGTGAGAAATGTAAGGTTAAGTCTTGGTCAGCCTGACTTTGAATTGTTCCATAATTTTCAAATTGGCCTTGATGTTGATGCAGTGCTTGCACCTCACATACCGTTTTTTGTGTCAATGTCAATGTGCCATGTGCATCTAATCCATCACCAAAGGCCCAACTGTGCAGGTGATTACATTTAACGTTACTGCCCCCTATGACTATATTTTTTCCTGAAACTTGTAATTGGTGAGGCACATTAACAGATTGCACATTCACATTGCCGTACGGGTTATGAATGCGAAGATTTGTCACTTCATCAGATGCAACTTCACTCGCCAATACGAACACGGTTAAATTTCCTGACCAATCTACAATGAATTGGTGATTGTGCTGTAGCCAGATAATTCCTCTCTCATTTTTTTCAAGTGTTGCTGATGTTTTTTCCAATACCCCGTCTAAACAGGTCGATTCTATTGGCAAGAAAAGGGTTAAATGATTAGCCCCCATTTCAGATAATAAGGATGCTTGCGTATCAATAATAAAACCAGATTCAATGCTGCGTTGTGATAGCCAAGGTTGTGTGAGGCATGCCAGCAAATCATCCCATTTAGTGATTGGGCTCACTAAGGTTTTCTCTAAGGTGCGCGCCTCCTTTAAATAAGCGCTCATATTTTTGTCTAATAACAATTTTTTAGCGTCTTGTTGCCCAGCACACGCAGCTTTTTTTATCAACTCAACAGCATATGACGTATTTTTTCTAACACCAATTCCTTCATCGAAACAGTGGCCTAGTATATAACAGGCGTCTCTATCGCCTTGCTGAGCTAGCAATTCATATGAATTTATTTTTTCTTCTATAATTTTTTGGTATTTTTCTTCAACCTCTATTGCAAGATAATTATATAGCATTAAAGAATTTATTTTATTTTCCAAACTAGAGGAAGAAAAGCCATAATGCATCGCTAACGCTGATTTTGCCGACACGTCACCTTCATTAACTTTTCTATTTAAAATTTTCACAAAAAGCGCGTAAGGAGTGTTTGAAAAATCATCTAACCTACCAAAACGCTCATGCAATTCTTGAATCATGAATTCAAAATCAAACTGGGCATGTGCGTTATTGCATAAAGCTTTTGAAAAAGATACTCAAAAGTTAAAAGTAATTAATTTAGAATCTTCAAAAGCAGATATGATAGTAAAAATTGACACCTTAAAAGATACCATATCAAATAAAAAATTAATTGAAAAATCAAATTATATTTTT
>CAYZJC010000029.1:2800-8514 GCA_964478775.1 uncultured Verrucomicrobiales bacterium | reverse complement strand
CGTCTTGTTCGACGCTAATGCCTTTTGCATATAAGGCTGCTAACAGCAATAAGTCATCACTAGACTTAGCTGTATTCTGATTCAGCAAAGGAGAAACGATGCGTTTTAGATTTTTCTCAGCTTCTGGATGCCTCCTCTTTGCAGCTTTTTCATAGTATGAAAGTGCCGTAATCATGTCAGGTTCGACAAACAATCCCTTTTCATACAGATGCCCCATGGCATTAATGGCGTCCCTGTCATGTTGATCGGCGCAAAGCTTGTAATAATGGAAGGCGCGTTCAAAGTTTTGATCAACACCCTTTCCTTTTTCAAAACATTGACCCAATAAAAATTGAGACGCAGCATCATTGTCATCAGCCTTTTGTCTGATACTCTCTATCATCTCAGCAGAAAAATTGTCTTGTGCCCCACTATTGTTATCACTCGATGCCCTTAACAACAGCGCATACACTTCGTTTTTACAAAACCCCTCTTGTTCTTGCAGCAACAGTGCTAAATTATTTTGAGCACCCTGATGTCCTTGCTCACTCGCTATTCTATAATTTTCTATAGCAGCCTTAATGTTTTTTTTATAGCCAATCCCACGCTCATTTAATATGCCTAAAATAAAACGTTCTTCTATTGAGCCTTGAAAGGCTTTTGTGTTCAAATTTCTTATCACGCGTTCAAAGTCATAGGTGGCGTCTTCATTGTCGTTATTTTTAGCTAATTCATAATACCTTAACGCCTCAACAATATTTTTCTTCACAGACATGCCGTATTCATAGCATTGACCCAATGCACATTGTGAAAGGGCATGTTCTTTTTCTGCAGCTTTTTGATACCAATCAACAGCCAATGTATAATTCACTGCCAACCCATCAAACCCATGGCTATAAAATTCACCCAATGCGTACATGGAATCAAGATGGCCACGCTGTGCGGCAGAACTACACAAGTCAAAAGTTTTATTTAAAGATTGTTCGACTCCATATCCGTAGGCATAGCAAAATGCCAACAAATAAATCAAGCCAGGATCTTGCGCCTTATTGTACAAGTCAATATAGTTAACGTACAAAGACAAGTTGTGTTGCGCTTCTTCATAACCAGCGAGGCTTGCGCGTGCTAAAAGCATCAAGCCTTTCTTTTCATTCTTCAAAACAAATTGCGGGTCAAGATACAAAGTCGCCAAAGCGTTCATAGACCATTGACTAATGTCTTGTGCTTGGTATTTAATTTGATCATTTAACCACTTTATAATCGCGTTAGCACATTTTATGTCCTTCTTTTTTAATTCAAAATATTCTGAAATCACCTCAGGGTTATAAAAAGATGTTGTTAAATCTTTTAATGATATTTTTTTCAGGAGTTCTGTTAGTTTCTCTTTTGCTTTTGGATAATTTTGTTTTGCTGCTAACGCATAATAATTAATGGCATAATGGTAACGTTCAACTGAAAAGGGATAATAGACCTCTTTTTTAGGGCGTAAAAATATCAGGTTATCTAATTCTTCTATCGTAACTGCGGTGTCAGTATCTACAAAATGCTGTTGTTGTATCTTTTTATTTTCAATCAGTTTAGCAAACTCAAATTGTGCTTGCGGATTACCTGCCATAGCTGCTTCTTTAAAAACAGATGAGATTTCAACTTCATTTTCTTGCGTAATCCCCTTCTCTTCGTGGTGAAATTTTGCCAGCTTAAAACGAGATGCCAAATGATTTTGTGCAGCAGCCTTGTTGTATAATGCTAATGCTTTTTTATTATCTTTATTAAAGCCATATCCGTATTCAAAACACATCGCTTTTGTGTATTGGATAACAGCATCATTTTCATCTGCTTGATTTAGTTTTCCTACAACTCTTTCTATGTCTTGTAAATATTGACTATATCCATATTTTTTTGATTCATAATAATATTCTAATGCTTTAAATAAATCACTTACTACAGACAATCCCTTTTCATACATAATACCAAGAGACCGATATCCATGTGCATTCTTAAAGGCTATAGATCTTTCAAACCATTCTTTTGCTTTCGCATAGTCTTCTTGAACACCTATTCCATTAGAATAGTAGTAACCAATCTGATATCTTTTGTTACCGTTTTTTGTTTCTGCCATGGCTTCATTCGTTAATACTTCCACGAATGCATTTAATTTGTTTTCAGCCTCCCCATGACCAGCTTCAATAGCTAATCTATAAGCGTTAAGTGCCAACTTTACATCAGATGTAAAAAAACCCTCGTAGCTGGTTTCATACATTTGGGCAATCTGAAATAAGACATCCCCATCATTGCATGTTAATATGCGTTCAATGGCTTTGCTTGCATTGTTAAATAAAGGGGAATTTTCTGGACTGTTTTCTATAACTTTTTTATAGATAGTGAAAGCAGCATATAAGTCTTTTACAAAACCATACCCATATTCACAACATTTCCCTTTTTGATAGAGGTATACATCAGACGTTTGACTTTGTGTGTTGAGTTTTCCAACCACACGCTCAACACGTCCTTTGTCCTGTGCATTGCGCGTATAATATTTTAGTGCCTCAAAATAATCAACATCAACTCCGTCTCCATATTCAAATATTAACCCGAGATAAAAAGAACTATTTTGGTTTCCCACAGCCAAAGCTTTTTCAAACCATTCTTTTGCTTTCGCATAGTCTTTTTGAACACCTACTCCATTATAATAGTAGTTGCCAAGCTGATGTCTTTTTTGACCATTATGCGTTTCTGCAATTGCTTCATTCGCCAATACTTCCACGAATGCATTTAATTTGTTTTCAGCCTCCCCATGACCAGCTGTAATAGCTAATCTATAATTTCGCAGGGCATTATCATTATTTTTTGAAATGCCTTTAATTTGCCCTAATTCATAAGCCTGCGCCAAAGCAAATAATTCATCTTTTTCTTTAACAGATAGCAAACGATGCACAAGAGTTGTTAAAGCTTCCTTAACACCTTCTGTATTGACAACTGCTGTTTGCTGATGGTTTAAAGCTTCTTGATATAAATCAACTTGAGATGAAAAGGAAGGCGTGTCCGCCTGATATGCTGTCAGCGAGGAAGAAATTTTACGATCTTGTGTATTGATCTCATCTAAAGCCCACGCCCAAGAAGGCAATACAGATGCGTACACAAAAGAAAGTAAAACTAATCGATGAATAAGTGAAGAGAGAAAAACTTTCATTTTGAATATCCTTATTGTATGACACATCTTTCAAATGATAACCTCTCACCTCACCAATTTAACAATCGCAAAATTATAGTGTTTATGTGATGAAACGTTCCAACATTTTTAAGCAGTTTTTATTAGTATACTCAAGCAGATAAGTTTTGCAATACGTTATATCATTCGATTAAAATAAAACAATATAAAATTTTATAATAATTTTATATTTATAAATGCATGCATTTTGCTTATAGCCCTACCAAACAAGCGCGGCCACTACTTTGGACAGTGACCGTTATCTCTTATGAGGAATATTCGTCGAAAAGTAGAAACCGCCATTGGTCATCTAGCCGAACGATTTCATTTTTATTTTTCAACTCCCATCCCTCTTTGATATCAAAGCTAAACCTTTTCTTCCTCATTTATCACGGGCAGATGTGAAGTAGCAGATGCTAAAGCATGGTTTGAGTGCGCAACTCTGACCCTGTTAATATGCCTTGCTTCAAGCGCTTTTTGTTCCATTTTAGGGGTATTCTTTGCCAAATACTTAACATAGTATTCACAAAATATGCTTGTGAAACCAACAAACATGGCTACCAACAACAAGTCTGATCGAGACTTTTCTGTCGTGGCTGTGTTTGACCAATTGGCAATACTATAAGCGGCCGACTTTAACAAAATTGTGAAAAACCCCAAGTTGTCCCAGGTGATATTACGCAACACAGCGCATGTTGTATAGTAGCGTTCCAAAAAGGGGGTTGTGAATGTAGTGCTCGCAGCTTGAAGATGATGCTCACCTATGAGCACTTGTGAAACGTTGAGTGCATTTTCACGATTAAGCCTTTCATATTCAATCGCCTGTGCTTCCCTCACCTCAACCACTTTTTCTGCAAACGAATTTAAGTTGCTAATGCCATAAGCCACAATCGCAATTTGAACAGCATAAACGGCAAAGTCTCTTTGTAAGTGCTGCGGCATAGCGCCAGAACATGCAATCATGGCAACACCAGCGGCATGTAGCAAAGCTTCTGCATCACTAATTCCGGTAGCCAATATATTCCAAGTGACGGCAGAACACCTTGCATAGCGTTCAAGAAAAGGGGTTGCGAAAACGACTTCTTTATTCCCAAAAAATTCAGAAGCAAAGGTGTCTCCTGAATCAGACTCTTGTGTTTGTATGGGGGAAAATTTTAACGTTTGCGCAGATATTGGAGGCAATGTAGAAGGGCTTAGCTGAGCAGGAGGGAAGTCTTCTTCTTGGGCTCTCCCCTCATGACACGAGAGCATATAACAACAACAGATCGCTATACCAAAAAAAAATTTATAGTGTTTTGACAATAGAAAGACGGATGTGTGAACATTCATTTTTACATTCCTTTTATGCACGCTGTCCTTTTCTCATTTGTGTCAATGTCTCACCAAGGCACGCTGGCAATCAACACATACCGCTTCCTTGTTTTTAAAGCGTATACTCAATCAAAAAAGATTTCGCTAGGTTAGGTAGATACAGTTAAAATAATATTCCTATTTTCATAACAAAATATTAAATTGATTAAAATAAAAAGCATGTTATCTATCACAGCGCTTCTTACGCATAAACTCTTCCTTAACATATAAAAAAATCTATTGGGACCACATCAACAAAATATAGGTGCGCTAAAGTTGGGTTCTAGGTCTTTTCTTGGTACTGTTATAGTGTAGTAAAACCTATTCTATGAAGATCCCCCATAATAAAGGCAAGATTCACTCAATGCTTTTTATAAAAGGATAGTTTTTTATATTCAAATCAGTCAAAGTTATTAAGACAACAAGAATACATGCCTTATTTTTATAATTGATCGCTGAAAAACATTAACTTAGTAAATACACCGAGATATATGAAAAGCAGCAACTCGTTCTGAGCTGCTGCTTTTTTCTATTATCGTAAAAAGTGTCTCGAGAAAAGACTACAACGCTTCTTCGCATCTTATACAAATGTCAGCATGCGCTGAATCTATACGTGACTTTGAACCCACTTCTGGCAAAACACGCCAGCATCGTTGACATTTGTTTCCTTCAGCAACTGACACAACCACGCCAACTTCAGTGCTTTCTGCTGTTGTAAAAGCATCTTCAGGCATTGGTTCACCGACTTTTAATTTTGCCGCAGACGTAATGCTAAGCTCGGCTAAATCAACTTCTTCAAAATGAGGCGCTAACTCATTTGGTATATAAACATCTACCGAAGCCTGCAAACTTGAACCAATCGTTTTCGCTGCACGTTCTTTTTCCAAAGCAGCGGTAATGACTTTACGAAAGTTTCTAAGGGCAGTCCATTGTTCATCCAAAGCTTCATTTTCAAAGCTTTCATCAAAGGTGGAAAATAAGCCGAGGTGAATACTTT
Organism: uncultured Verrucomicrobiales bacterium; assembly: GCA_964478775.1. Lineage (GTDB taxonomy): Bacteria > Pseudomonadota > Alphaproteobacteria > Paracaedibacterales > CAIOTO01 > PNMQ01. The sequence goes on along the minus strand of CAYZJC010000029.1, from coordinate 2,980 downwards.
TTCTATCTGAATCCGGGACGCCTAATTGGGCTTGATATTCGTCATGCGCTTCTTGCGCTGTAAAGCTGAGCACTGGCGCCAACCAAGCAATAAGCGCTTGCAATATCGTGTTCATGACAGTTCGTGTGGCCCTACGACGCAACCCATCTGCACGATCGCAATACAAAGCATCTTTTCTAA
>CAYZJC010000029.1:0-2790 GCA_964478775.1 uncultured Verrucomicrobiales bacterium | reverse complement strand
AAAATTATGTAATGCCCCGTAAAATGTAGAAAAATCAAAAGCTTCAACAGACTTTTTATGCAATTTTGAAAGTTGTGCCAATTGATGATAAATATATTTTTCCAATGCAGGCATTTGCGCATAGGGCAAGGTTTCAGCTTCACTAAATTCACTGATTGCACCAAGCAAGTAACGCAAAGTATTTCTAAAACGTCTATAGATGTCTTCTTGGCGTTTTAAAATTTCATCACCAATACGAAGGTCTTCACTGTAGTCACAGTTCACAACCCATAGCCTTAACAAGTCAACTCCATATTTTTTAATCACCTGTTCTGGCGTTACGGTATTGCCCAATGACTTAGACATTTTATAGCCTTTTTCATCTAACACGAAACCATGGGTAACCACCTTTTTATAAGGGGCTATGCCACGTGTGCCACAGCTTTCCAGTAAAGAGGATTGAAACCAGCCGCGGTGTTGGTCAGAACCTTCTAAATATACATCTGCTGGCCATTGAACATTGGGGTTATCTATTAAAGTGAAGGCATGCGTACAGCCAGAATCAAACCAGACATCTAAAATGTCATTGATCTTTTCATATTCTTCAGCGGGGTAATCGCCTTGTAAAAAGAAGGCTGCATCGTTTTTAAACCATACGTCCGCACCTTCTTTTGCAATCATATCCACAATACGTTGGTGAATTTTTTCATCACGCAACAACTGCCCCGTTTCTTTATTAACAAACACAGTGATAGGGGTTCCCCAGGCACGTTGGCGAGACAAGCACCAATCAGGCCTTGATTCCACCATGCTACGAATACGGTTTTTGCCTTGTGCAGGGAACCATTCCACTTGTTCAATTGCATCTAATGCTTTTTGGCGTAAACCATTGACATCCATCGACACAAACCATTGTGAGGTTGTGCGATAAATAAGCGGGGCCTTTGAACGCCAAGAATGAGGATAACTATGGCTAAGCTTTGCAGCAGACAACAAGGCCCCAGCCTCTTTTAACAGCGCTATAACTTTGGGGTTCGCCTTAAAAATATGGACTTGTTCCATTAAAGGCACATGGGCATAATATGTTCCATCATTATCTACAGTTTGTGGCACCTCGACACCATATACCTTGCATACCTCAAAGTCTTCTATACCATGACCAGGGGCTGTGTGCACAAGCCCTGTACCAGCATCAGTTGTGACATGATCACCAGCTAACATTGGCACATCGAAATCATATCCGTTACCATGCCAAGGGTGGTGACATGTCGTACCTTCAAGGTCGGCTGCCGTTATGAAACCCAATATAGTCACATCAACGAGGCCAGTCATTTCTTTAAAGGCTTCTAATCTCTCATTTGCAATTAAAAACTTTTCGCCAACCGCAATATAGTCGGTTGCTACATTTGTTTGCACAACGCTATAAGCAATTTCTGTTCCAAAAGAAATCGCGCGGTTGGCAGGAATCGTCCAAGGGGTGGTTGTCCAAATAACGGCTTTTACATCCTGCAAGAGTGGGTTTGTAAAGGAGGCTATCGGAAAACCAATGGTGATTGAATCACTCACATGGTCTTTATATTCAACCTCAGCTTCTGCCAAAGCTGTTTTTTCAACAACTGACCACAACACAGGCTTTAACCCACGGTACAACGACCCATTCATTAAAAATTTCCCAAGCTCTTCCACAATTTTAGCTTCTGTTTGAAAGGCCATTGTGGAATACGCATTATCAAAATCTGCTAAAATGCCAAGGCGTTTGAATTCTTCTTTTTGTATATCTGTCCATTTTTGGGCAAATGCACGACATTCACTGCGAAAAGCAATCGGGTCAACTTGGTCTTTATTAAGTCCTTTGGCGCGATATTGTTCTTCAATTTTCCATTCGATAGGCAGACCATGACAATCCCACCCAGGAATCAACACAGCATCATACCCTTGCATTTGGTAAGACTTGTTTACAACATCCTTTAAAATTTTACTCAAAGCATGGCCTATGTGGATATGTCCGTTTGCATAAGGGGGGCCAAAGTGCAAAATAAATTTTTGGCGTCCTTGACTGGCTTGCCTAACTTGCTCATAGAGTTTTGTATCTTGCCAGTGCTGCAACATCAACGGTTCACGCACACCCAAGTTAGCTTTCATTGAAAACTGCGTTTTAGGTAGAAAAACGGAATCTTTATAGTCTGTCATCACTGCGAACCTTTTCATTTAAATGGCTTTTGTAAATTAAAATTTTGACATGCTAAGTGCATCTTCACCTGACTTTAACAAATTTTACTATTATAAGCAAAATAAGAATGGGGTTTTTCCCTAAGACAATATAGGTGTGTAAAAAATTCGCAGTCTTCATAAGTTAGATTCGCTACAGCTTGCCACCCCCACTTTCCTGCGAAATCAATGTTTTCTAATGTATCTTATGCTGATGTATCTTATGCTGACAACAGCCATTTAACATAGTCATTTTCAATCAAAATGTCCCATTTCTTTTTTTTCATATTAGATGATAAGGTTTTCATTCTTGCAAAATTATCTTTTGCATGACCTGGCTTATATCCAGCAGCAAGTGTAATATCTTTAGCAGTCCAACCCACTGACACCATATCACTTAACAATTTCGTATAAGCTTGTTCAGTAAAAAAAAACCTCTCAACCACTGCAGGACTTGCTTGATATAAAACGCTTCCATAGTTTGGTTGATAGGGAACCACTGCAGGACTTGCTTGATATAAAACGCTTCCATAGTTTGGTTGATAGGGAACCACTGCAGGACTTGCTTGATATAAAACGCTTCCATAGTTTGGTTGATAGGGA
>CAYZJC010000028.1:11021-21397 GCA_964478775.1 uncultured Verrucomicrobiales bacterium | reverse complement strand
CGCGAAGGTGGACGTACCGTCGGTGCTGGCGTTGTTGCGAAAATTTTGAAATAATTAAGAAAGCGAGAGTTTATAATGGAAAATCAGGCAATACGTATACGTTTGCAAGCCTATGATCATCGCTTGCTTGATGTGTCTGTTCGCGAGATCGTGAACACGGCAAAGAGAACTGGGGCAGAGGTCCGTGGACCAATTCCCTTGCCAACTCGCACGAGAAGGTATACAGTAAATCGTTCACCTCACATCGATAAGAAGTCACGTGAACAATTTGAAATAAGAACACACAAGCGTTTGATAGATATTGTCAACTGGTTACCACAGACTGTGGACGCCTTGATGAAGCTTGATCTCGCCGCTGGTGTTGATGTTGAAATCAAACTCTAAGGATAGAAAATGAGAACAGGTTTAATTGCTGAAAAAATCGGTATGACCCAAGTTTTTGAAGAAAACGGGTCCCAAGTGCCGGTTACCGTGTTAAAGGTAACTCCTTGCACGGTCGTAGAACAAAAAACAAATGATGTTCACGGATACACTGCAGTTCAATTAGGGACGGCTGAAGTCGCCCCAACGAAACTCGCAAAACCACAACGTGAAGCATTTGCTAAGAAAAATATGACACCATGTAAGATTCTTAAAGAATTTCGCGTGAGTGAAGAAGCCATGCTAGACGTCGGTACTGTGTTGACTGCAGGTCACTTTGAAAGTGGTCAGTTTGTTGACGTTACAGGTACTTCAATCGGTAAAGGTTTTGCTGGTGCAATGAAGCGCCACAACTTTGGTGGTTTACGTGCCAGCCATGGTGTGTCTGTGTCACACAGAAGCCATGGTTCTACAGGTAACCGTCAGGATCCAGGTAAAGTGTTTAAGAACAAGAAGATGGCCGGACACATGGGACATGTTAAAGTGACGAAACAAAATCTTGTCATTCAAGCAGTCGATGCAGAACGCGGACTATTGTATATTAAGGGTAGCGTTCCTGGTCCAAAAAGTGGTATAGTATTTGTTCGCGATGCGATCAAGAAAACAGCGCGCAGTTGAGAAGTATAAATCATGAAGATACAAGTATTTGATAAAAATAATGCAGTTAAGGAAGAAATTGAAGTACAAGATTCAATTTTTTCATTAGACCCGCGTTCTGATATTCTGTCCCGTGTTGTACATTGGCAGTTAGCACGTCGTCAAGCTGGTACACACCAAGCTAAAGGGCGTTCCAGTGTAAGCGGTTCTACAAAAAAGATCGTAAAGCAAAAAGGTTCTGGTGGTGCACGTCACGGTTCAAAGCGCGGTGCGCAATTCCGTGGGGGTGGTATCATATTCGGGCCGGTTGCAAGAAGCCATGCGTATTCCTTACCTAAAAAAGTTCGTGCAATGGGTCTTAAAATGGCTTTATCTGCGAAAGCTTTGGGTGGTAATTTGACTGTTATGGATACATTTGAATTAGATTCACACAAAACACGTGACGCAATGAAGACATTTGAACATCTCGGTACAAATTCCGCTTTGTTTATCGACGGTATGACTGTAAACCATGGTCTTGCTAGTGCAGTGTCAAACATTCCTGGTATGGATGTTTTGCCATCCGTTGGTGCGAACGTGTATGACATTATTCGTAAAGAAAAGCTGGTTCTCAGCGTTGCTGGCTTACGTGCACTTGAAGAGAGGCTAAAATGACAAGTAAAATTAATCTAAGACACTATGATGTCATTAGGCGACCTATTGTTTCAGAAAAATCAACTAACATTACTGAAAACAAACAGTATACGTTTGAAGTTGATATGACAGCTACAAAGCCTGAAATCAAAGCTGCTGTAGAAGCTATTTTTGAAGTTAAAGTTGAAGCTGTAAACACGTTGATTCGTAAAGGAAAAACAAGAGTTTTCCGTGGGCGTCGTGGTTTCACAAAAAACACAAAACGTGCGATCGTCACCATTCATGCTGACTCACGTATCGACGTAACATCAGGAGTATAATAATGGCTTTAAAGAAATATAAACCTACAACCCCTGGTCAACGTCAGTTGGTCAACATTGACCGTTCAGGTCTTTGGAAGGGTAGTCCTGAAAAATCATTGACAGTTGGTTTGCGTAAGTCAGGTGGTCGTAACCACCATGGACGTATTACAAACTGGAACATTGGTGGCGGACACAAGCGTCGCTATCGTATGATTGACTTCGCACGTAACAAGTTTGATGTTGAAGGTACAGTGGAAAGAATCGAATACGATCCTAACCGTACAGCTTTCATTGCATTGGTTAACTATGCTGATGGTGAAAGACGCTATATCTTGGCTCCACAACGTTTGCAAGTAGGAGATATGGTTATCTCTGCTGATAAAACTGACGTTAAGCCAGGTAACAGTATGCAACTTAAAAACATGCCTGTTGGTACAATCGTTCACAATATCGAATTGAAAATCGGTAAAGGTGGTCAGGTTGCACGTTCCGCAGGTTGTTATGCTCAGATTATGGGCCGTGACGAAGGTTATGTTATTTTGAAGATGGTATCTGGTGAAGTTCGCTTAGTGCGTTCTGAATGCCGTGCTTCCATTGGGTCAGTTTCTAACCCAGATCATCAAAACAAATCTTTGGGTAAAGCTGGTCGCAGCCGTTGGTTGGGGATCCGCCCAACTGTACGTGGTGTGGCAATGAACCCAATCGATCACCCGCATGGTGGTGGTGAAGGTCGTACGTCTGGTGGCCGTCATCCAGTGACTCCATGGGGTAAGAAAACCAAGGGTAAGAAAACCCGTACAAATAAGCGTACAAGTAATTTAATTGTACGTCGTCGTAACAAGAAATAAGGAGAATTAGGCGTGCCAAGATCAGTTTGGAAGGGGCCTTTCTTTGATCGTTATCTACTTAAAAAGGTAGCTACGGTAAGAGAGTCGGGTCGTAAAGACGTCATTAAAACATGGTCTCGTAGATCAACAATATTACCTCAATTCGTTGGGGTAACATTTGGGGTGCACAATGGACATAAGTTCATTCCCGTGTTGGTTTCCGAAAACATGGTTGGACATAAATTAGGTGAATTTGCACCAACTCGTACCTATTACGGTCACGGTGCTGATAAGAAATCTAAGAGGTAATAAAAATGGCATATGAAAATAATACAGCAAAAGCTGTGTTGCGCAACATTCGTGTCAGTCCTCGAAAGCTCAACTTATTAGCTGCTGCAATCCGTGGTATGAAAGCGGAAAAAGCATTAACTTATTTAGCGTTTTCACGTAAGCGTGTTGCGAAAGACGTATATAAAACATTAAACTCAGCGGTTGCGAATGCTGAATTCAATAACGGAATGGATGTTGACGCATTGTACGTCAAGGAAGCTTTCGTTGGTAGTGGCATGAAATTGCGTAGATTTCAAGCGCGCGGTCGTGGTAAAGCAAGCGGAATTGAAAAGCCATTTGCACACTTGAGCATCATTGTTGAAGAAAGAGGAGCGCTCTAATGGGACAAAAAGTAAATCCAGTAGGGATGCGACTTGGTATTAACCGTACGTGGGATTCACGTTGGTTTGCTGCGAAGGATTATGCAAAATATTTGCATCAAGATTTTGAAATTAGAGCCTACATCGTTAAGTCTTTAGCACAAGCAGGTATTTCAAAGGTTATTATTGAACGCCCAGCAAAAAAAGTTCGTGTAAACATTTATGCTGCGCGTCCAGGTGTTTTGATTGGTAAAAAAGGTGCTGATATTGACAAATTGAAGCAAACTTTGACCAAGATGACAGCTGCTGAAGTTGCAGTGAATATTGTTGAGGTGAGAAAGCCTGAACTTGATGGAAAGTTGATAGCTGATGGTATTGCGCAACAAATCGAACGTCGTGTTTCTTTCCGTCGTGCGATGAAGCGTGGTATGCAAACAGCAATGCGTCAAGGTGCATTGGGTATACGTGTGAATACTGCTGGCCGTCTTGGTGGTGCTGAAATTGCACGTATTGAATGGTATCGAGAAGGTCGTGTGCCTCTACATACATTGCGTTCAGATATTGATTATGCAACAAGTACTGCACAAACAACATACGGTGCAATCGGAATCAAAGTTTGGGTTTATAAGGGCGAGATCAAAGATCACGATCCTATGGCTCAAGACAAGAAGACTTCTGATTACGTCGTCAATAAATAAGGTCAGAGGTTATCATGTTATCTCCAAAGAAAACAAAATTCCGTAAAGCGTTTAAAGGAAAAATTCATGGCAATGCTAAGGGTGGAACCACCCTTAACTTTGGTAGCTGTGGTTTGAAAGCGATGGAACCAGCACGTATTACAGCTCGTCAAATCGAAGCTGCACGTCGTGCGATTACACGTCACATTCGTCGTGTGGGTCGTGTATGGATTCGTATATTCCCTGATGTGCCAGTAACACAAAAGCCTGCTGAAGTCCGTATGGGTAGCGGTAAGGGAAATCCAGAATATTGGATTTGCCGTGTGAAGCCAGGTCGCATCATGTTTGAACTAGATGGTGTAGCGCCTGAAATTGCAGAAGTAGCATTCTCACTTGCTTCAGCTAAATTGCCGATTCAAACAAAGTTTGTCCGTCGTATAGGGTAGGTTTTAAGCCTACCTCTTTTTAAGCTTGAAAAATAAGCAAGTAAAGGTTATTATTTATGAAATTTGATACATTAAAAAATCTGACTCTTTCAGAGTTGTACCAAAATGCGGTGAATTTGAAAAAGGAAAGCTTGAACATTCGTATCCTCGCTTCCACTTCACAGGAAACCAATCCAAATCGTTTGCGTCAAATCCGTCGCGATATCGCACAGATAAAGACGCGTATTCAACAGCTGAAAAAATCAGCATAAGGGTAGGGAGTTAACCATGCCAAGGCGTGTTCTTCAGGGTGTCGTTGTTAGTGATAAGGCGGATAAAACAGTTTCCGTTCGCGTAGAAAGCAACATTATGCATCCTGTATACAAAAAATATATGAAGCGACATAAAAAGTATGCTGCTCATGATGAAACAAACATATACAAGGTCGGTGACATTGTAAGAATTATTGAATCTGCACCAATTTCTAAAACAAAGAAATGGGTTGTGGATGGCAAAGTATAGAAAGTCGGAACAATGATTCAAACAGAAAGTCGTTTAGATGTAGCAGACAATTCCGGTGCAAAGGAAGTTCTGTGTATTAAAGTTATCGGTGGGTCAAAACGTCGTTATGCTTCAGTAGGCGATATTATTATCGTTTCTATTAAAGATGCCGTTCCACGCGGAAAAGTTAAAAAAGGTGATGTTCACCGTGCGGTAATCGTAAGAACCAGCCAAGCAATTAAAAGAGCAGATGGCTCCTTGATTGCTTTCGACAAGAATGCAGCTGTTCTTATCAACAAACAAGGTGAGCCAATTGGAAGTCGTATCTTCGGTCCAGTAACACGTGAATTGCGTTCAGCTGGTTACATGAAGATTATCTCATTAGCACCAGAGGTTCTGTAAAATGACACAAGCAAGATTTAAAGTAAAAAAAGGTGATTTCGTTGAAGTTACTACTGGAAAACACAAAGGTCTTCGTGGTAAAGTAACGAAGGTTTTGCTAGATGATGCAAAAGTTTTGGTCGAAAATGTGAACATGGTTGTTCGCCACGTTCGTCCAACACCTGCAGCTCCTGAAGGTAAGGTTACAAAACATTTACCGCTCCACATTTCTAACGTTGCTATTGTTGATCCGTCAACAGATAAGTGCGCTAAAGTGATGGTTAAAATAAATGAAGATGGTCAGAAGGTGCGTGTGTTCAAGAAATCTGGAACACAAGTTTAATTCTGAAAGCTTGCCATAACAAATGAAAGGTTAAATATGACTGGCTTAAAAAAAAAGTATGACAGTGAAATTAAGAATCAGCTAAAGACTGATCTTGAACTGTCAAATGAAATGCAAATCCCACGTGTGTTGAAGGTTGTCTTAAACATGTCTGTCGGTGAAGCAGTATCTGATAGTAAGAAATTGCAAAATGCAGTTGATGACTTGACAGCGATTGCAGGTCAAAAGCCTGTAATCACAAAGGCGAAGAAATCAATTGCTGGTTTCAAGTTGCGTGAAGGTATGTCTATTGGTGCGAAAGTGACCCTTAGAAAAGAACGTATGTATGAATTTATGGATCGCTTAGTTAATATCGCGATGCCACGTATTCGAGATTTTCGCGGTTTATCAATTAAAAGTTTTGACGGTAACGGAAACTATTCTTTAGGCATTAAAGAACAAATCGTGTTCCCTGAAATCAATTATGATAAAGTGGATAAAGTTCGTGGTTTCGACATCACAATTTGCACAACAGCAAAAAATAATGATGAGGCCATTGCCTTGTTAAAAGCAATGAACTTCCCATTTCAGAAATAAGGTGTAAATTATGGCTAAATTAAGTGCGATTAATAACAATTTAAGAAAAAGAAGAATGGTTGAGTCTAAGAAGAAAACTCGTCAGTCTTTGTCTGAAGTTGTAAAGAACAAAGAAATCTCTTTTGAAGAGCGTATTGCAGCAGTGCATAAGTTGGCTGAAATGCCACGCAACTCTTCAAAAACACGTGTTCGCAACCGTTGTTTATTAACCGGTCGTCCACGCGGCTATTATAGAAAATTTCAGGTTTCCCGAATTGCCTTGCGTGAGCTAGGTAATCTCGGTTTAATCCCAGGTATTACAAAAGCAAGTTGGTAGTATATAATGAGTATGAGTGATCCAATCAGCGATATGCTGACGCGTATACGAAACGCACATGCGGCTCGTAAAGCGAATGTCCTAGTCCCCGCTTCAAACGAAAAAGAAGCAATTTTAAGTGTGTTGATTTCCGAAGGATATATCCGCGGTTTCACACGTCATAATGTTCGGACAAACATTGATGAATTCAATGTTGAATTAAAATATTTTGAAAACAAACCAGTTATTACCAACATTCAACGTCGTTCTACCCCAGGTCGTCGCGTTTATGTGGCCGTTTCTGAAATTAAACCGATTGCAAATGGTTTAGGTATCAATATTCTTTCTACTTCACAAGGCATCATGTCTGATGTTCAAGCGAAGCAGCTCAATATTGGTGGCGAACTCCTTTGCTCTGTATTTTAGGAGGCTTAAATGTCACGTGTTGGTAAAAATGAAATTAAAATTCCATCTGATGTTACGTTTACGCAAACTAACTTGGATGTTAATGTGAAGGGCAAGCTTGGTACACAGTCCTATACACTTCCTGAACTTGTTAATCTTGAAAAAGTTGACAATGTGATCAAGTTAGCGCCAAAAGGTGAATCTATGCGTGCACGTGCTCTCTGGGGCACAGCGCAACGTACACTTGCTAATATGGTTAAAGGTGTTAGTGAAGGTTTCACAGTTGGTTTAAATTTGGTTGGTGTTGGTTACCGTGCAAGTGTTGTTGGTAACAAGATTACATTGCAATTAGGTTTTAGTCATGATGTTGAATATGTTCTTCCTGAAGGTGTAACAGCAAAATGTGAAAAGCCTACTGAAATTGCGATTACTGGTCCATCCAAGCAGCAAGTTGGTCAAATTGCATCAGAAATTAGGAACTACCGCAAACCAGAGCCTTACAAAGGTAAAGGTGTGATCCGTAACGGTGAATATGTGGTTAGAAAAGAAGGTAAGAAGAAGTAATATGTTAACGTCAGTAGAATTACGATTACGCCGTAGACAGCGTCAACGGACAAAAATTCGCGAAGTGGCTAAAGGTCGCTTGCGTTTAAGCATTCACAGAACCAATCAGCACATCTATGCTCAAATCATTGATGATGTTAATTCTTGTACTCTTGCTTCTGCTTCGTCTTTACTTAAAGATGCAAAAGCAACTTTGAAAAACGGTAGCAACAAAGAAGCTGCATCATTGGTTGGAAAGCTGATTGCTCAACAAGCAGTAGCAAAAGGAATCAAAGAAGTTGTTTTCGATCGCTCAGGCTTTATATATCATGGACGTGTCAAGGCTTTGGCTGATAGCGCACGTGAACATGGCTTAGTATTTTAGGATTTGAAAATGGCAAGAGATAGAAATGAACAAAAAGAAGAACAATTCACTGAAAAGTTAGTGAGTGTTCGTCGTGTGACCAAGGTTGTTAAAGGTGGTAAAATTTTACGCTTCTCCGCTTTGGTGATTGTTGGTGACGGAAAAGGTCGCGTGGGTTTTGCTTCTGGTAAAGCACGTGAAGTTCCTGATGCAGTGAAAAAAGCTGTAGACAAAGCTAAGAAGGCAATGATCCGTGTTCCAATGCGAGAAGGCCGCACATTACACCATGATGTCGTTGGTCGTGATGGTGCAGGTAAAGTTGTGTTACGTACAGCCCCAGTTGGTACAGGTGTTATTGCCGGTGGCCCAATGCGTGCTGTATTCGAAGCTTTGGGCCTGCATGATGTTGTCAGTAAGTCAATTGGTAGTGGTAACTATCACAATATGGTTCGCGCAACATTTAATGCATTGAGCTCGGTAACTTCTCCACGTTCCGTTGCAAACAAGCTCGGTAAGAAATTGAATGAAGTTGTTGCTCGCCGTGAAGGTGGTGCAAAGGCTGCTGTTCAAACAGAAGGAAAAGGTGAATAGTCATGGCTAATAAAAAAGAGGAAGCTGTGAACACAATCACAGTGAAACAAGTAGGTAGCCCACAACGTCGTCAAGCTATTCAAAAAGAATACTTGAAAGGATTAGGGCTTGGTAAAATGAATCGTGTGCGTACTTTGCAAGATACGCCCGGTGTGCGTGGCTTGATCGTCAAGGCTGCACACATGATTGAAATTATTGAAGGTTAGTGTCATGTCAACATTTTCATTAAATCAAATCGCCGATAATCACGGCGCACGTCAAGTTCGTAAGAACGTTGGTCGTGGAATTGGTTCGGGTCTTGGTAAGACTTGCGGTCGCGGTGGTAAAGGCCAAACAGCCCGTACGGGTTGTACAATCAATGGTTTCGAAGGTGGTCAAACACCTTTATATCGTCGTTTGCCAAAGCGTGGATTCAAAAACATTCATGCTTTGCCATCAGCAGAAATTGATTTCCGCTTCTTGAATAATCTTATCGAGAATGGCACAATTAAAGCAGGTGCAACAGTCGACTTAGAATTGTTGAAGAATTTAGATCTCGTTGGTCATAAAGTGAAGGTACTAACCTTGCTCGGTAATGGCGAACCACAATCTGGTTCTAAATTGCAAGTTGTTGTTAACAAGGCAACAGCGTCTGCAAAGGTGACAGCTGATAAAGCTGGTATCACACTTGTGATTGAATAAGTTTATTTATTAATTTTGCTATCTTAAAAGGTTTTTTTTATGTCCTCAGCTATTGAACAACTTGCTTCAGGAATTTCTTTCGCATCATTTGCAAAGGCTGAGGATCTTAAAAAAAGAATCCTATTCACTTTGGGTGCCCTAATCATTTATAGATTAGGCACCTATATTACATTGCCTGGGATTAACCCCATGCTTGTTGAAGAAATGACACGTTCACACTCTGGCGGTCTCTTGGGAATATTGAACTTGTTCTCTGGTGGTGCGATGGGGCGTATGACAGTGTTTGCTCTCAACATTATGCCCTACATTTCTGCTGGTATTATTGTCCAGCTTATGACAACGATTTCACCTCAACTTGAAGCTTTGAAAAAAGAAGGCGAAACAGGTCGTAAGAAAATCAACCAATATACACGTTATTTAACCGTTGTCTTAGCTGCTGTTCAAGCCTTAGGTATTGCAAGACTGCTAGAGTCTGACAGTCACACAGCTGTGATGATTCCAGGTTTTGTGTTTGAATTTACAACCGTAATAACTTTGACCGGTGGTACGATGTTTATCGTGTGGCTTGGTGAACAAATTACCTCACGTGGTATTGGTAATGGTTCTTCGCTGATAATTTTCTCTGGTATCGTTGCTAGCCTACCAACTGCGTTGGTGCAAACATTAGAACTTGGTAAGCAAGGTTCTCTGTCAACACTCGTGATTTTGGGCGTGCTTGTGATGATTGCTGCTGTGATTGGGTATGTGGTCTTCATGGAGAAGGGCCAACGTCGTTTGCCTATACAATACCCAAAGCGTCAAACAGCTGCCAATATGCCCGCATCTTCGCAAAGCTCACATCTTCCGTTGAAGATTAACAGTGCAGGGGTGATTCCTCCAATTTTTGCCTCATCCTTATTGTTGTTACCAACAACTGTTCTTGGTTTTATCAAAACTTCAGAAGATGGTATATTAGCGACAATTGCAGGTTCACTGTCACATGGAAAACCATTGTATATGATCTTGTTTGCATTTTTGATTATCTTTTTCGCATTCTTTTATACTTCTATTATGTTTAACCCAACTGAAACAGCTGAAAATTTGCGCAAGTCAGGTAGCTATATTCCTGGTTTTAGGCCTGGCCTGCAAACTGCTGAATATATTGATTACTTAATGACACTCTTAA
>CAYZJC010000028.1:6560-11011 GCA_964478775.1 uncultured Verrucomicrobiales bacterium | reverse complement strand
TGTGTTGGTGCTTTATACTTAACATCCATTTGCTTGCTCCCTGAATTCATTATTCAAAATTTGTCGTTGCCATTTTATTTTGGTGGAACAAGTATCTTGATTGTTGTCAGCACAACAATTGACACATTAGGACAGGTGCAGTCACATTTGATCGCTCATCAGTATGAAGGGTTAATTAAAAAGGCACGTGCGCGGGGGTCGCTAGTTTGATGAATTATTACGTATTTCTTGGTGCACCTGGCTCTGGGAAGGGTACACAGGCACAACATCTTGCGCACGAAAATGCAACTGTGGCGCATATTGCAACGGGACAATTGTTAAGGGATACAATTGCTTCAGGAACAGAATTTGGTGAATATTTAGATAGCATTATTCGTGAAGGTAAACTAATTACTGACCAGATGATGTCTCAAATACTTCAAACAAAACTTGATAGGTGTAGTAAGTTTTCTACAATTATCTTGGATGGATACCCAAGAACTGTTTATCAGGCAGATCTTTTGGATACATATATTAAAAAAACTAGATCTTCATTGAAAAAAGTTGTATACTTTGACATCGATGATGATCTTTTGGTGAAACGAATAACGGGTCGTTATAATTGCGCAAGCTGTGGAACAGTTTACCACAAGTTGTACAATAAACCTGTTCTCGAGAACCAATGTGATAATTGCAAGTCTTCTAAGTTTGAACAACGCAAAGACGATACGCTTGAAGTGGTTACGAAGAGATTGACTGTTTATCATGAGCAGACAAAACCTTTGGTTGACTATTATTCTGACCTTGGGCTTCTGGTGAAAATAGATGCAGCCCTAGCCGTTAGAGATATAGCAGCCCAGCTCGATCACATAATTAAAAGATAAAATCGCATAGAAAGAAATAAAGGAGTTTAATAGATGGCTCGTATTGCCGGTGTCAACGTTCCAACCCAAAAAAAGGTAATCATTGGTCTGACTTACATTTATGGAATTGGACCAGTAAAAGCAAGGCAGATCATGGTTGATCTTGCTATTGATGAAAAAAAGAGAGTAGCTGAATTGACTGATAATGAAGTCTTGAAGATTCGCGAATATATTGATGCAAACATCTCTGTTGAAGGTGACTTACGTCGTGAAATTTCCATGAACATTAAGCGTGTGATGGACTTGGGTTGTTATCGTGGTTTGCGTCACCGTAAAGGTTTGCCGGTTCGTGGCCAACGTACACACACAAATGCACGTACACGTAAGGGTAAAGCAGTGGCAATTGCTGGTAAGAAAAAAGTTACAAAGTAGGAAGTGAAATTCAATGGCGCAAAAATCAGCTACACGCATTAAGCGTAGAGAAAAGAAAAATATTGTAAACGGTGTTGTGTATGTAAATTCCACCTTTAACAACACCTTAGTAACCATTACAGATGAGCAAGGCAATGCAATTTCTTGGGCAACATCAGGAATGATGGGCTTTAAAGGTGCACGTAAATCAACACCATATGCAGCGCAGGTTGCTGCTGAAAATGCTGGCAAGAAGGCTGCTGAGCATGGTGTGAAAAACCTTCGTGTTGTTGTGTGTGGACCTGGTTCAGGTCGTGAAACAGCATTGCGTGCGTTGCAGTCATTAGGTTTTGTGATCACTGCAGTGCGTGACTCTACACCAGTTCCTCATAACGGTTGTCGCCCACCAAAGCGTCGTCGTGTTTAATTATTAATAATGTATAAGAAATAAAGTAACAGGTGTTGTTGTGATTGAAAAAAATTGGGAATCCCTAATAAAAAGTGGAAAACTGACAGTCAGATATCTTACACCAGACCTGCGTTCAGCTGAAATTGTTGCTGAACCATTAGAGCCAGGTTTTGCGTTGACGCTTGGAAATGCCTTGCGTCGCGTGTTGTTGTCATCTTTGCAGGGTGCAGCAATTAATACGGTTAAGATAGATGGTGTGTTACATGAGTTTTCTGCTGTTCCAGGCGTTCGTGAAGATGTAACGGATATTATATTGAACTTGAAGACGGTGTCTTTACGTATGGCATCCGAGTTGCCAAAGCGTTTGACTTTGTCAGTTAAAGGCCCTTGTGTGGTAACAGCTGGTCATATCAATCCTGTTGGTGGAGTTGAAGTGTTAGATCCTGATACTGTCATTTGTACATTGGATGATGGGGCTTCACTGCACATGGAAATGACAGCGATGACAGGTAAAGGCTATGTGCCAGCAAGTCAGCAAATTATCGAAGATAAACCTATTGGTTTAATTCCAATTGATGCGATTTACAGCCCCATTAAGCGTGTGATTTACCGCGTTGAGCAAACACGTGTTGGTCAACGTACTGACTATGATAAGTTAATTATTCGTGTGGACACAGATGGGTCTATAAAGCCAGATGATGCGCTAGCTTATGCGGCACGTATCTTGCAAGATCAGTTCCAACAGTTTATTAACTTTGATGAACCAAAGCAGGCAGATGGAAAAGAACGTAAAGAGGATTTGACATTTAACAAGTACTTGCTCAAGAAAGTAGACGAACTTGAATTGTCAGTGCGTTCTGCAAATTGCTTGAAGAATGAAAACATTTTTTACATCGGTGATTTGGTTCAAAAAACTGAAGGTGAAATGCTTAAAACACCAAACTTTGGTCGCAAATCATTGAATGAAATTAAAGAAGTTCTTGCACATATGGGACTAGGTTTTGGAATGATCATTCCAAACTGGCCACCGGAAAATGTTGAAGAACTTGCGAAAAGTATAGAAGATCCATTTAATTAAGGAAAAAAATAATGCGTCATAAGATGAGTGGACGTAAACTCAACCGTACGTCATCCCACAGAAAAGCGATGTTCCAAAATATGGTACAAGCGCTAGTAGCTCACGAACAAATCAAGACAACTTTGCCTAAAGCTAAGGAATTGAGACCAATCGTTGAAAAATTTGTAACAATGTGTAAGACTGGTGATCTAGCTACGCGTCGTTTGGCAATTTCACGCTTGCGCTGTGAAAATACAGTGAAGAAATTGATTGATGTTATTGCTCCACGTTTTCAGGAACGTGCAGGCGGATATACAAGAATTATGAAGGCTGGTTTTAGATACGGTGATAATGCGCCAATGGCAATTATTGAATTCGTGGACTTTGATCCAACAAAGGTTGTGACCGCTTCTGACGAGGAAGCTGTAGCTGAATAACTCTCAAAAGGATTTCCATCATGATGAAGCAGATTTTATTTGTTTGTTTCGTGTTGATGACATTAAAGCCTGGCTTTTCACAAAGCCCGGCTTTTTTTGTGGCATCAAACGAAAATAGGGTCAGTTTAATTGAAGACGCTGATTTTTCGAAACTTGCTGAGTTTGCCGCACCAGCGGTTGTTGATATTGAAACGCAATCACAAAACAATGTTTTTTTAAGTGACCCGTTCTTTCAGCCCTTTTTCGGTGGGATGGATTTATTTGCGGGCCGGCAAATGCGCGGTGTTGTAAAATCAAGTGGCTCTGCAGTGCTCATCTCTCCTGATGGTATGTTGCTTTCATGTGCGCACGTTGTGGATGGCGCTGAAAAAATAGTTGTGCATTTGGCTGATGGACGCAGCTATGATGCAAAAGTGTTGGCCGTTTATAGCGATGTTGACTTGGCTTTTTTGAAAATTGAAGGCGTTCAAAGTTTACCCCATCTCAAAATAGGGGCTAGTAAGGATATTAAAAATGGAATGCCTGTTGCGGCATTAGGAAACTCATTTAATTTGGGGCAAAATTTCACTAATGGGATTGTCTCGGCAAATAAGCGACGTTTTAGAGTGTCACAAGATTCACCATCACCCGTTGTGATACAACATAATGCTGCTGTAAACCCAGGAAATTCCGGTGGTGCGTTGGTTGACAGGTTTGGGAACCTTATAGGAATTAATAATGCCATTTATTCAAAAGGCGGCGGGTCTAATGGTGTTGGTTTTGCAATTCCTTCAGACTTAATTGTGCTGTACTTACAAAAGTTTATCAGCAAAACCAAAAGTGTTCAATTGGGTATTGTCGACCTTGAAACGTTAACCCAATCTCAAATCCAAGAAGAAGCAAAAGCTTTACAGTTAAAGCCTACGTGCGGCGTAAAGGTGCTTGAAGTGGCGAATGGTACACCAATGAAAAAAGCTGGTGTATCTAAAGGTGATATCATTTTAGCCATTAATGAGTTCGATATTGATGCTGCTAGTGATTACAATTTTGTTGAATCGACATTGATACCTGGTCAGGGGATTAAGGTTAAGCTGATACGTAAAGGGGAATTATTAACCGTTGACGTCATGCCAGAAGTGCTAAATGAAGTTCTGGTTCAAGGGAAGTTTGAAATGAAGGATGTCCCTTACTTAAAAGGGGTTAGGTTCCAGGTGTTAACCCAGGAAATTAAAAAACGTCATAACGTAAAACCCAAAGCGAGGGGGCTATTGGTTGAAGTAGAGGGTCAGGCTGAAGCTGATAAAAATCAGACGTTA
>CAYZJC010000028.1:0-6550 GCA_964478775.1 uncultured Verrucomicrobiales bacterium | reverse complement strand
GCATGATGACGGAGAGTGCCCAGGTATTTCAAACGGGTGATATATTGCTGAAGGTAGCAGATATGCCAGTTTTTGACCAGAGTAGCTTAAAGAAGGCCATAGCCCTTGCTGAAAAAAACAGGAGGTTGTCTTTGACTCTTTTGCGTGGCACAATGACGTTGACAATCAATATCACTTTAAGTCATTCAGCATCTGGCGGTGGGGAAGCTTCTGTATAAAGGGTATAGTGAAGGGTTGGGCTAACCTAGCGAGGGAAAGATATGCAACACAATGCTGAGGCGATATGCCAATCTCATGAAACAGAGACAGTTAAGACGACCACTGATGTAGGAATTGGTCTAAGACTACGTACGCAACGCCTAGAACTTAATTATTCAGTGCAGCATATTGCGGCTCTTACAAAAATTCAATCAAGCTTTATTGTGGCGCTTGAAGAAGAAAGATTTGATGTTCTTCCGGGGCAGGTTTATGTCATCGGTTTTTTAAAGACCTATGCTAGGGCACTAGGGTTGCCTGTTTGCATGGTAGATGAATTTTTCGCACACCCTAATGACACAGCAGCTCAAGTAAAACAAAATTATAAAATGTATTTGCCACGAGAAAATAAAAATTTCTTGAGCTTGACTGTTGCAATAGTGGCCCTGCTTTTATTTTTTGTAGGTGGGATTGTTATCTATTATACTAAATATCTTTTGAGTGAAAGTAATGAAGTCCCATTAAATATAAATGTCACGTCAATACAAAATCCTGATGAGAGAGCTGATGGTGGAGGTGAACCAACCGCGGTTGATTTTGAACCGGAAGAAGACTCTTTGATTAGAGAGGATGATGTTGATTTACATATTTCTGATGATGCTGATACAGTGATGCAAGAGGAAGAGATGGTTTCTCTTGATGAATGATTTTCCTTATTGAAGTTTATCTCTTTTTTGCTTTATGCCGTCACCCTTTTCATAATACCCACACAATTAATTAAGCAAATGTCTTGCACTATTCATTTTAGCGACTTCTTTTAATGGGGGATCACCCTTATTGAGGGCTTTGATAGCGTAGCCAATTTAATTTTGTTACAGGCATGAGGTTCGAAGTGTAGGTATGACGACTGGAAATTGCTGATGCTTCTATACAGCCTGCCGCTCCTAGAAATTGTTTATATAAAAATTACGTAGGCTTCACGTGATTGATTCGCTACAATAAATAATAAGTTTTTTAAGTCTATCGAGTTTACGCTATGCATTGTCGAATTTTTAAACCAATCAAGAGTGCGACCCAGTCTGGTTTGCAAGGGAAAGTGCAGTGGGTGCTCGAAATTGTGGCACAACCTGATTTTTCGATTGACATGATGACAGGTTGGACTTCTTCTGCCGACACGTTAAAGCAACTACACATCACATTTGACGACAAAGACAGCGCTATTGCATATGCACAAAAGCACCAGCTTGGTTATGTGATTGAAGAAGAGGAAAAAACCAAAGCAAGAAGACGTAGCTACAGTGAAAATTTCACAGCCGGGCAACGCTTTTGATAATTCAACACAAGTATGGAGATTAGAACCTCATTTATGCAAAGATGTGTAGTAATTTTTTGTGATCAAGGTAAAATTGGAACCTTACGACAATGTGAGGCGCTTGCAGGCCCCATGGCCCAAGGACTTGATGCAAACGTTTTTTCTATTCCTATACAGCTTCCTTTGTGGAAGCGCTGCTTATTGCCGCACATCACAAGGTGGCTTCCTTTGTCTTGGTTGTTGTCCCTAAAAGATTTGCCACCCATTGAGCAGATCCCTTGTGTTATTGCCGCTGGACGTCAGGCTATTTTAATAGCAGCACGTATTGCACGCAATATTCCCACCCTTGTGGTGTTGAACCCAAGGTGTCCGCTTCACTATTTTCATAAAGTAATTGCACCGCGTCACGATAACTTGACCACAACACAAAATCTAATTGAAATTATAGGCTCGCTCCACCCTTATGCTTTTAAAATATCTACAACGCAAAGCGATGCACCAAAATCGTTAGCCGTCTTGCTTGGTGGGGTCAGTCGCCACCATATTTATACAGCTTTAGATATTGACAATTTATGTACATACATCAAAAATTTATGTCATTCTTTTGAGTGTACCCACAAGGAAAAGCTTCACCTTTATTTCTTAGGCTCAAGACGCACCCCTCAATGGATTCTCACACAGATATTAGACACGTTTAAAGATTACGCACACCTTACATTATGGCCTCAACCTTCGTTAAATGAGACTGAACAGTCAGATAATCCCTATCATGCTGTATTGCAGCAATCCAGTGTTACAATTATCACAAGCGACTCAGTGAGCATGATTAGTGAAGCTTGTTATTTTGCAAAACCAACAATTATATGGGACCTTGGTATTAAGAATAAACGGTTTTTAAGTTTCTATGATTCCATCTTAAAAGGTCAACATGCAATTATGGTGGGTGGCCATGCAGCTGCACATGATACAGCGCAGTTTTCCATATGGAACACATTAGAGCAGCTGTCATTTGTGCCTCTGCGTGAAGCTGATCGTGTCAATGCGTTGTTAAAAAAAACTTTCACCCCAACGTTAATGTTATAGAGAAGAGGAAACAATTTTATGGCCGGTAATACATTTGGAAAACAATTCACCCTTACAACCTTTGGTGAAAGTCACGGTGCAGCTATCGGGGGCATTTTAGACGGTGTGCCCCCGGGTATTGTGCTGGATATCAACCGCATTCAAACCATGATGGACAGAAGGCGTCCCGGAGCCTCCACCCTTGTGACGCAAAGAAACGAGGATGATCAACTTAATATCATGTCGGGTATATTTGAAGGAAAAACCCTTGGAACCCCTATTGCGTTTTATATTCACAATACAAATCATCAGTCGAAGGATTATGACGCCCTAAAAGGTGTGTTTCGTCCTGGGCATGGTGACTATACTTATCATAAAAAGTATGGGCATGTGGACCATCGCGGTGGTGGTAGAGCCTCTGCGAGGGAAACAGCTGCGCGTGTTGCTGCAGGTGCCATTGCACATCAAGTTATAGAGCATCTTCTAGGAAGGTCAGTTGTGCTGCGTTCATGTGTGATACAACTTGGAACCTTAAAGCTGGATATATCAACACAAGATTTTGATTGGGACCTTGTGGGAACGACTGCACTTAATTGCCCCTCTACTGCGGCGTTGCCCCAATGGCAAGCCTACCTTGAAGCTTTGAAAACCGCAGGAAAATCTTGCGGTGCAGTCATTTTTGCACAAGCCTTAAATTTACCAACAGGCTTAGGAGAACCTATCTTTGACAAATTAGATGCCGAACTTGCAAAAGCAATGATGAGCATTAATGCCGTGAAATCGGTTGCTATTGGGGAAACATTTGACTGTGCCTCAGCTGATGTTGGCTTTGACGAAATGTCATTTGATGCGCATGGCAATGTTGTTTTTGACACCAATCATTCAGGGGGTACCTTAGCAGGCATATCAACAGGCCAACCATTAAATGTACTGGTGGGGTTTAAGCCAACGAGCTCTACACTACAACCAAGACATACAACCCGCCATGACGGTGAAGAAATAATGCTCGCGGTTGAAGGAAGGCATGATGCTTGCGTGGCCCTAAGGGCGTGCCCTATCGTAGAAGCCATGCTCGCCCTAACACTGGCTGACCAACTTCTTCGTTTTCGCGGGCAATGTGAAACTACATTTTAGTATTGAAGAGGGGCTTCTTTAAGCAGATATTTAAAAGGGTTCTTTCTATGGTGAATTGACAAAGACATACCACAATTTCCTTTTGTTTCCCATCATTTTAACGGTTTCTTAATTTCATTCACTTAAGCTAGTAACAAAAGAATTTAAATAAATATTTTAGGAGCTTGAAATGAATCTGAGCCTAACTTTACCTTCAGCATTAGTTTTGTTTGTCAGAGGCGCAATTTGTCTGCAATTTGCGTCGCTTGTTTATGCGAACTCTACGCCAGCTTTGTATACAGGAACAGTGAATATTGGCTCGGTTAATGGTGGCGGTTTTTCTAGTTCAAATAGTCAAAATGTGGGTGGGCAAAATAATCAGTCCCCTGTTCAAATTCCTGCTCAAGTTGTAGATGAAGTTTCGGGCCAAGTTGCAAGTCAAGTGCCAGCGCCAGCTCAAAACCAAAATTTAGGGGATGTTAATGGACAGACTGTAGGACTAATGCCGAGCCAAACAAATTCTCAACCTTTCTCACAGCCTGTTGCAACACCAACGCCTGCTCAAGCAGGTGATCAAGTTGCTCATGTGGCTTCTCAAAACATAGATGAACCTATTATAACCTCTTTAGAGTCATTAGACGGACCAGCGTTTTTGGCCAACGTCATGAGGGTTACTAAGCCGTATAGACACAATGAAATGATAGCTGCCTATTCGACTGCTGCTATGCTGCCTGTTAGCCCAACGGTAGACTACGCCGTTGTGTGCTTTCAAAGGACACGCAAAGGTGTTTTTAAAGTAAACTCAAGAAACCCTGCTTTTCAAGGGATGATGAGAAGTCAAGCTGACTTAGATGCTTACTTTCAGCTCTTTAAATTGAATAAAGGGTCAACATTTAATTATAATATTCCCATGAATGCTGATGGCAGTGGAAATGTCTATACATTTTATGGTCAGGTCTTTTTAAAGCATGGTGATGGTTTAGCAAATGGAGATACCATTTGTTTCGCACGTTATAAATAAGATTAGCTTATTTAAAGACTCTTTTTACGTCTCATCCATAAGCCTTCAATGAATCTGTGAAGGTTCATGAAATAAGGTTTTGGTAGTGTCGACAGCACTAATAGCAGCAGGCCTATAATCACCAAATACAAACCATGGTGTTCATGCAGCGTTAGCACGCATGCTTGTGTTTGCGTTGAGTTTTGCGGCGCAAGTGGCGTTAGTGTTTCAAAGGCACTAATAAGGTAAATAACGCCTTTGTGTGAGGTAAAACCTGCCTGCATTCTAAATTGTTTTATATTATGAAAGAACAGCTTATATGCTTTTAACGTCATGAGTTTACCATGAAGGGTGAGTGTTGTCGTTAGGACTTGGGTGTCCACGAAGTCACCTTTTTGTAAGTCTAGAGCGGTCACTTCAATTTTTTTATTGGGGTTGTTAACGTCAATGCTTACTGGCATCATGTTCGTTAACTGTAGGGTTTGTGTTGATTCATGTTGGTAAAATATAGCAAGGCCAATTGCAAGCAGTGAGGCACCAATATGCCCTAACGACAGCTTTGGTTTTTCCCAGTAGGTGATGCACATTGCCCCTATGCAAGCGCCGCTAACCACTACAAGTAATAGCCACAATGTAGGCATGTCTTTAAAACAGTAAAGCGTTATCATAATGCCAAACAGGCTTGCCGTTAAGATGGGGGATACTTTAAAAGGCTTACCCTTAGGCACAAAATGCACGACCACCAATGCCATGATGATTACTGCCATAGGGGTAATGAGATGATGGAATACTGTTGGAGATGTGTGAAGATTATGAAATAAAGGGGCAATAATCAGCACCAATAAAGTTATAAATGCACAGTAAATAAGCATGATGCCCGTCATGAGGTAGGGCCTATTAACTTTGACCCATCCATGATACTTGTAGATGAGGATACCCACACCAATGAGAATGATTATTAAAAGGCTTATAAAGAATATAAAAGCACTGGCGTTATTTGCAAATGCGTGTACAGAATTTAAAATGCCAGATCTAATCAGAAATATACTGATGATGACTGCAGTAAACGGAAGGGCATCAAGCCAAGGGTTTTTTTGCCGCATGAGAGCTGGTACATGCAACACAACTAAGGTCAGCAGAAGGGGGAGGAGGGATGCCGTTTCAACAGGGTCCCAATACCAAAATCCACCCCACCCCAGTTGCGTGTAGGCCCAAAAGCCCCCAAGGCTAATAGCTGTAAGAAGGGTTGCAAATGAAAGTCTATGGTAGGTTTTGATGTTGCCTTGTGTTGTAAATGCTGCGGTAAAGGGAATAAAGGAAAAGGATTGACCTAAATATAACAGGGGTGGGTGCCACACATTGTTGATATTATAAAGTAGGGGGTTAATTCCTTGTCCGTTTAAATTGGTTGATGTTAGCACTTGGCTATGCGTTGGAAGAAAGATATTCGCGTCAATACAAATATAGGCAAGAAAGGACACGTTAATGGCTTTTAAGATGAAATGTTGTTTAATATTTTTAAGGCTAAATATCCCCACGAAGTTTAGTGTGATTAGCCAAAAGAAGAGGGATGTTTCGTGATGGCTCCAGATACTGCAAAGGCGTATGTACCAAGGCTGTAAGGCATGGCAATTAGAAAAAACATAAAAGAACTGTGTGTTGGTGCTAAGGTAAATCCACACGACAATGCTAAAAACTGTAAATAATAGGCCATACCCTAGCGGTATCAATCGAAAGCGTTTGACTATAGCTTCGTTTGCCAAAAGACAAATCTTTAATTAATAGAATGTGTTTTAATAACGATTGTGTTCATGTAGTAAAAAATAGATTGGCTGCATGGAAAAATAGTACAACAAATAATCAGTTAA
>CAYZJC010000027.1:0-22696 GCA_964478775.1 uncultured Verrucomicrobiales bacterium | reverse complement strand
ACGTATTGAAATATCTGATAGCCTGTTATGAATTGCTGCATGAACAGGACAGGCGGAGCATTAGGTGGTGTTTGGCTTGACATAGGTGGGATTGTGTCCCCCCACCCTTGGAACAAGGGTGGAAAGTTATGGGCGGGGGGCGGTAGCGGTAAAATAATTTAATTAAAATTTAGCTTAATGATTGCGCAGGGGGATTTTTGCTTTAATTAAGGGTTACTGACTTATTTTAAAAATAGGTAATAAATCTTAATATTGCAAAAATTTATGTCTTTAATATTGTGTGTGGAAAACAAAATTAACTTATTCATCTTTTTGTTGTCTGGTTACACTACGTTGTTATATGCTGATCTACGGCATTGCTTGAACCAAATGAATTAATTACAATATCAATCATAATGAACCACATTTGAGGCATGTTTATGTTTCCTCTTAATTTTACACAAAGTATTTTATCAGCCCTGATTGTAAGTGGTGGCCTTGCCTTATCTGGCTATTGGGTTGGAAATGGAATTACAAAATTTCGCATGGATGGTTATTGTGTTCAAGTGAAGGGGTTGTGTGAACGGGAAGTTGCACCTGACTATGCGACAGCAATGATTCGCATAACGCAAAATGCAGAAAAAGAAAGTGAATTAAGGCAGAGTATTGCTGAGTTGGTGAAATTATTTAGACAAGAAGGTTTACACCACAATGAAAATAATTTCTTAATAGAGCGTACACTAGTGAAAAAATACGTTGACGTAAAAGATGAAGCAACAGGTGCGTATCATTCGAAAAAAATTGAAGAGCCACAATTAGTTGCAAGTTTTGATATTGTCACAACAAATGTTAATGAAATTCAAAAACTGGAATATTTGCGCATACAATGCAAGGCTTTAACGGCAAAGAGCCCAACTTTGTTTCAAAACATTGAAATGACTTTGACTTGGGATTTGAAAAATTTAGACCAATATCGACCAGGCATGCTAAAAGAGGCGACGCAAAGTGCAAGAAAAATGGCAGATCAGTTTGCCAGTGATTCAGGTACGAAGGTTGGCCGTATAATAACTGCTAAGCAAGGTCGCTTTGAAGTGTCTGGTGGTGCGGATAGTGAGGGCTATCATTCACGTAAAATACTTAAAACTAAACAACGTGATATTAAAATGATTTTGCGTGTTGTAACTGAAGCGACATTTGCGTTAGAGTCTTAAAAAATTAAGGCTATAACTCTATTGAACACTGCTGAGTTGGTGTTGTGATATAAATGAAATGAAAATAAGGGGTAATGAGATGACACATATATTATATGAACAATTTAGTGCGGTAGATTTAAGGTCTGGCACGATTGTAAAAGCACAAGAGTTCGAGCGGGCAAAAAAACCAGCTTATAAAGTGTGGGTTGATTTTGGTGAAGAAATAGGGGTGTTGCAAACCTCTGCCCAAATTACAGTTCACTATACACCTCAATCATTGGTTGGAAAGCAAGTGATGGGATGTGTGAATTTAGGTGAGAAAAACATTGCGGGTTTTTTGTCACAATTTTTACTTGTTGGGTTTTCTGATGAAAATGGCGCTATCTGCCTTATTACTGTTGACCCAGCTGTGCCAAATGGTCAAAAAATGCATTAATCAATGTTGGAATACGGGTAGGCAGACTATTGGCCATGTGCTAACCTTAAAGTTAAGTTAAATGAAAGAGGTTTAAAACATGGTTGATGTTGTTTTTAGTGGTTCAGCTGGTCGATTAGAAGGCAAGTATCAACAAGGTCCTCATAATAATTCACCTGTTGTTATTGTTTTGCATCCTGACCCTAAGGGAGGCGGAACCATGAATACAAAGGTTGTGTATGCTTTGTATAGAACCTTTGTGGATGCCGGATTTTCAGCTCTTCGCTTTAATTTCAGAGGTGTTGGTAAGTCTGAAGGAACCCATGATATGGGTGAGGGGGAGCTGAGTGATGCCGCCGCCGCCCTTGACTGGATTCAAACAAACCATCCCCATGTGAGGCAATTTTGGGTGGCAGGTTTTTCTTTTGGTGCGTGGATTGCGATGCAACTATTAATGAGGCGCCCCGAACTTGGAGGTTTTATTGCGGTTAGTCCTCCTGCAAATCGTTATGATTTTTCATTTTTATCTCCGTGTCCGGTGTCAGGGCAGATTATTCAAGGCACCCAAGATACCATTGTTCCAAAGCCCGCTGTTGACTTATTTTATAATAAGCTTAAACTACAAAAAGGGATTCATGTGGACTATGAAATTATTCCTGAGGCAGATCATTTCTTTGTAAATCAAATGCCAACACTGGTTAAACATACAACGGCTTATATAAAAAAGCGTTGCCCTGACTTAACCCCAGTATCACTTGTTTAAAAATCTTCATTTCCAATAATATTTTCAATATGGATACAACCCAACTTCCTCTTCCTCAATCTTTTGAATGTGTGTTGACATTAGATATTAGTGTTGACTTAACTTTAAGTTATTCCCATAACGCGCCTCTTGAAGGTGGGCAAATTGTTATCGCAAATCTTCGAGGCAAACCTCAGCTGGGATATATTGAAACCTGTAAGGAAGTATCCACAGATGCGTTACAAGGCTCAAAAAGGGTAGATGAAAAAAATAAGGGGAAAAGTGCGAAAACTTACACCTTAAAGCCTTTGGTTAAGGTCTTGCCGTATGCGATTTTAACGCCAATGAAAAATTTTTTAAGGCAAGCGGCATCTTACACGATGATAGCCAAGGGGCATTTATTTGGAATGTCGGTCATTAATTTAAAGGATATTGAAAAGGAGGATGTGATAGACGCATTGCCTTTATGTCCTGCAACACAGTCTTTAGCTAATTCACTAAACCCTGAACAAATGTTGGCTTATGAAAAAATTGTTGAGTCAATAGGCCATTACACCCCATTCGTGCTTGATGGGGTGACAGGGTCAGGCAAAACAGAAGTTTATTTTGCTGCCGTATTAGAAGTGTTAAAACGTGGTGGTAAGGCCTTGGTTTTATTGCCAGAAATTGCACTAACGCAAGCTATTGTTGACCGGTTTGAAAAAGCATTTCATGTTATGCCTTTCGTGTGGCATAGCCACATTACCCCTGCTAAAAAAAGAAAGCTTTGGAAAACATTAATGCAGCCAGGGCCTGCAGTTGTTTTAGGGGCAAGGTCAGCTTTGTTTGTGCCGGTGCCAGATTTGCAGTTGATAATAGTTGATGAAGAACAGTACTTCGTGCCTACTGTGAGGAGTGCCCTGTAGTGTTGGGTTCAGCCACACCTTCCCTTGAGACGTGGAACAATGTGCGCATTGGAAAATACCAGCATCTGCTTTTACAAGAACGTTATAACAGTGCAAACCTACCGACTGTGACCTTGGTGAATCGCGCGACTTGTCCCAGTGATTCTTTAATTTCACCTGAGTTAGATATAGCTATTCGCAGTACTTTAAAAAAGAGCGAGCAGATTTTGCTATTTATCAACAGGCGTGGTTTTTCACCGATGTTGATTTGTTTTGGGTGTGGATATCGTTTTGAATGCCCTGCTTGCCATGTTGTTTTAACAACGCATAAGCACACCAGTCAAGCCTTATGTCATTATTGTGGGTATCATACCCCTGAACCCTCGCAATGTCCGTCTTGCCAAAGTTCCTCAATTAAAGATATTGGGTGGGGTGTTGAAAAGGTTACGCAAGATGTTCAAGAGCGTTATTCAAAAGCCCGTGTTTTGTGTATTTCGAGTGACATGTTAAGTAACGCTAAGGTCGCAAAAGAATTGTTTCAACATATTCATAATCGCGATTATGACATTATTGTGGGCACGCAAGTGTTGGCGAAGGGGCACCACTTTCCCTACCTTACGTGCGTTGGTATTTTAGATGCCGATAAGGGATTGTCGATGATGGATTTGCGTGCAAGCGAGCGCACCTTTCAAATGTTGTCGCAAGTGACAGGAAGGGCAGGGCGAGACGCCGATAAGAAGGGCCGCGTGTTCTTGCAAACCTCTACTCCTGATAATCCCTTATTTCTAGCCTTGCAAGAACATGACCGTCATGGGTTTTATGATATTGAACTGGCTGATAGAGAAGTTGCACACATGCCCCCTTTTTCGAGGTTAATTGGGTTGATTGTGTCTTCTTTGAGTGAGGAAACCCTTTTGCAAGCCTGTAGAAAGATGTCTCAACATATACCTTCTCACCCTGATTTCGAAGTCATGGGCCCAACACCCGCACCTTTGTATCGGCTGCGTTCACGTTACCGCATGCGTTTTTTAATTCGAAGCGATATCGGCAAGAATATTCAAGCATTTACGAAACTATGGCTTCAAAGTTGTCAGAACTTAAGCCATGTTGATGTGCACATTGACGTTGACCCCTTAAGCTTTTTGTAAAACTTTAGACCAAGTCGCGTCTATAATTTATTTATACAAAATAGGCGAGTGTGCGGGACCTTTACGTTCTGGACCTTTAATATGAGTGGGCTATGACAACGTGTCCCTTACACTGTGGGTATACGCTATGTCGTTACTGGCGTCGAAAAACCTTCACACCGTTCCTTAAGTGTATTCAAATTTAAGCTACATCTATCTGTTTAATTGCCGGCTGGTGATGCTGAAACTCCCATTGGAGATGTCATAATTTGTGGATAGCGTGCAAAACACACCACATCAGAGGTTGATGTTCCATCACCGTCTTTTAAAAAGATTTGGCCAATAAAGCTTTTGATTTCACCTGTACCATCTGGGTTTGTACTGACGTTCAATATAAATTTATTGTTTGTATTGAGTTGAAACAGTGGGCCAAAAGCTGCAAGTTCACCAGCACCTGAAACAACCCCGCTAGCAGCAGGGTTGGTAGAATGCGAACGATACATTCCTGTTGCTAGTTTTTGTATGCAGACACTTGCGTAACCATCTGCTGGGTCTGTGTTCACGAGAGAGGATGCTGTGAATGCAGAAAGTGAATCTCGTCGGGTCATCGCATTGACAGCTTTCATCACTGCTTCGAGGTAAGCATCACCTTTAGCGCTTGTGATGGCCGTTACAGTTGGATTGGGTGATGTTGCATAGCCTTGTGATAACATTGCACCGGTAGCAAGAAGAGCAGTTGCAAAAAATCTAGATAACATAAATTATACTCCTTAAATCAATTTTTCATCTGATTTATATAGGTTTTCTGAAATTACATTAACATGGAGATTCTTAAAAATATGTTAACTTTGGGAAAAATTTACGCTTTATTTTTTTTGAGTTTGAATAATTGTCTCTGTCTTGTAATAAGTTGTAATGAAAATTAACTATTTATTAACTATTTTACTGTATATAATAGATTATAGAAATAAAATTAACGAATTGTTAATAATTATTTCTTTGGTAGAATTTTTTTATCAACTTATATTTAGGAGAGACATTATGCCACAGCGTAAGGATAATATTGTCCCACAAGAAACAGAACCTCGACAGAGGAAAGGTGCAAACAGCTTTCGCAAAATAATAACTTTTTTTACCCTTGGGTGTGGTTTAACGAGTTTTAGTTTCGCAAATGACATGACGATACAAGAAAATGATGAGTTACTCAAAAGAAATTCAGATGTGAATGGAGAGGCACTGCCATTAAGCACGCAAGAACTTTCAAAAAGACCTTTGCTCATTGGTATGTCTTCACTTCACGCAAGTTTTAGTGATGATTCATTGTCTGATGCAGGTATTGCGCATGAGGACCCTGAGCGACAAATTCGTATTTTAAGCTTAGATGGCGGCGGTGTGAGAGGTGTAGTTGAAGCTAGAATTTTAATGCGCATTGAAGAGCAGACGGGAAGGCCGGTCACTGAGTTATTTGATTTAATTGGGGGGACATCAGTAGGGGGCTTGCTTGCCACAATGCTTACCATTCCCAAAAACCCAGAGGACCCCAGTGATAAAACCCCGTTATACTCAGCTGCAGAGATATTCTCGCTCTTATATCAAAATAAAATTGATATTTTTAAGCCTTCATGGTTTTCTCTAGGTGGTTTGCTTGGGCCAAAGTATCAGTCTAAGCACTATGTAAACGAGCTTAAAAGATACATGGGTGATTTGTCAATGTCTCAGTCTGTTTGCCCAACGGTTGTGTTTGCGTATAATACAGAAATGCAAAGAATTGACGCTTTATCAAGCTGGGACACAAAGTCTTATACGAAAGTAGATGCTGTTGCTTCAACAACTGCCGCGCAGACATTGTTTCATCCACACACGATGACAGTTGTAGATAATGCAAAAGGTAGTCTGCCTGTTACTTATACCTATACAGATGGGGGGACAGGGGTAAATAATCCGGCAGCTCTCCTACTAGGCAAGGCCTTAAACCTATTTCCAGAAGGTAAAAATTTTGAGGTGCTTTCTATTGGGACGGGTAGTTTTAATACACCTATTTATTATGACCAAGTAAAGAGTGCAGGATTGCTTGCATGGTTGCCACATTTTTCAAATGTTGTATTTAATAGCCAACAATCCTCTTTTACTTTGCTGCTTGAAGATATGTTGAACGCAAAAGGGGTGAATGGAAAATCTCAAAATGTGAGAGGTGGGGGGCAATATTTAAGGTGGAACCCACCTTTGAATTTGGATCAAAGCAGTATGGATGATATGTCGTCTCAAAATATCAGAGGTATTGTCCAAGCGACAGATATGTATTTAGTTGCGCATAAAACTGAATTTGATACATACGTGAATGGGTTGATGCAAACCTTATAAAAGAAAATTCAATTTCTTAAATTATTTTGTTGTCAAACACCCTTGAAACCGGTTATCTTAAGTGAGTGCCTGCTTGGTGAAATGGTATACACAGCAGACTTAAAATCTGCCGAGCTTAGCTCATGCCAGTTCGAGTCTGGCAGCAGGCACCACTTTTCACACTATTACTTGTTTCTATTTCTTTGACATGTTTCGCATGTTTTCTAATAATCTCTTAATCAAAATTTTAATAAACGGGTGAGATTCTTTTAAAACCTTTTCCATATAAGTGACGTTGACACAGACAAGTGTTGCGCCTTCACGCCCGGTGATAGCTGAAAACATGCGTGGGGCACTATCTAGCAAGGCCATTTCACCAAAAATATCACCCTTGCCAAGCGTGATAACACATCTTGGTTCTCCGTTTGACTTATCCCACATTTCAATTGTGCCAGAGTCGATAAAATAAAAAGCACGCCCAGGCTCGCCCTGTTTAAAGATAATTTTCCCACCTTCGTGAAAATATCTTTCGTGAATTCCGTCAATCATAGTGAGTATCCACAATTCTTGTAATATGTATGCAGTTTACTTTTTTTTAGTTAACAAATAGTTAATAAATAAAATATTTTTAATCTGTGCTTACTTTCATGAATTTGACTATTGGGCTAAACGTGTGGATGACACCCTTCATGTGTGAAATGTTCACTTGTATGAACACAGTAATCATGTCTTCGTATGCTGTTGGTTGGGGGTGGCTATAAAAATGAGCATGATAAGGGATTGTTAAAAATTTGTTTTGAGGGGATTTACGTTGTTGGTTGACATAAGAAAGCAGGACATTGACTTTTATGCGTAATTTTAACTAAATTTTTCTTTGATGCTAAAAAAACCTTTGACAGGCTATCAAAGTGTTGTAGACTAATATTAAGCCTTGAAATGCCTGCGTTCTGGCATGGTTTAAAAGAAAAAATACTTCCGCTTGTGTCTGCAGTGATTCACGTGTGG
This sequence comes from uncultured Verrucomicrobiales bacterium, assembly GCA_964478775.1. Taxonomy (GTDB): domain Bacteria; phylum Pseudomonadota; class Alphaproteobacteria; order Paracaedibacterales; family CAIOTO01; genus PNMQ01. Next base: position 15,011 of record CAYZJC010000027.1, on the reverse strand, counting down.
AAGGCATATGTGTTGTTTTAATGTGACACACCCTTTTGTGACGGGTTGCAATTGTTTGTTTTTTTATTTGCTTGAAGTGTAAACTTTGATAATCTCCTATTTGTAAAATAAATTATTTTGGAGTTATAAATTATGAATAAATTAATGTTAACAGCTGCTGCATTTGTTGCCGCTGCTTCTGTTGCAAATGCATCATCAAATTTCGGTGGTTTCTATGCTGGTTTGATGACCGGTGCTGATATGTCTAAATTTTCAATCACCCCAAAAGCAGATGGCGCCAAAGAAAAATCAAAAACAGGCATTTTGTATGGCTTATTTGGTGGCTGGGGTCATTCTTTCAGCAACAACCTTTACTTGGGTGTTGAAATGGATGTAACAGGTTCATCTGCAAAGCCAACTATTGAAGGGACTGACGGTGAAGGTGCCCATAAAGCTCAAGGAAAACTAAAGTTTTCTATGTCAGTAGCGCCACGTGTAGGTTATGCATTTGGTAATGCATTAGCTTATGCTAAAGTTGGTTTAGGAATGGCAAAATTCTCAGCTACAAGTTATCTGAACAATGTAAAAGTTGGTTCTGCTTCTACAGATTCAAAATTTGTTATGACTCCTGGTCTTGGCTTAGACTACAAGTTTGGCAGCAACATTATTGCGCGTGTTGGTTATGATTGTTTCTTGTATAGCAAAAAAGAAGATGGTGTGAAAGTGAAGTACACAGGTCACCGTTTTGTTTTGGGTGCAGCTTACCAGTTCTAATCAATTTTTGATTATTACAATAAAAGGCGCGCAGTGTTATGCATTGCGCGTTTTTTTATTTTTAGTCTATGGTTTGCATGCGATGAAGGGCTTGTAGGCATTGTTGCAGCCTTTGTTGCTGTTCATCTTTCGCATAGCTTATGGGGGTTTGAAAGTCAAAGGCGGAACCTGGCCAGGCGATATCACCTTTGTGGCGGGCAATAATGTGAATGTGTAATTGACTCACCATATTGCCAAAGCTTGCGACATTTATTTTATCAGCTTGCCATACTTCTTTTACAATTTTACTGATGTCGGTGATTTCTGCCATGAGTTGTTGCTGTGCGCTTGGGCTTAAGTCAAACAGTTCAACGGCCCCCACTTGTCGAGGGATCAACATTAACCAGCCAAAGCGGCTATCATTTTTAAGTCTTAAGTCTGACAGGGAAAGGGCCATGATGAATGTACTGCATTGTTCAAGTTGCGGCGCGGTTGTGAAAATGTTATGTTCTTGTTCCATATTTTGTACTTTTCTGTTAAATTTTTTCATATTTCATTATTAAATTTTGAAAAATCACAAAAATTAATAGTTTTTTCATTTGACATGGGCGAAAATGAAAGAGGGTGTATGTCAATTAAGAAGCCGCCCCCGACACAACTGGGTGATTACTCATCGGCGACTCATCTGCAACCCCCACACAATTATATGCAAGAAGGAGAACGTGATGAAAGTTTTAATTCAACCTCGCTTTAAAAAAAAGTTTTGGAAAATGGGGCTATCAGTCGTTGTTTACCTCACAGCTTTCCACACCCTTTTTGCAACAGATAAGCACCATAGCCTTAGCAGAGATATCTCCACTGAGTCGATTACAAGTTCACAAGCAGAACAAGACCATTTTAATTGGGTGATGGTTAGTAAAAGTGAAATGCAAAAGGTTGATGAATTTTTTTTAGGTGACAATATGTCTTGTGAAACGCAATCGCCAGAAGATGATCAAGCCAACGGTAGTGAGTTAGAGCATGACTTGAATGAAAGCCCCACATCCTCCTTATGCTTGTCAAGTTCTTCCTCGCTTAATGTCTCACTTGGCGAGTCTGATGAACATGACCATCGGCTTAATTCCACGCCTTATAGCCATTTGAATGACGACCTGTGTGACATGCCAGAGGCCGATGCTTCTATACGTATTCGCAATCACTTTATGATTCCAACACCGCAGGTGCAGCATGACCGCCCTCCTTTACGAATCCCGTTTGACTGCCACAGTGCTGCCTTAACGCCATCTTTAAGGCAGTTTAACCAAATGCGATCAGATCAGCAAATGCAGCATTGCACCAAGACCTTAGACGAACTGGAACGGCAAACCCCAGCACCAGAGCCTGTGCCAGAACAACCTATGCCAGAACGTGTGGGCGAGCATTTAAAAGGAGCCGTACAGCTAAATCCATTAGATATCACTAGTCATAGTAATGTTGACAATTCATTGCACCCTTTGTTGAGGCCTTCAAGCCCTAATACGGCTGCAAACTTTTACTGCAATAACATCACCCTGGGGGAGGATGGTATCCCCAGGTTTAGTGAATTACCCGGCAGTCAAACACCTGGCAATCAAGTTCAAGGAAGGGATTTTTTTAACACAATTTCAAAGTCCCCAGGCTTTTGGGCTTTTTCTTTAACGGCGGGTGCGCTATTATTATTTGCAAATAAAGAAACTTAACTGCACTTGATACTGTTGTCTATCAAAGGGTTGATTTTTATATACACTATGGGGAATGTATGATTGCCAAATTAACGGGTAAAATTGACTCAATTGATAATGATGGTTTTATTATCGACGTAGGCGGGGTAGGGTATTGGGTGAAAGCTTCACAAAAAGTTTTACAGTCCCTTCCTGAAACAGGGGCCCATACCGCTATCTGGATAGAGCAAGTCATTCGCCAAGAAGAAACCCATTTGTGTGGTTTTTTACATAAAGCAGATAAGCTATGTTTTAGGCAATTGCTTACGGTGCAGGGGGTGGGGGTGCGTGTGGCTTTGGCTATCTTATCTATCCTTTCAGCAGAGGAGTTATTAGTTGCGATATCTGCGCAAGATAAAACGATGCTGACCCGTGCAGATGGTGTCGGCCCAAAACTTGCGAGCCGCATTGTGTTAGAATTAAAAGGGAAATTGTCAGCCCCGCAAATGAATGCTGCCTTACCCCTTGGGAATAAGGTAATGGAAAGTTCCCCTGCCCAAGACGCCTTATTAGGCCTTGTGAACTTAGGGTATAGCCAGTCACAGGCGCACCTTGCTGTCAATAAAGCCGTTGCAGAAGGGGGTGGTCAGTTAACGTCGTCAGACATTTTAAGGTCAGCCCTTAAAAGTTTAGCTAAAATTTAACAGGGGTTGCATTTCAGACTTGAAGGCGCCCCACCAATGGCGATTGAGTGAATGTGATGAATTACTTTGACAAGTTTTTAATAAATTACTACATTTAATAACAAGCCCTTTTAAGCACCCGTAGCTCAGTTGGATAGAGCGTTGCCCTCCGAAGGCAAAGGCCGGACGTTCGAATCGTCTCGGGTGCGCCAATTTTTTTTAAAGTTTATTAAACGCCTTTTGGGCGTGTGTCCCCCCTTGCAAGACTAAGCTATTTAAAAAAAGCCCCAGCAAATGCAAGGGCTTTTCTTTTGTAACGTTAACCGTTTCAGTGCTAGAACTTGTATGCTACACCAATTTGGAAACGTGTTTGTGATGGTTTGAAATTTGTACCAAGACCTGTTGATGCAAATGCTTTCGCTTCAACACTTTGTTGAACTTTACTTGATGAACCAAAGTAGTGGCTGCCTTCAATACGCACAAACATGTTTTTGTTTAAGAAAACGTCTAAACCAAGGCCAGCAACGAAACCAATTTTATTTTTGTCAGATGCTTTTACTTCATCTGCTTTTGTTGCTGCGATAGATTCATCTGTTTGTCTTGCTTTATTTAGCATGCCCGTATCTACTGCATATGTTTCCATTGATGATAGATCAGAAGTGTTTTTCCATTTTCCAGCTTCAATACCTGCCTTTAAGAACATTAAAGTGCTTGGGGTAATTAAGTAACCAAAGCGAAGTGATAATCCATAAAATAGATTGCGCTTGGATTCAGTTTTAATGTTAAGCCCATATTTGCTTCCTTCATCTTGCGTATAGACTGAAGCTACTTTTGCAAAATCGTATCCTAATGTTCCATCTACACCAATTACGAATTGGTCTATTTGGTGGTTATAACCCAACATTAATGACACGATAGGGTTAGCTTTTCCACCATCAAAATTATGGTTGAATTGAAATTGCTCAAAGGCACCGTCATTCTTGCCAGAATCCTCAAGATCATAAGTAACATCTTTAGCATAGTATTTACCGTCGCCCTTAGCTCCTTTTGCTGCACCTGTTTGAGCAACTGTTCTTCCTACAGCACCATCTGAATTGAAATCAAAGTCACCTGACGTTCTGGTAAGAATCGCTGAATCCATGTTATTGGCACGTTCAACTTTTACGTTAGTGTTTGCAACACCGGCATTAAGACCAACGTAGAAACCTGTTGCTGAAGGGGCTGCGGCATCTGCAAATGCCATGCTTGTTACGGCTGCGCTTGTAAGAAGCGCTAATGAAAGCTTGTTCATATTTTTTTTAAACTCCGAGTTTGATATGTTAGACATATTAATTTTATGTCAGTTACAAGGTAAATTTATCAAAAATTTTAAATTAAAAATATGCTTCTATGGGGTGGTAGGTAAAATTTTCCTACCTTGGTTGCGAAAATATCACAGGGAAAATGATAAAACGCATTCAATGCTGCCCTCAAAGAAGCTGATTAAGGAACACACAATAGCGTTGCAATTTTACGAACCTTATGATTTTTTTATAAGAAGGATTGATTAGTCTTTGTATAATCTTTCCTTAAGTGTTAGCATTAAACATTATGCATGAATCTATTACATTGACACAAATTACTATCGTCGTAGCGTTGGCCCTTGCGGGAGGCCTCGCTCTTGCACGCCTAAAACAACCCCCCATCTTAGGTTATATTTTAACTGGTGTTGTGTTGGGGCCATCTGGTTTTGCCTTGATTAATAACCGCGGTCCGGTGGAATTTCTAGCGGAACTTGGCGTTTTGCTTTTGTTGTTCGTTGTGGGCATGGAATTAAACCTTCGTTCATTTAAAAAGGTGTGGCTCACGGCCACTGTCTTTAGCCTTGTTCAAATTATTTTGTGTACGGCTATCACCTTAACCTTGTCGTGGGTGTGGAAGTGGCCCATTGGCTTGGGGTTGGTCTTAGGGTTTGTGGGGGCCTTGTCTTCAACGGCCGTGGTTGTGAAGATGATGGAAAGCTCCGGTGATATCAAAACCGACATGGGGCAGTTAATTATTGGTATTTTAATTGCGCAAGACCTTGCTATTGCTCCGCTGATTTTGATCATACGAAACTTTAATGGCAACTGGTATTCTAATGAATTAATGCTGAAGCTTGGCGCCTCTGTGACACTTATTATTGTGATTATCACTTACCTGAGTCGTCGTCAACGTGTGCGTATTCCCCTTTCGAAAATTATTTCTGGTGAAAAAGAACTTACAGCACTAGCTAGCCTTGCCTTTTGTTTTGCAGCCGCTGCAATGTCTGGGTTAATGGGGTTGTCTGCCCCTTATGGTGCGTTTTTGGCAGGGCTTATTTTAGGTAACACACATGAGCGGTTAATGCTAATTGAAACGACAAAGCCTATTCAAAGTATTTTGATTATGTTCTTTTTCTTGTCAATTGGTCTATTGTTAGACGTTCAATTTGTCGTAAAAGATATTAAGTTTGTATTGGGTGTGTTGTTGTTGGTGACTATAGGTAAAACTGCGGCTAATGCCTTTGTATTGCGTGGCTTTTCCCTTGATTGGCCCCAGTCGTTAATGGTGGGGGCGATGATATCACAGTTAGGTGAATTTGCTTTCTTACTTTCAAAAGAGGCAACCCAAGCAGGTGTAATTTCAACGCACGCAGAAAAATATATCATCAGTATCACGGTGTTGTCTTTGGCGATTAGCCCTTTGTGGAAAATTGCGTGCAGTTGGGTTTTAAAAGTGTATGCGAACAGGTCATTGGCAAAATTGACTGATGTAGAAAACATTAAGAAAATTTGCCCAAATGAAAGCCAGCTAAAGCAAGCCGCTGTTGCAGTGCAAGATGCGGGTGAAGCCACGACAATGGGTGAAGGTGGGCATAACTCTACCGCTGCAAAAGGAACGAAGGCCTAGGCTAAGGTTATAGCTTATGTGGCATGTCAACGCATGGAGTTGTGTTGGCATGTTTTTTGCATATCTCCCTTACATATTGCCTTTTACTATTAGCCTTTATGCGATTTGTTTTTTTGTTAATGTTTGTTTTTTTTAGTGTGTGCTGTGTGCCTTGCGCAGTTAACGCTTCTTTGTGTGAAGCCTATTTTCAGCAAAATGAACGCCAGCATAAGATGCCATCTAAATTACTTAATGCCATTGGGGTGGTGGAATCTGGGCTTAAAAGCAAAAATAAGCAGATGGTAGCCTGGCCTTGGACTTTGAATGTGGAAGGCAAGGGCTATATGTTTAAAACCAAGCAAGAGGCTATTCAAGCCGTAAAACAATTGCAACGGCAAGGAAAAAAAAGTATTGATGTTGGGTGTATGCAGGTGAATTTAAAACATCACCCGTATGCATTTCCTTCTATAGAACAAGCCTTTGAGCCTTACCATAATGTGAAGTATGCAGCGACCTATTTAAGCCAGTTACAAACACAGCATGGCAGCTGGGAGAAAGCCATTGCTTATTATCATTCGGCAAGTCCTGTGCATCATATTCCTTATCGTGAACGTGTTTTGAAAACGTATCAAAAGATGACGGCGTACAATGCGCCTAATCAAACACCTGGTATTGTTGATGCGAATTTTGTATCGCCTTCCCATTATGCGTTTCAAGCTCAAGTGAAAAAACAAGGGGCTTCTTCAGATCCAGCTGCTTCGGCTTTATCTCAACCCATTACACAGCCAAGATTTGTGAACAATAAACGCTACCAACAAAGTGGTTCAGCAAAATTTATACCTCTTAAGGCTGGTGCAGGTTATAAAAAGATGCCGATGAGGAACACACAGCCTTTTATTCCGCTGCAAAAATATCATGTGATTAAAGCGTCAAATCCCTTGCCGTCAAAGCAGCAACAGATTTCTTATGCAAGAATGACAAAAAAGTTTATCCCCATCCACATGCCGTAATCTATTTTTTTAGTGATGGGTTTTAATATTTATACTCAAAAGGCTTGGAAAATCTAACATAACACTTGTAATTTAAAAAAAATTTAATTAATTTAACTTAATGTGGTTGAAAAAACAAAATTTCTTCAATCGGCCAATACGTTGACTTTTAGTTTGCCTTTAGGCAATATAATTTTACAACAATAGCTAAAAATAATATGAGATACGTTATGAACTTTAAAAATTTTAAACTCGACAAAATTGATTTGAGTATTCTGGAAAACATTCAAACTAATGGTCGAATGACTAATGTAGAGCTTGCGCGCCGTGCAGGCATATCAGCTCCGCCATGTCTTCGCCGCGTCAATACATTAGAAGAGCAAGGCATCATTTCAAGTTACCAAGCAAACCTTGACCCAGCGACACTAGGCTTTGCCGTGACGTTGTTTTGCGAAATTACATTATCTAGTCAAAATGACTCTGATGTTCGTGCTTTTGAACTACAGATTCAACAATGGCCACTTGTGCGTGAATGTTATGTCGTGACAGGTTCAGCTGACTTTTTGCTAAAAATAGTGGCACAAGACTTTGAAGCTTATCAAGAATTTTTATCTACGCATCTTTCAAAATATCATTTGGTATCAAAGTTAAAGTCGTTGATGGTTATTAGAACGCCTAAAAAGCAGCCAGGTGTGCCAATTGAATTGCTGGAAGCTGTTGCATAACCGATAGGTGGAAAAGGCACATAGGTCTGTAGGTTGTGGTTATTGTGCATGTGGTTTTTTGTTTCAAATATCTTTTCTTTTGTGAATGTTTTTTACTTTTTAAGCAAAAACAATAGCAAACACTTGCAATTTTTTTTGTGATCATCTAAAAAGTAAGAAGTAATTACTATCTACAAAGGTACAACATTGTGTCTCTACAACGCACACTCTCAATTTTAAAGCCAGATGCGACACGTCGCAATTTAACAGGTAAAATAAATGCGAAAATTGAAGATGCTGGTCTTCAAATCATAGCACAAAAAAGAATTTGGTTATCTCGTGCACAAGCGGAAGGTTTTTATGCAGTTCATGCAGAACGTGCATTCTTTAACGATTTATGCACATTTATGTGTTCAGGTCCAGTTGTTGTGCAGGTTCTTGAAGGTGAAGAAGCTGTTACATGTTACCGTGACTTGATGGGGGCTACAAACCCAGCCAATGCTGCAGAAAATACAATTCGTAAAGAATTTGCTGAATCTATTGAAGCAAACTCAGTGCATGGTTCAGATTCTGCTGAAAATGCTGCCATTGAAATTTCATACTTCTTTAGCTCACTTGAAATTGTAGGCTAAACATTAGGTTTGAATTATGAGCTGTTTGGTATCTGCGTTTTCAAAACAAATGATTCCGAACTATTTATCGGGGTTTAGATTCATTTCTGGCCCCTTTATTGTTTACTTTTTTCATCAGCAAAACTTCCCTTTGGCTATTGGTTTAATGTCTATTGCTGGTTTTACAGACTGGCTAGATGGTTTTACAGCAAGGTTACTGAGGTGCGAAAGTTCTTTTGGAAAAATATTTGACCCGATTGCTGATAAAGCCCTTGTGTTGACTTTGTTTTTGTATATGATGTTGACGCAGCCTTTCTTTTTTACCCTTGCATGGTGTGTCATTGGGCGTGATCTGGCGATTTTAGCAGGCGCCTATTTCCTTAGTAAAAAAAGAAATGTGAAAAGCCTGCCACCATTACTGATTAGTAAAATTAATACCTTTATGGTGTTAATGTTAATGCTTGTTGTGATGTTGATCAGCTGGCACTCTACACACTTGTTAGGCCAGGTATATTCACTGCTTGATATTGCTGATGTTTTCAAACCCACATTGCTGCTGCAAAGCCTAGAGGCATTTTCATTTTCCTATCGACTCGTTTACATAACTGTTCTATTGTTGTTTTATGGGTCTTACCTTACAACATTGCTTTCTGGAATAGGTTATGTTCACATTTTTTTCGCGCATTATCGCACATCATGAATTTTATAAACGCATTACCTTGTGTGTGGTTATAGGTTTTCCTTTATATCTTTTTATTGATAGTGTTTGGAATATCCTAGAGCCCTTTATCATTGGTTTTATTGGGGCGTACCTTCTAAATAAAATAGCTGTGAGGGTTGATAAATACATTCCAAGAGGGGTCAGTGCGTCCTTTTTGATGCTAAGCTTGATTTTAGGTTTGGTTTTGATTTCAAGCTACGTGATTCCTTTGTTTAAAAGGGAATTTGTTGAGTTGTCAAAAGAAATCCCTTTGCTGTACGATAGGTTGATGAGTCGAACAGATGGTTTGTTACCCTTTACCGCAGACAAGGGTCTTACAGCGCCGCTTTTACAAACGAATCTTTCACAACACTATGGTAAAATTATTGAATGGGCTGTTAATTCATTTGGTAACTTGCTTAGCAATGGATTGTTATTGGCGAACACGGTCTCGCTGCTTTTGATTTCTCCCATCATTATGTTTTATTTGCTTCGTGATTGGTTGAGCTTTTCAAATTATTGCTTAAGTTTTTTTAAAAAGTCCCAGCATCGTCAATTTTATTTAAGGTGCCTTTCAAAAATTGATAGCACAATATCCTCTTACCTGCTTGCGCAAAGCGGCGTTTGTGTTGTGTTATCTGTCTTGTATTGTGCAGCTTTAAGTCTTCTTGGTCTTGATCGGGCAATATTAATAGGGTTGGTTTCAGGCATACTTTCATTCATTCCATATTTAGGCTTTGTTGTGGGGCTTATCAGTTCGCTCAGCATTGCGTTTGTTGGTTTTGTTTCCTGGGGGCAAATTGGAAGCATCTTCATCGTTTATTTGGCGATTATGATTATTGAAGGCAAGGTTATTGTTCCCAAATTGCTGGGTAGCAAGCTTGGGCTTCACCCTGTGTGGATTCTCTTTGCCATTCTAACAGGGGCCACCTGGTTTGGTTTCCAAGGAATTATCCTCGCTATCCCAGTAGCGGCAATTTCGCTAGTGATATTTAAGGAATTTAGGTTTTATTTTGTTGAGCAGCAAAAATATTAAGCTGGTGAGCAGCTAAAGCTTGACAAAGTATGTAAAGTCATGGTAAATTTTCTTTCAAATAGTTGAATATTAACGTTTTTCTAAAGCATATAGGCAAATAGCAATGACAAAACGCGTTACCGCAAAACACAAAATCGACCGTCGCTTGGGTGTGAATCTTTGGGGTCGAGCAAAAAGCCCGTTCTCCACACGCGCATATGGACCTGGCCAACATGGTCAACAACGCTCAAAACCATCTGACTACGGTGTTCAGTTGCGGGCTAAACAAAAATTAAAAGGCTACTATGGCAACATTAGCGAAAAGCAGTTCCGTCGTATGTATGACGAAGCAGTGCGCCGTAAGGGTGACACTTCTGAAAACATGGTTGGTTTGCTAGAACGCAGACTTGACGCAGTTGTGTACCGTATGAAGTTTGTTCCTACAGTATTTGCTGCACGTCAGATCGTGAACCATGGCCACATCCGTGTTAACGGAAAAAGAGTCAACATTCCATCATACCTCGTAAAAGAAGGTGATGAAATTACAGTTGTTGATTCCATGAAAGAAAATCCAATGGTATTGGGTGCTACTCAACTTGCAGAACGTGATGTTCCTGACTACGTTGAAGCTGACCACAAAACCATGAAAGGTAAGTTTATTCGTGTACCAAAATTCATGGATATTCCATACCCTGTTCAAATGGAACCACACTTAGTTGTTGAATTCTACTCACGTTAATGTGACTGAAAACAAAATTTTAAAGCCCCACCTTCCTCAGATGCGTGGGGTTTTTACAATCTAATATTTATCATCTACTTTTCAAAAAAGGTAACAGCTCATGATTAAGCAACAACAACATGTACACACCGAACACTGTCAACACGACCATGATGATTACGGTGATTCACGTAAAATTAAAATTCACAAAACTGAAGACTTTGAAGGTATGCGTAAAGCAGGTAAGTTAGCATCACAATTGCTTGACTATATCACCCCATTTGTAAAGGCTGGCATAACAACAGATGAATTGAATACCTTTTGTCATGACTGGATTATTTCCCACAACGCTATTCCAGCGCCATTAGGCTATCACGGCTTTCCAAAGTCTATATGCACATCTATTAACCATGTGGTATGTCATGGCATACCTGGGCCCAAGAAGCTTGTTACAGGTGATATTATTAACGTAGACGTTACCGTCATTGTAGATGGTTGGTACGGTGATTCAAGCCGCATGTTTGGCATTGGAAAAGTGCCGTTGCGGGCTGAAAAATTAATGAATGTGACGTATGAAAGCTTGATGCGCGCGATTGACGTTGTGAAACCAGGTAACACTTTTGGCGATATTGGGCACGCTATTCAAAGTTTTGCTGAAAAAAATGGCTTTTCAGTTGTGCGCGATTTTTGCGGACATGGCATTGGGCGCATTTTCCATGATGCACCTTCTGTTGTGCATTATGGAGAACCGGGAGCAGGACCTGTTTTGCAAGAGGGGATGTTTTTTACCATTGAGCCTATGATCAATGCCGGTAAGTTTGGTGTTAAAATTTTAGAAGATGGCTGGACTGCTGTGACACGCGATAGGTCATTGTCAGCACAATATGAACATACACTTGGTGTAACCGCAAACGGTGTTGAGATTTTTACAGTTTCGTAAATAACGCATAGAAAGGCTATAGAAATAATCTATCGGCCCAGATAATCACAAATATTTTGATAGTGCTGGGCCAATGTTTTGTCATGAAAGATTGCATCGGGCCCATGCAGAGGAACTTTTTTATAGAGGTGTTCTATATCCTCTGCTGTCCAGTCTTTAATATAGTCTAGGGCAAAGCTGAGGTTTTGAGGGGTATAAAAAAGGTGTGTCCAAAAGGTGGTAAGTTCAATGACTTTTTCAATGTCGCCACTATCAGCGCCTCTTAATTCAATAAAGCGTTTAAGGCGTACTTCAGGAAATGCAGTTGTTAGATGGTCTTCAAAATCTGCTAATGTAGCTGTTTCAAGGGTGCCATTGATATGAAGTCCTTTTGTCATGAAGGTTTTAAATGATTGTCCGGCGACATTAATGTATTTACCATTTCTTTTGATAAAATACATGGGTACCTCTGTTAAATAATCGACATAACTTTCAAACCCAAAATTATTGTCAAACACAAATGGTAAAATTCCTGTCCGGTGTGGGTCTGTGTGTTGCCAGATAAATGTACGAAAGGCTTGATAGGGTGATAGTGTGTTTTCAATTATATTTGAGTTTGCAAAGCAAGCGCTAATCATAGGCTGAAGGGCCATAGATACCTTCATTTTGTTTTGCATATCTTGTTCACTGCTATAGTCTAAATTGACCTGCATGGTGCATGTGCGTTTCATCATATCAAGGCCCAGCGTTCCCACTGTTGGCATATATGCTTTCATGATGTCATATCTGTTTTTGGGCATCCAGGGGACGTCATCACGTGAACTTATTGGGTCAAATCCAAATGCCTTTATGGCGATATTTAAATCTTTTGCAGCTTGCTGTAATTGGTTTTTATACGTTACTGCTTGTTCTATTGCTTGCTGTAAGGTGCTGACTGGTGAAGCTGCAAATTCAAATTGACCACCCGGTTCTATGGAAAGGTTGCATAAGGTAGTTGTGTTATGCATGCCGATAACAGTTGTGTTGTTTTCTAAAATGGGTTCATAGCCAAATTGTTTAAAGTATAACAAGAGGTCCTTCACACCACCTGGTTCGTCATAAGTGGCGCGCCTTGGTGTTGTTGCAAAGTCTTTGTACAGGAACTGTTCCCATTCAATGCCTATTTTAAAGTGGTCTGCTGTTTTGTTGCCAGAAGCGAAATATTCAATGAGGTCTTGTTTTGTTAGCATGGGATTCCTGTTTGGCTAGGTATAAACTTTCCCCAAGTCTACGCAAAGCTGTTTTAAGATTATCATTTTCAATTGTTTGGGTTAAGTTATTAATTTCTTGGTTGTATTCGGCTTTTATGCGTTGGGGAATGGGTTTTGGCTTGGGCTTTATCGTCCTTTGGGTTTCCGCAATATATTTGATTTGAACAACAGCATTATAGCCAAAATACCCATTAATACGATTGAGAACTTGTGGGCTTTGCATTTGAAGAAGTGGCATGTGTGCGCTAGGGCAGGTTACGGTCAAAACGCTTTGGTTGGCAACATTTGGGTTTTTGATATATTTTAAACTTGCAACTTTTGCAATTTCGGCGTAGCGCGTGCCGATGATATAAGGCCAGTTTTGCAAAATTTCCACGTAAACTTTGCCAAATTTTTCACTAAATCTACTTATGATTGCACGAGCAGGATCGTTCAACTTACGAATCTTTTTATTCGTCGTAGAATTCGTTTTATGCGGCGTTTGATTTTTAGTATAATTCATAAAATTTATATTGCCCGGATCATCCATGACTGTCAACCTGATTTCAAACATTCTTGACGAAAATAAAGCTGATATACACCCACAAATGTATAAACAATTGCTTTGTAAGTGGTATAAGGAAAACCAGAGAAGTTTGCCTTGGCGTGCTTTAACCGCGCGTGATGCGAACCCTTATTATGTGTTGGTGAGCGAATTTATGCTGCAACAAACAACTGTTCAGTCAGTTGTTCCCTATTTTTATCGTTTCATAGAAAGGTTTCCTACTATTCAAACACTAGCGGCTGCGAGTATGGATGATGTTGCTGTTTTATGGCAGGGGCTTGGGTATTATTCTAGGGCAAAAAATCTATTGGCGAGTGCGAGAGAAATTGTGATGCGTCAACAACAAAATGGGAGGGATTATTTCCCATCCCTAGTTGAAGACCTGTTAAGCTTGCCAGGTGTTGGCCCGTATACAGGTGCAGCTGTTGCTGCCATAGCCTTTGATAAAGCTGTTGTGCCTGTGGACGGTAACGTGATGCGGGTTGTGTCGCGTTTGTTTGCCATGAGGGAACCTAAGGGGCCTTTGTTAAATGCTTGTGTGACAAAGCAAGTGAAGGCTTTTGCAGATGTTTGTGATAATGACCAACTCGCACAAGGGTTGATGGAATTAGGGGCCTTAGTGTGCAGGCCCAAAAATGCCCAGTGTGAGGTGTGCCCCCTAAAAGGGGTGTGTAGCGCATATGTGCTGGGACAGGTTGATTCCTTTCCTGTCGTTGGAAAGAAATTAAAGCGTGACTATAAAGAAGGTCAGGCTCATATTGTGATGAATGAACACAATGAGGTGTTGCTGCTAAGACGCCCTGCGAAAGGGTTGTTTGCAAATTTGCATGTCTTACCTATGACATGGCTTGACGCACATTTCCCATTTGAACATATAAATATTTTATATGAATTTCCTGCCAGCATTCGTCACGTGTTCACGCATTTTGACTTAGACCTTAGTGTTGTCAAAAGTCAGATCAGCCTTGATTGTTTAAAGGATATCAGCACGGCAAAGTGGGCACCTTTAAACCAGTTAGAGGGCATAGCAATGCCCACATTGATGCGAAAAGTATTTAAACTGATAGATGCTTAAGTGTTTTGTTTACTGATTTCGTTCATTCAACACTGAAGCGCAACAGGTGAGGGTGGGAAAAAAATTTACCTTATTATGAAAAGAGGCCGGCTACCAAGCCTTGCACGGCCGATGTTGCAGCACTGGCAAGCGGATTTTGAGATGTTGTCGTTGTTGGTTGTGTTACAACCATTGTTGCTGGTTGTGTTGCAACGGTTGTTACGGGCTGCGTTGCCATGGTTTGGACTATTACATTTCCATTTTGGTCAACGACAGCGGGTTGTGTGGCTGTTGTAACAACTGGTGCTTGTGCGACGATAGACGGTGCAGCTACAGCGTTGGTTGGTGTAGATACAGGTGCGCCGACTTGCTGCATTGTAGATATCTCAGGTTGTATGGCAGAAATCACTGGAAGAGATGCTGTTTGTCCACCATTAGGCATATTATTATAGTTAGCCCCATTAGGTGCATTATTATAGTTAGCCCCATTAGGTGCATTATTATAGTTAGCCCCATTAGGTGCA
>CAYZJC010000026.1:15394-23779 GCA_964478775.1 uncultured Verrucomicrobiales bacterium | reverse complement strand
TCACGCAATATGGCGCGTGCTATTGCCACACGTTGCTTTTGCCCACCTGATAAACGAATACCCTTTGGGCCAACAGGTGTGTGTAACCCTTGCGGCAAACTGTCGATCACATCTTGTAGTCTTGAAATTTCGATAGCCAAAGAAAGTTCAGACAAGCTAGCGTCAGGTTTTGCGTATAATAAATTATCAAGCAAAGTCGCACTAAACAGTGCAGGTTCTTGGGGAACCAAAGCGATGCGTTTTCGAATATCATGCAAAGACAAACTTTTATAGTCTTGGCCGTCTAAATAAATCGAACCAGCTTGCGGATCATAAAATTTCATCAACAAGGAAAATAAAGTACTTTTGCCCGACCCAGATGGACCTACAATCGCAATTTTCTCACCAGGGTTAAGTGTAAAATTAATTTTACTGAGCTGTAAGTTTTGATGAGGCGACGTACAATAGGCAAAGTCAACATTATGCACCGCCAAAGTTCCACGTGAGGGGATATGACTTCGCACAACCGTTGTTGATGGAACAATTTGCCTTGTACTTGAGTGCTTAATCAATTCAATAATACGATCAGCCGCACCAGATGCACGTTTAAATTCCGCATAGTTTTCAGCCCCACCCCCACAAGTGGTCGCACACAAGGCAGCATAGAATATAAAGCTAGACAAATCACCACTACTTAAGGTTTGATGCATCACATCATGCAATCCTACATACACGACTGCACACACCCCTGCTATTGCAACAGTAATCACAAAAGACGATAACACCGCCTTCTTAAAGCTACGTTTTGCTGCCGTTTCAAATAATGTTTCAGAAATTTTAGCAACTGTTTTGGTATCAATATCTTCATGCGTAAAGGCATAGTTTGTACGAATATGAAACAACGACTCTTCAATATAAGAACCAAGTCCCCCAAGTTGTTCATGAAATTTCTTCGTGTAGACCTTTACGGACTTTCCCAAAGAAAACACCGTTACCAAAATAAAGGGAACAATTAAAAGTGTTAAGAGCGTGAGTTTAACAGATACCCACATCATCATGACAAAAGCCCCTAAAACTAAAAAAAAATTACGCAAAACAATGGGAAAAAGATTCCCAATAATTGACTGTACAGTTATCACATCTGTCGTGAGGCGTGAAACCAGATCTGTCGTTGATACTTGGTCATAATAACTCACATCTAATGTCAATAAATGTTTATAAACATCACAGCGCAACTGATTACAGCACCTCTCTGCCAACCACGCACTGTAATAACTTCTGCCAAAGCTGCATAAAGCAAGCGCAAGAACTGACAGCAAAATAATGAGAAAAGTAGATTCAAGTGAGGTATGTGCGGAAGCAACGGCACCGTTGTCAACCAAAGCTTTAAGCAAACGGCCAAACCACAAAACAATCAACGAAGCACCTAATACTGACAACGTTAAAATAATGGATTTACTTTTATACGGGTGCAAGTAGTGCTTGAATAAGAACGGCTTATCAATTCTAACAGATTTCATTGTTTTACAAACACAATAGAAAGAAAAATATGATCTTTTGTGGTGGAGCCGAGGGGAATCGAACCCCTGACCTCTACAATGCCATTGTAGCGCTCTACCAACTGAGCTACGACCCCATAATCAATAAAAATAGAATACCGAAAAGCGCAACAGGACGCAAGTTATTTTTAGATCATGTAAGTGTGAACTGGAAAGGAAGTGTCGGTTTTTATGATAAAATCTCACGCGCCTGTTCCAGGCAAAGAAGTTTACCTCTCAAGATCATATGACGTACATCATTAAGTAAATATTAATCTTAATACGAGATAATTAAGAAAAGTTATTTTTCCAAATTCAAGGAGTAGAGTAATGAGAAAAATATGTTTAGCCTTGCTGTTAAGTTGCAGCTGTGTAAATGGTATGAGTTGGTTTTCTTCAGATACACAAACAGTTCAAAGTAATGCAGAACACGCAATTCCCCTCTTAAATGGCATGTCATACAATGCTTGGCATACAGCTGAAAGTGAAAAAATCAGAGAAATGGCAAAATCTTGCAAAGTATCTGCTAATACACCAGCTGAAGAGAAGCCTGAAGAACATCCCTCTTTCTTTGCTATAACACCAAGTCATAGTAATAACACAAAAAGTTTCTTAGGCTTTTGTGCACAAGCGCAACAAGCAGCCGCAAAAGTTGGAAAAGCAATAGAAAGTGGTGCAAAACAAGCAGCTCAGCAAATGAAAGAAAAAAGTAGAGAGTTGATTGATCAAGTTAGTGGCTCCAATGAACAAGCCTACTTTGACGCTTGGTGGACTGAAGCAAAACAATTCACACAAGTCATGTCTACAGTTGAAATAAAGTCATATAAATACCTTGAAGACAGTGGCATATTTGTTGATGGTATGTCAGAGAATGAAAAAGTCACACTTGCAAAAGCATTTGCAAAGCATAACAATTCCCTGGAAGACATAAATCAAATATCTATCCAGCTTTTAGAACGGCTTGATACATATACAAGAAGACAAATTGACATAGATAAATACAAACAAAGATTATTCAAAAGATTTGAAAAAGACAATTTAAACTCTAATTCAGGCATGGGTATTTACTTAGATCAAGTCATAAATGATTTAGCACAAAAACTGTCTCATGAACAAATGCAATTGATTAAGTCTGAAATAGAAAAGGAATTAGTTGTAGTTGCGAACAAAAAATTAGTGATTAGTTCAATTCACAAAGCTGAAAAAAGACATTCCACGTATGAAATTTTATTAACACGCACAAAACTGCGTCAATTACCCCTCAATACAGATCATGAAAAAGCACTCTTTATGGAAGCATTAAGGCAGGCAAAGAAAATCTTGTGGAACAACCGTAGCACCGTAAGAGAAAGCGAAGTAGAGCAACTAAAAAAGGCACTCAATTCACTACTAGAAGAGATTATTGCAGGAACACTTGCCGTACATCCTGAAGCTGCACAACATACACAAATTGACAGCAGAAAACCGCTAAGTGAACTTGTTGGAGTTACAACTGGCTATCCTAGGGCTCCATTTTTTACTGAAGGTGCATCGGCCCAAGCAGCACCGCCGCCGCCTCCAAGAGATCAAGCAGCACCGCCTCCCCCTCCTCCCCCCCCTCCTCCTAGAAAACAACAGCTAGAAGGACAAGGCGAAAACAGTCTATTTCCACAAAATGATGGAAAATCAATGCAGCCACCGCCTCCAAGAGATCAAGCAGCACCACCGCCGCCTCCTCCGCCGCCTGCTAAAGTTAAGACAGAGGAAAAACGTGATGTTGTGTCTTCAAAACCAAGTTTCTTAGACGCCATAAAAAATAGTCAAGGGCAACTTAAAAAGTGCCCAGATCCTGAAGTTAAGGCAGAACAACCACCTGTCAAAGAAGGGATATTTGCTAGCATGGAAAAAGCTATGCTTGAAAGAAGAGCGGGGATAGTCGGTCATGACCGAGATAATGAGTCAGGTGCTGAGTCAGGTGATGAGTCAGATAACGATGATTGGCTGACCTAATAAGTTATAGCCCACAAAGCATATCATCTAGGGGGAAGTTTTGAAAACTTTCCCCCATTTTTTATGCAGCCTTATGACAAGATGGGGGATTATGATTTTGAATCACCACTTCCTGCAACACTTTTGCAAGTGACTTTGCAAAATAAGAAATGTCATCCTTTGTATGATGCGGGGTTATGGTGATACGCAAACGCTCCGTTCCCTTAGGCACTGTGGGGTAATTAATGGGCTGTACGTAAATAGAATAGTCAAAGAGTAAGCGATGACAAACTTCTTTACAATTTTGCGCATCACCCACAATGCATGTGACGATGTGTGAATTATTTTGAAGAAACGAAACCCCTTCATGCGCCAGTTCTGTTTTAAGCACAAGCACGTTTTGATGAAACTTTTGTTGTATGGAATCATCTTTTGACAGCAATTCAAGAGATGCTAAAGAGGAAGCAGCTACACAAGGCGGCAATGACGTTGTGAAGATAAAGCCAGAGGCATACGAGCGAATAAAATCTACACAGTTCTTATTGCCAGCAATATACCCCCCATAGCTTCCAAAGCCTTTAGAAAAATTACCTTGAATAATGGTTATACGATCTTGCTGATCTATCATATTCGCAATACCGGCCCCACCCTTACCATACATACCAACCGCATGAACTTCATCTAGGAAGGTCATCGCATTGTATTTTTCTGCTAAATCACATATTTCTTTAATGGGGGCAATATCTCCGTCCATTGAATAGACAGAAACAAACGCGATAAGTTTGGGTTGTTCCAAGGGTAGGGCTTTAAGGCGGTTTTCTAAATCATCCACGTCATTATGTTTGAAAATCTGACGCTTTGCTTTGCTATGGCGCATACCTTGAATGATTGATGCATGAACTTTTTCATCACTCAAAAACATTAAGTCTTCTATATGATCGCCCAAGGTGCACAAAGTCGTTTCATTGGCCACGTAGCCTGAACTAAATAGTAAGGCGCGCTCTTTGCCATGCAACGCTGCAATGGCTTGCTCAAGTTGCTGATGCAGATACGCACTACCAGCGATATTACGCGTCCCACCTGAGCCTGCGCCATATATCTTTGTCGCTTCAACTTGTGCGGCTATTACTTGTGGGTGATGCGATAGCCCTAAATAGTCATTACTACACCACACTGCAACATCAAACGGTTCACTTAAACCTTGTAGTTTCATGTCAGGGTGAAAACGCGCATAAACAGGATTGTGTGCATTTCTTGCAATATGGGTAAAAATACGATAACGATTTTCATCGAACAAAATATCAAGTTTGTTTTTAAAAAACAGATCTGGGTGAAACACAATATTGCCCTTCAAAATAGCCATAACATTTTATGTCACATTCAAGGGCTAAAGATCAACATTTAAATAGAGTAAAATTAAAAAAACTCCATCTATGTGAAGATGGAGTTTTTAAATTTGACAAAGTCTTTACAGAGCCTTATTCAACAACTGTGATTGCAACACGGTTTTGTGCGTGTGCAGCTTCAGTGTCACCAGGAACTTCTGGACGGTCTTTACCGAAAGATACTGTGTTTAAGCGGTCAGCAGCAACACCATGCTTTTCCAATGCTTTTTTCACAGAATGTGCACGCTTTTCGCCCAATGCACGGTTGTATTCAGCTGTACCACGAATATCGCACTTACCTTGAACGGTAGCTTTTGTACCTGAATATGTCTTTAACCATGTCGCTTGGTCGTCAAGAATTGCTTTTGCATCCTTTGACAATTTCGCTTCATTGAAATTAAAGAATACACGGTCTTTGTGATTTGCTTTGAAGTCACCCGCTGTACCAGGAGCTGCGTTAACGTTTACGTCAACACCATCGTTATCACTACAAGCTGTCATCAAGACAGCGAGAGCTGATAGCGCAATCAATTTATTTTTCATAAGGAATTCCTATCTCTTGTTTAAAACAATTACAATTAAAACAATATAAACTTATCATTTTTTTGTCAAGAGGTCAAAAGATCTTGATGCAAAATCAACAAAATTCCAAAGCCCCTGTAGACAAAATGCCACAGCAAAATAAGGGAATCCCCTTATTCCACTCTGGTTTATTATAATTTATAAATTCAATTTTTATTGAATTCTATGAATAAAGTTTGACCAAAAATTTTCAAACGCACGCAAATTCTTGCCAAACGTATCTAAATCAATCTGTGCAGAAAGTTTTGATTTATAAGCGTCTGTCTGACGCGCAAACGCCTCATCAAGGCGCGCAAACAATTCTTGACCTTTTGGCGCTAAACGTACGTGGCTTGACCTTCTGTCATGCGCAGATGGAACTTGGTTTACATAACCATTTTTGACCATTTTACGTAAATTGTATGATACGTTTGACCCAAGGTAATAACCACGGTTCGTTAATTCACCAACTGTCAATTGATTATTGCGGCCGATGTTATATAAAATCAAAGCTTGAACGTTTGTGATATCTTGTTTATTCAAACGGTCTAATTCTTCACGTACAACTTCTAAAAACAATCTGTGTAAGCGCTCAATCATGACAACCACGTCAAAATAGGATTCTTTCATCATTTACCTCACTTAATTTCTTATCCTGATATATTTATACAGCATAAATAGTTAATAATTTTTTAAATTTTCTAATTATTATTCAAAAAATTAGCATGTATATTCCTATTAAATATATCGATTTTTGTTTTTTCTTTTACAACACCAAGTAAAATCTGATTTTTTCTTGTTAATGCCATTTATTTTATATAAAGTAAAACATATTTACTATAAAAGCAAGAAATTATTTAAAAAAAATCCATGTAGTTGGAGACTTCAACAATATATCTCAATTGCCAAGAAATAAGGAATAGAATTATGAAAACATTTGAAATAGAGATTTTATATAAAGATGCAAACATACTCGTCATCAACAAACCAAGCTCTATGGCGGTGCACAAAGGTCGCGGAAATGGCCCATGTTTAACCCCTTATCTTGAAGAATTAACCTTTGGATTGCCCAATATTCCTCAACTTGCGCACCGTCTTGATGCAGGAACATCTGGCTGCCTTGTGTTAGGTCGTCACAAGCAAGCCCTCATTCGCCTTGGAAAACTATTTCAAAACAGTGAAATATTAAAAAACTATACTGCCATTGTTGAAAATAAACCAAGTAAACTTAATGGCACCATTTCAATCCCACTTGCAAAACAATCTAAAATGCGACATACCTGGTGGATGAAAGCTGACCCAAATGGCCAAGAAGCGGTTACGAACTATGAATGCCTAGGCACTTTTGAAGTTCCCTGGAGCCCATCACAATGTGTTAGTTTACTTTCCCTTAATCCTATCACAGGAAGAACACATCAACTGCGTGTGCATTGCGCAGAAATGAATCTTGGCATTATTGGCGATGCCATCTACAATAAGAACTCCCAAAGTGAAGGGCTTTCACCCTATTTACATTTACATGCCCAACAGGTTACAATCCCCTACTATGGAAGCAAAAAAGCCCCTATAACGGTCATAGCGCCGCTACCATCACACATGATTGATACCCTAACTAAAGTTAACGCTGATGCCACACTCTATACCGCCTCACACCAATGAACACTCACCTCATCATGAGCTTGGCAATGTTGCAATCATCGCAGGACAAGGTAATCTACCTATTGCAGTGCTCAACTATTGCCAACAACATCATATCAACACTTCATTCATTATGTTTGAAGGACAAGTCAACAAGAATATTTTAAATCAAAATATAGACCCATCAAAAATTTGTATTAACAAGTTGGGGGCATTATCGCCCGTTTTAAATTTTTTAACGCAAAACAACATTAAAACACTTGTACTTGCTGGTAGCATTAAACGTCCCTCTTTGAATGAATTATCCCTAGATAAGGATGGCCTTTCTATGATTAAGGCGATTGGTGTTCACTTTGTGAAAGGTGACAATCAACTCCTTGAGGCTGTTATCAAGCAATTAGAAAAACTTGGGTATCAACTCAAACCAGCACACGCTTTCATTCAAAATGCTTTCCTAGCCCCTGGCATATATGGCAACGCAGACTCAAATTATACTGGCGATATTGAAATTGGCATAAATATTTTAAATGCATTATCTCGCTACGATATTGGTCAGGCATTAATCATTGACAATGAAAGAATCTATGGCATTGAAGGCATTGAAGGCACTTCCAACCTGATTCAGCGCCTTAAGAAATGCAAAGACCCCTCCTCCTCAGCTGTGGTGGCTCCGCCTCCTACAAGGTCAGGCGGCCTTATTAAAATGGCAAAAAAAGCCCAAACGATGACGGCAGATGTCCCAACTATTGGCCCCGACACAATTGAACAACTCTACCAAGCTTATTACAGCTGGATTGCAATTGAAGCTAACAGTGTGCAAGTATTAGCGCAAGATGAGGTCTTTCAAAAACTTCATGCTTATCAGATGACACTCATCGCTTTTTAAAGCATACAATTAACACATTTAACATTAATAAAACTAAAGAACACATACATGACCCCCCAAGCACGAACACAAGCCCTTATTGAACTGATTGAACAAACACTGGAACAACCCTTTAACCCATGCGATAAAATTTTCCATTTTTATTGCAAACAAAGACGTTATATCGGCTCTCACGACAGAAAGGAAATTGCTAAACTTTTCTATGCTGTGCTACGAATCATTACACGCTATAAAAACCAAACCACACTTATTGAACACCTTGAGGCCTATGATCTTTCCCGTATTCTTGTCGCCTGCTCTTTAAAAGATGACAATCTTGACGGTCTACTTTACTTTGATACGTTAGATGATTTATTTACCAATGCCCTTTATGCGCCTGAAGCCTTATCAAAACAAGAGTAAAGAATACTTGATGGAGATGAGTCATACC
>CAYZJC010000026.1:2493-15384 GCA_964478775.1 uncultured Verrucomicrobiales bacterium | reverse complement strand
CACAACAAAACCCTTCATTTATACCAAACGATTTACTTCCCTTATTTACTGAACGCTTTAGCGAACAAGATCTGCAACTATTTGAAGACAGCTTAATAAAGGAAGCCAGTGTAGATCTGCGCATCAACACCTTAAAGACCACTAAAAGCCAAGCCATTGCAGACCTGATGGCACAAGGAATTAGCGCTACAGCAACTCCTTTTAGCCCCATTGGCATTCGCTTAAATAAACGCACATCTCTCGATCAGTGCACGTTGTTAAAAAATGGACAAATTGAAGTGCAAGATGAAGGCTCGCAACTACTTGCTTTATTATGCGACGCACACCCTTCAATGTCTGTTCTTGATTATTGCGCAGGTGCTGGGGGGAAAACACTCACACTTGCTGCGCAAATGCAAAACAAAGGGCAAATTGTTGCAAGCGACCTATCTCTTGAAAGGCTCCAACGTGCAAAATTACGCTTAAGGCGGGCTGGTGTCTGCAATGTCAGATTCCATGAAGTCAGTGATGTCAAGTTTTTCAAAAGGCACCACAACTTTTTTGACAGAGTCCTTGTCGATGTCCCGTGCTCCGGAACCGGCACATGGCGACGTAACCCAGACTTAAAACTAAAAACCACCCTTGAAACAATTGATAACCTAACGCAAACACAGCGTTCCATTTTAACGGCATCAGCTCCACTTGTAAAACCCAATGGCCTGCTGATTTATGCAACGTGCTCCGTCTTATTGCAAGAAAATCAAAAACAAATAGAATGGTTTTTAACTCAATTTGACAATTTTGAAATCGTAACACCCAATTTAGAAAATTCCCCACAACTTTTAAACCAATTGTGTGAACACGTTAACTTTGAAACCGGTCTTTCATTTTTAACACATACAACGAAAACAGATGGGTTTTACGTGTGTATTCTTAAAAAAATGTCGGCTCGTTAAATTGTAGCCACCTTTAAAAACGATAAACTTTACGATTAACTGCCTTCTTAGCTTCCTACTTAAGGCGTTTTTCGTAGGTTGGTAATCGAACAAAATGTCTTGCATTTTAATTAAAATTAACACAATATTATTGTATACTGACAAACAAAATGACGCTTCAGAGCTATTATGTCTTATCTTACCCGACTGTCTAAATTTACAGGTTTATCTATGCTACTTCACATCAATCCAGCACTAGCCTTTGAACAAGAACCTACACATAAAACACCTGAACCCGCACCTATTTCTTCTCCTATACTTTCTCCTCGAACCCCCCGTATTACAAGAGAAAGGAGCACAGACTCAGAATATATGGAAAGCAACAGCATCAATCCTAAATTTCAGACGGAACATGAAAGCTTTACAGCTGAATACTCTAATCTTGCACACCATCAAGAAAGTATAAACGAAATACTAATTAGAAATATTTGTGAATACATCACTCACTGGTTTCCCAACCATATGGAAGAGCCCATTTCAATTTTAGATTTAGGGTGTGGCTATGGGAAAACGACCTCAGATCTTCAGCAATGTCTTAAAACTAAAGGGATCAATGTCAAGAAGATTGTCGGCTATGATATTTCAAGTGACCAAATTTTACAAGCTCAAGAACAATACAAAGAAGAAGAAACACTAGAGTTTCGCGTACAAAATATTGAAGACATGCAAGACGATAAGCAGTATGACTTAGTGGTTAGCTTTTTCACCTTACAATGGATGGAAAGTTTGAGGAAAACAGCAAAGCTCATAAAAAACGCAACAAAACCTCATGGAAAACTTGTGTTCTATGTCCCCCTTGGAGACAAAGGCCTTTTTGACCAACGCTGTAAACTGTTAGACACCCCACAATGGCATGAACATTTTTCCCAATATTCACTTACACATTTTATTGATGATGAACAAACATACAAAAAAACATTTGAAAAATATTATGAAACATCACCTGAACTCACCACAAAAGATGAAAGACATTTTATTTACACACAACAAGAATTCAACACATTTCTTTCTAGCTGGATGCAAGAACTCAGACATTTAAGAGCAAAAAATATAGATGGTGCAACCTATGCCAATGACTTGGTAAACCAAGTCATGCAAGATGCATTAACAGACTCTATTGCCACAATAGAAATAGATCTTGGGGGAAATATTCATTTTACCGGGCATTATTACTTGTATATTGGCACACTATATGAGGCAACAGCGTAATGAACAACAGACATTCAAACCAAAAGACGTTTGTCCTCGTTCATGGTGCTTGGCATGGTAATTGGTGTTGGTCAAAGGTTGCCCCCCTCTTGAAGGAAAGAGGCTACACCGTACTCACTCCTGATTTACCCGGACACTTTCACAATAAGAAAGATTTTCATGATGTCACTTTACAAAGTTATGTTGATGCTGTCATTCACCTGATTAACAGTTGTGAATCCCCCGTGATATTAGTCGGACATAGCATGGCTGGTGTTGTCATCACACAAGTTGCCCAACATATCCCACAGAAAATTGAAAGGCTTATTTATGTTTCAGCTTTTATCCCACAACACAATGGGTCTTTAGTTGAAGAAAGTAAAAAAGGTGCTACTGCTGAATTTAATGAAATGCTAGAAATAAACCAACAAGAAATGAGCATCAACATAAACTCAAATCAAAGAGCAATTCACTTTTTTTATAACAACTGTAGTGAAGAGACCATACAATTTGCATTGCAACACATACAAGCTCAGCCTCTTTCACCCTTTTCTGACAAAATCACCATTTCACAAGAGATCTTTCAAAACATTAGTAAAACATATATACAGTGCCTTCAAGACAATGCAATTCCTTTAGAAGAACAACTAAGGATGTGTGAAGCTATTAACTGTTCAGTTGAAACATTAAATACAGACCACTCCCCTTTCTTTTCCAGACCTAACGAATTAGTTGATTTAATATGCAAAGATTACAAAAACTAAAACAAATTACACTTTTTCAAGCCAGTGTGCATTTTTTAATTTTGCTTGTCCATTTCAGTTATGCCAATGATTTCAGCAGTTCAATTGTCATCGCCTTTAGAGAAGATAGGCAAGGCAGCGGCGCCTACTTTGACCATTATTGCATTCAAAACTGCACGCAGCATCCGACCACAATTGAAGAAACCTACATTGAAGAACAGCCCGCTTTTCATTACAACTACATTAATGAATACTTAAGCCATCAATCCCTTACACTTCCTCAAACCGTTACCTTAGCACCCTTATCCTATGAAGAAGGGCTGCTTTATATTCCAGGTCGAATGCCAGGCACTGAAGATGATTTTATGCGCAATTGCGTGGAAAACAAATTAATAAAAAATGCACTTCTACGTGGTCAGCCTATATTAGGGGTGTGCGCTGGCTGCTGGCAGTTGTGGAAATTCTTTGGTGGCAGTTTGGTGCCAATTACTAATCACCTCAACTCTCAGATGATCAGGCTTCAACGCGCCATATCAAGTGATATCATGCATGTAATCAATAATGGCGAAACTGACCAAATCCACACGCTTGAAATTAATGAAGACAGCTTAGTGGGCATAATTATTCAAGGACATAGCACAGCAACACATATTCCACTACGGGTTAATAGCATCCACAGTTCTGCAATGGACATGCCCACACTTCCAGCAGAACTTAAACTTAGTGCTTGGGCTGATGACTTGCCTGAAGGCCCTTCCATCGAAGCTATTGAAACACATTTTGGCGCACCTATGATTGGCACACAATGGCATATTGAAGCGTATTTTCAAACTGAAAACAACCCCTACACCCCTATCGTAATTTATATGGCAAAAGCAGGTGACACCTACAAACAAAAACGTGCTTGTTTGAGGCAACTACTCACGCAAACCCCTCTGAGATACGCAGCTTCTTGAATTGATTTATCTTAAAATAGCCTCTACAGTAGGGCACCTCTACAAATTTTGTTTTCATGTAGTCAATACCAGAAGGCCTCGAGAGGAAAAATGCAGCGCATAGAGAAATACAAGAGGGGTTGAGAGAGCAATCGATGTTTTAGGGAGACTTGGAAATGGGCTTATCAAGGTTGTTCAGTGCTTAAAAGAAATTCCCGTTGGGACTAAAAGCCTTGGATTTGAGCGACTTTCAAGTGATTATGTTCGTAGCATCTTTGTAAAAATACTAATGTTTTGTGATTTTTGAGCGAAAATTGCGGCTGGCTTAGTGAAAATCTTGCAATAAACCCATCTTAAAGCGATGTTAGTGTTAATCCTTAAATTTGCAGGCCCAAAGTATAGAATGGGGATTGAATAAAGGCGGTCAGCTTGCAAGAGGATACCACATATACACATTATAATAAATTTTTAATTAAATTATTTTATCAGTACCACCCCCCGCCCATAACTTCCCACCCTTGTTTCAAGGGCGGGGGGACACAAACCCACATAGTCAGACTAAGCACCACCTAATGCTTCGCCTGTCCTGTTCATGCAGCAACTCATAACAGGCTATCAGATATTTCATACGTTAAGCTTAAATGTAGCAGTCAATTCATTATGCTGTAAGCGTAGTCAATTTAATTTGGTTACAGGAATGAGACTCAAAATGTAGGTATTACTACATGAGAAGCGACATGACGCATAACCAGATTATAAGTGACAAGCTAAAAAACTATGCCGGGTATACCTGCGCACAGCTATAACACGATAAAGTGAACAATACCACATACGTATTTGCGATTATGCATATTATACCCTCTTAACATTTAATAATTAATTAAAAAAATTTATACGTCCACACTCACATTACCTCTATTTTTGCGTTTTTATTTATATTACAATTATGGGCACGTTAATATGAGTTAGGTCCCTCACAATGTCAGATTTTGATCTTATTTTATATAACCCATCAAAAAAATATTCCACGCCTGTTGACACCATAGCAAGGAGAAAGCGCAAGACCTATACCAAATGGATTCACACCCCATTGGGATGCATGCGTGCCTGCAGTTATCAGTCCCACTTAACCTCTCTCTATTTTGCTGATGGCCTTCCTGATACGAGTTCTCACAAGGCTTCTCAAGCGTTTTTTTCCACTTGTGAATCCCCCCCTCAAGAAAGTTGTCAATTATTAGAAGATTTAAAAAACGAACTTGACGCTTACTTTAAGGGTGACTTATTTCAATTTACAATCCCCTTTGAAGTGCTGCTATCATCGTTTGAAGAAAAAACATTCACTGCACTCACAAAGATTCCATATGGTGAAATGATTAACTATACGAAACAAACTGAAATGATGGGAGTTTCTTCAAACCATACACGTGCGGCTGCGAATGCAAATGGAAGAAACCCCATTTTAGTTTTAATGCCGTGTCATCGCGTCATTAGAAAAGATAAGTCATATGGGGGCTTTAATGCCGGTATTGAAAGAAAAATTTGGCTGCTTGAACATGAACACGTGATGCGTCACAAGCACTCTCAAGCTTATACGAGGTATATTAATGCTTTCAAACAATAATCACGTCCTCACTGATCGCATCAGACAACACTTACGAACGCTTGTTTCCCTTACACAAGAGCGTGCAACCGCTTATTATCAAATGAAGAAAGGTGCTTATGCTGAACATGACAAATTTTTAGGGGTGCGTGTTCCGCATTTACGCACTTACCTCAAAGAAATACTCACAATGCAGATCTGTGTTGAAGATATTGAATCTCTGCTCTATTCACCATACAACGAAGAAAGACTGCTAGCCCTTTTGTGGCTTGTAAGCGTATATGACAAAGCCGCAAAACAACAGTCATTAGAAAACATTTCACCTGCCCTTCGCACATCTCAAGCAATTTTCAACTTTTACCTTCAACACAAAGGTTGTGTGAATAATTGGAACTTGGTCGATGCTTCAGCTCACTTAATTGTTGGACGTCATCTGTATCATCAACCCCACACGTTATTATTTGAACTTGCCGATTCACCTTGTCTTTGGGATAGAAGAATTGCTATGGTAGCAACCTGGTATTTTATTAAACAAAAAGATGTTGAAACAACTTACAAACTCGCCCTCACCTTCTTCAAAGATCCACATCATCTTATGCACAAAGCAACTGGGTGGATGCTACGAGAGGCTGGGAAAATCGATGAAGAAAAATTAGTTACTTTTCTCATACAATACAAAAGTGAACTTTCCAGCCTTACAAAAAGTTATGCAACTGAAAGACTTGAAAAACATACTAAAGAAAAAATATATAGGTAATAAAATGACAACAAATGAAACAAACTCACTTTTTTCTTCTATTAAAGAATGCGTGAATGTGCAAGATATCAAGATACTCATCAATAATCTTAAAATTGAAGAATCTCATCATCTCTTTTACTTACTTGACGTTGACGATACTCTTTTTCGACCAAAGTCTAAAGCCTTTCACTATGCCCCCTCTTGCCAGATGATTGACCGCTTAAAAGCAAAACTTAAAACCGCGACAGCACTTAAGGAAAAAGAAGATATTATTTCAACAATCAGTCAATGGAGGCTACAGCGACAAACCGAACTGCTTGATGAAAACTGGCCGCAATTTATTGACACACAGACAAAAAAACATACCGTTCTTGCCTTAACCAAAATGGACACACACATGTTTGGGGCGATTTCATCTGTACAGGAATGGCGCTTTAATGAACTTAAACAATTCAACATTCATTTTTCCATGCCAACATATCTTCATGAAAACAACGAAGCTGTTTTCTACAAGGGGGTTATCTTAACAGGAAAACTTACCAAAGCACACAGCCTTGAAGTGTTTTGGCAAACAATTTTAGATAAAGCAATTGATAAAAACACCAAAAAACCCTTTGTTATTTTAGTGGATGACAGGTATGAAAATCTCACGGAACTCCAGCAATGGTGTTCAACAAAGTCGCTTCCTTTTCTTGGCATACATTACTTACAACACCCAACCGTGGGAACAAACGCAGACACCTCTTTCAACCAAGATCTCGCTCAGTTTCAAGAACAATGGTTACTTGAACACGATGAATGGCTAGAAGATGACATTGCGTTATTAAAATTTCAAAGCAAATAAGTGCTGGGTTTTTAAGTAAGGTTTGTGATAGAATATAAAGACTAAACTAAAGGAACTTCCCTTGTCAGACCTACTTAAAAGCAATCAATCCCAACAAAACAGAGGTGGATTTTGCCAAGCACACCATCCTATCATTGCGGCTATTGATCTTGGCACTAATTCATGTAGGCTGCTTGTGGCATCTGTCAATGTTGCAACTTTAAAAAAGACTTTTTTCAGAACCAAACCTAACCCGATTGGTTGGAAAATTATTGACTCATATGCAAAAATTGTAAGGTTGGGTGAAGGGCTACACAAGGATGGCATCCTCAGTGATGAAGCCATTGAAAGAGCTGTGGAAGCTCTTAAAATTTGCAAACGCAAAATAGATATGAACAACGTATCACGCATGCGTGCTGTCGCAACAGAGGCCTGTAGACGTGCGACGAACGGCAATATTTTGGTCGAACGCGTCAAACAAGAACTTAATTTTGACATTGAAATTGTAACCGCACAAGAAGAAGCCAGGCTCGCATTAACTGGCTGCGCCGGCGTTTTAAACCCTAAAATTTCGTATGCTGTGGTATTTGATATTGGTGGCGGCAGTACAGAGCTCATCTTTTTAAAAATCAACGAAGAAGGCAGGCAGCGGCCAGGCTACCCAGTGATGTTTGAAGTCATAGATTCAATTTCTATTCCCTATGGTGTGGTCACTGTGAGTGAACTGTACGCACAGTTTGCATCAAGCCCTGAAATTCACAGAGATGTGCGAAAAATCGTTACGACAGCCATCTCACCCTTTATAGAAAAAAATAATATTATTAGCTTACTACAATCAGAGCATCTACAAATGGTGGGCTCTTCTGGCACGGTCACAACCCTAGCAGCAGTCCAAATGGGACTGGCACGTTATGAAAGAAAACGTATTGATGGAACGTTTTTACAATTACATGAAATACATGAGATTAGTCACATGATCTTAAACATGACACCTGAAAAAAGGGCGATTCATCCTTGCATTGGCGGTGGCAGAACTGATCTTGTGATTATAGGGTCTGCTATATTACAAGGGATATGCGATGCAATCCCCACGAGGGCTCTTCGCGTAGCAGACCGTGGTGTGCGTCAAGGCATACTTGCTGAACTATTGTTCAACATCAACAAATAAAAAATTATAAAATACTTTCACTGACCTCAAGTTCGGGCAGTGGAGGCAGCAAATGATAGGGCAACTCAGTTCCCTGCGCACGATTTGGCAACACAACAGTTTTTGACCAATAGGTTAAGCAGGACTCAACATGTCTTTGAAAAACATCAAATTCGAAAGATTTACAAATAAACCCGGAAGCATTATTTTTATAACACGACAACATATCATTATAACTCAAAGAATTTGTGAGAATAACAACAGGTATATCATTAATTTCCCTATCGCGTTTAATTTCACGTAAAATTGAAACACCGTCATTTTTAGGCAAATTTAAATCCAGCAAAATGAGGTCTGGGCGGGGAAAATCAACATTTGTAATCTTATTTCTTAAAAAGTCTATGGTTGAATAAGCATCATGTAAAACTAGCAGATTAGTTGTAATACTACAACACTTAAACGCTCTGCGTGTCAACAGTTCATCGGCTGCATTATCTTCCACAATCAACACATTAAATACACTTTCACGGTCGTGAACAATCATTTCTCCATTAAGCTGCGCTTTTTCAAGCCTTCTGTAATATGACTCATACCCATGGTAAAAATACCCAGGGTCAACACCTAAAATTTCACTTAACTGGAATAAAGTATACGCTGAAATACGTGACTGGGCTTGCTCGTATTTTTGGATTTGCTGATGTGATACAGCCAACTTATCAGCCATATCAGACAAGGTCAAACCACGCTTTTGTCGTTTTTCCCTTAGACGTCTGCCTATGTATTGATCAAGCAGCTTTTGCATTTCCGCACTTTGCATATCAAGCTTGGACAATGTATTTGTTTCTACCATTCATTTATTCCTCGATATTAAGCCTGAAGCCATTTTTTATTCAATTTCATAATTCCTAAATAGGTACAATATAAGATTTGTCAAGCTTTTATCCGCTCTCTTCCTATTATGCATGATTAAATTACCGAATAAACAAAATTTTGACTAGATTGAAAGATTGTTCATTTTCAACTAAATCATATTAATTTATCTAAAATTTTATTATAATATCCATAAAGACGCATGCAGTTCACTCAACCCAAAACCAGATTGTTAGTGAACACTTAATCTTTCTTCACTAAACTGTAAAAAACTGACACCTGAAAGTTAGCCTGCATGCAATTTTTTCTCAAACTCAATATCATAAAACAAATCTTGTGCTTGGTCTCACCCCTCATTATGACAATTTGTTTTTTCACGCTATCAAGCCTCCATACAAACTATGCGCAATATCAATTAGCAGGTCAACAAAGCGATGCCATTAAATTTTCTAATATATCAAGGCTTGTGGTGCATGAACTTCAAAAAGAACGGGGAAGAACCGCAGCCTACTTAGGAAATCCTGATGATGAATCATTAAAAGAACTCAACGCTCAAAGAAAAGAAGCTGATGCAAAAATCAAGGATCTCTCAATCTGGCTTGAGGCACAACATTATCAAATTAGCTTAGATCTTGCAAAGATTCAACAGCAGATCCAGAAAATTAAAGACATCAGAACTGCAGTCAATCAAAAAAGCAATGATACAAACAACATCATCAAACAGTACATTGGTGTTATAAGTTATTTTATCAACTATAAAAAAAATGTATCAGAACTATATGTTAACAGAGATTTATTTGCAATCTCTTCAACACTAGAAAAAGTTGAAGACATTAAAGAATTGTCTGGCATTGAACGTGCAGTTGGGGCGAACCAGCTTAGAAAGCCAAAATTTGAATTTGAGATGTACCAAAAATTCAGACACTTAGGCGCCTCGATACAAGAAGGTATCACAAAACTACACGAATCAGCACCTCAAAATCTCAAAAATGGTGTCAAATCACTGATAGAATCTGGACCTGCGATTCAAATTGAAGATTTTAGAAGAAAACTATACCTCAATTCACTACAAGGTGAATATGAAAACATTTCAGCAAATCAGTGGTTTGACACCTCAACTAAAGTCATTGGTCTCATGCATGAACTCAATAACACGATAAGTGTAGCTGGCTTAGAAATTACCAATCAAAAACTAGGTGAAGCAAAAGAGAAATTTATTAAAAACATTTTCTTAATCTTACTCATCTCTTTATTTATATTGATCACATTATATATTATTAGAAAAGGTGTTACGAACCCATTAGTCAACATGGCATCAGCAATCAAAAGACTGTCTGCGGGTGACACAAAAACACAAATTTATGGCAAAGAATTTGAAAATGAAATTGGTAACATGGCAAACTCTTTAGAAGTGATAAGAGAAAATGGAATTGAGTCTGTACAAATCAAATCTGCCCTGCAAAGTGTATCAACAGGTATTGTCATTATAGACAACGATGGAATTATCATTTACGCAAACCACACTTTTAGAAAAACACTAGAAAATCACAAACAGCATATTTCAAAGTCTTACCCAGATTTCAATTACAATAATCCCATCAAGCAAAATGCAAAGCTGCTCACACACAGTGAAACATGTCCTCTATTTGAAACGCTAAAAACAAATGTAAATTATATACTCAATTTTGAAAATGAATGTATTTTAAACATCAAAGCACAGCCGGTTGAAAACGAATTCTTTGAAAGATTAGGGGTTGTGCTTGAAATTTACGATGAAACCCAGGAAATCAAACTTCAAAATAATATTGAATTTTTAATCAAAAACGCTGTTAACGGCGATCTATCCCAGCGCATTCGCTTTTCTTCCAATAATAATTTCTTAATGTCGCTTTCAAATGAAATTAACCATTTAATGGAAACATTAGAAATAACATTAAATTCTTTAGAGTCAATGTTTGCAAACCTTGCCAATGGCAACTTAACTTTGAGATTAGATTCTGACAATGAAGGTATTTTTAAGAACCTCGAACAAAATGCAAATAAAACGGCTGATAATCTCAGTCAAATCATCAAAGATATTATTAATAATTCAAATAACATCCTCAACACAAGTGATATTATCGCTAAAGGCAGTGCGGATTTATCAGAACGCTCGCAAGAACAAGCTGCCAATTTGCAAGAGGCCGCTGCTTCCATGGAAGAATTATCCACAAGCGTAAAAATTACTTCCAACAATGCAAAAGCGGCTGATGATCTTGCATCCAACTCTATTACAATTGCCAGCAAAGGGGAAGCTGTTATCAAAAATGCCATTGGATCAATGGAAAAAATTCAACAATCCTCTATTAGTATATCAACCATTACCACCTTGATTGATGAAATCGCATTTCAAACAAATTTGCTTGCACTTAATGCAGCAGTAGAAGCTGCGCGTGCAAATGAAGCAGGAAAAGGATTTGCTGTAGTTGCTGAAGAAGTTCGGTCATTGGCGCACCGATCAGCTACTGCATCAAAAGACATTAAGAAACTGATTAGTGATAGTTCTATGTACATCAATCAGGGTGTGACTTATGTCATGGAAACAAACACTGTTCTGCAAGAAATACTCAAGTCTTCCCAAGATGTATCTTCGCTCATTTCAAAAATAGCTTGTTCATCCTCAGAACAATCTATAGGGTTAGAACTTATTCATAGAACTGTCAGCCACCTTGATGAACTCACACAAAAGAACGCTATTTTAGCGAGTGAGAGCAATTCTTCAATCTATGTGATGCAAGAACAATCACATAAAATTGATGACATCACAAAAGTATTTAAAATTTAATACTATAAAATAAATATGGAATATTATCACAATAAAAACAATCAAATCCCAGTCCCTGCTAGGATTGTATCGCGATTCAATCGCTCGCTCTCCAGTGAATAAGCCCTTTCACAATCTTGATATTTTTAATTTTCAAGTCTTGTTTTTTTTTCAAATCTGATACATGATATCAATATCTTGCGCATCACACAACAAAACCCAACTACATATAGTATGTGCTTGCTTTTTTTGCATGAATACGCCAGATCAATTTAAAATATGAATCTTACTTAATCTTAAGCCTCAAGTGAAGGAACCTTTATAATGAAAATAACACGTCGATGCACAAGCGCTGGTCAATCTCCTTATGCAACACTTGAATTTAGAAAGGCGAGTAGTGAAATTAGGAATCCTGACGGATCTATTGTATTTAAACTCGACAATATCGATGTTCCAAGCACATGGTCACAAGTCGCGTGCGACGTTCTTGCCCAAAAATACTTTAGAAAAGCAGGCGTTCCTGTGGAACTTGTTGCCGTTGAAGAGACAGATGTTCCCCAATGGCTTTGGAGGCATGCACCAAAAGAAGGCACAACATTTATAAGCGAAACAAGTGCTAAACAAGTTTTTGACAGACTAGCTGGAACATGGACATACTGGGGCTTTAAAAATAAATATTTCGACACAGAAGACGATGCTTTAGCTTTTTATGATGAATTAAGATATCAACTTGCCACACAAATGTGCGCCCCAAACTCACCACAATGGTTTAACACAGGTCTTAACTGGGCTTATGGCATTGATGGCCCAGCACAAGGTCACTTTTATGTAGATGATAAGACAGGTGAATTAACGGCTTCAAACTCTTCCTATGCAAGACCGCAGCCACATGCGTGCTTTATTCAAGGCATTAATGACGACCTTGTCAACGAAGGTGGCATTATGGACTTATGGGTTCGTGAAGCACGTCTCTTTAAGTATGGCTCTGGGACAGGTTCAAACTTTTCAAATGTGCGTGGTTCAGGTGAAAAACTTTCTGGAGGCGGGAAATCTTCTGGCCTGATGAGCT
>CAYZJC010000026.1:0-2454 GCA_964478775.1 uncultured Verrucomicrobiales bacterium | reverse complement strand
AAATCAGGCGGAACCACGCGTCGTGCAGCAAAAATGGTCGTACTAGATATTGATCACCCAGATGTAGAAGAATTTATCAACTGGAAGGTGATTGAAGAACAAAAGGTTGCAGCCTTAGTTGCAGGTTCAAAAATTAACCACTTACATCTCAATGCGATTATGACAGCATGTCAAGATGAAACCTTGGCACAGGAAGAGCGCACAGACCCTAAAGTCAACACAAAGCTTAAGACAGCAATGCGTAATGCGAAGCAAGCTATGGTTTCTGACAACTTAATTCGTCGCACTGTACACTTAGCACAATTAGGTCATACAAAAGTTGACATGCCAATTTACACAACAGACTGGGATTCCGAAGCCTACAATACAGTTTCTGGGCAAAATTCGAACAACACCGTTCGTCTTTCAAATGAATTTATCAATGCAGCCCTTAACGATAAAGACTGGAACCTTACTGCACGAAAAACGGGTGAAACCGTTAAGACGGTTAAAGCAAAAGAACTGATGGACAGCGTTGGTTATGCTGCATGGGCATGCGCTGACCCAGGTGTTCAGTTTGATACAACCATTAATGAATGGCACACATGTCCTGAAAGTGGTCGTATTAATGCATCAAACCCATGTTCAGAATATATGTTCTTAGACAACACAGCATGTAACCTTGCCTCTATTAACTTAGCACCACTATATAAAGATAGTAAATTTGATACAGCTTTATATGAACACACCATTCAGTTGTGGACAATTGTTCTTGAAATTTCTGTATTGATGGCGCAATTCCCTTCTAAAGAAATTGCACAATTATCATATGAATTTAGAACACTTGGTCTAGGTTATGCGAACATTGGTGGTTTGTTGATGTCTATGGGCATTCCTTATGATAGCAATGAAGGGCGTGCCATCGCTGGTGCATTATCTGCTATATTAACGGGTCAATCTTATGCAACATCAGCATTAATGGCAAAAGAACTTGGCACATTTAAAGGCTATGCAATTAACAAAAAGCATATGCTAAAGGTAATTAAGAACCACAGAAAAGCAGCCTATGGTGCAACTGATGGTTATGAAGCCCTCACCATTTTGCCTGTTCCCTTACAAGAAACCCACTGCCCTATTGAAGGTTTATGTCAAGCAGCACGCAATGCCTTTGACTTAGCCTTAAAGTATGGTGAAAAGTATGGGTATAGAAACGCACAAACAACTGTGATTGCCCCAACAGGAACAATCGGTCTTGTGATGGATTGTGACACAACAGGTATTGAACCAGACTTTGCCTTGGTAAAATTTAAAAAACTTGCTGGTGGTGGTTACTTTAAAATCATCAACCAAATGGTTCCTATTGCATTAAAGAAATTGGGTTATGAAGACAGTGAAATTCAGGCCATTTCAAAGTATGCTGTGGGTCATGGCACACTAGATGGTTCACCTACCATTAGTTTTGAAGACCTTCGCAAAAAAGGCTTCACCAAGGAAGCCTTAGATAAATTAAAGCCAGCTTTAACAAGTGCATTCGATATTAAGTTCGCGTTTAACCGTTGGACATTTGGTGATGACTTCTTAACAAAGACATTAAAAGTCACACAAGACCAATTGAATGATTCAAGTTTTGATCTATTAACCCACCTTGGCTTTACAAAAGCACAAATTGATGCAGCAAATAACTACTGCTGTGGAACAATGACATTAGAAGGTGCACCTTTCTTGAAAGACGAACATCTTCCTGTGTTTGACTGTGCTTCACCTTGTGGCCGTATTGGCAAACGTTTCTTGTCTTCCTATAGCCACATTGGAATGATGGCAGCGGTTCAACCATTTATTTCAGGCGCAATTTCCAAGACAATCAACATGCCAAACACAGCAACTGTTCAAGAATGTGTGGATTCATACCTCACCTCATGGCGTTTGTGCTTGAAAGCGAATGCCCTTTATCGTGATGGTTCTAAGCTTTCACAGCCTATGAATGCGGTTGCCTTTGATGAAGACGAAGTTGAAGAGATCACCCAGCTGCCACAAACGGAAAAAGCAACAGTAGCTGCAGCTAAAATCATTGACCAGTTGAAAATTTCTTCTGTTTTTGGAAATGTAGCCGATACGTCATCACACAATTCAAAGCGTCGTAAGTTACCAACCCGCCGCGGTGGGTATACACAAAAAGCAGTGGTTGGTGGACACAAAATCTATTTGCGAACAGGTGAATATGCTGATGGTACCTTAGGGGAAATCTTCGTTGATATGCACAAAGAAGGTGCTTCTTTCAGGTCATTGATGCATAACTTTGCGATGGCCATTTCCATTGGCTTGCAATACGGTGTCCCATTGGAAGAATTTATTGAAGCCTTCACCTTTACACGTTTTGAACCTTCAGGTCGCGTTGAAGGCAATGAAACAATTAAGATGGCAACCTCAATTCTAGACTACATCTTTAGAGAATTGGCTGTAACATATGAACGCCGT
>CAYZJC010000025.1:5534-24654 GCA_964478775.1 uncultured Verrucomicrobiales bacterium | reverse complement strand
TTGTGTCCCCCCACCCTTGAAACAAGGGTGGGAAGTTATGGGCGGGGGGCGGTATGAGAAAAATAATTTAATTAAAATTTATTATATTTTTTGTCTTCTGTGTTTACAATACTTATGCTCTGTGCCGTTCACGTACGTATAATGAAGTGAACCAATTCCAGCTCAGTCGCAAAGCCTAGGGTTTGAGACAACGTCAAGTGATGATTTTCGTAAACTTTCCATTAAGACCTCACAGTTTCTTCGGTTTTGATGCTGTGTTAGCGCAAATGACTGTGTGCTGAATACTTTTTTGCGTTAGCTAGATAAATTATGATTCGCTATTTCTTAAAAAAAACGTCTAAAACACACAAAACTCAAAATAAGCCTTTAAGTCATCTAAACAAGCAAGTCGACGTTGTGTTTCCTTTTGAATGCTCTCAAACTCGTTAGTGCGCACCATGTTATAAAAACTATCAGGCTTCGCTGATGTTTGGTTATTAATAAGATGCGTGTAGTATTTACCCCTTGCAGCTAACAATTCATTGCTTGTGTCTTTTATATTGTGTTGTGCGTCTTGCAAAACATCATAAAAGTCGTTGTTCCTCATGCTGTAAATTTGTTCTTCTCTGGTATTGCACAGTGCAAATGAAAGACGAAGTAAGTGCTTGAGGTCTTTGCCAGACTCAAATTGCCAACTCATACTAAAATCTTGTGGGGTGGCTTCATGCCTAAAATATCGCGCAAAATTCGCTTGCGCTAAATTATTACGTAAGATTTTCACACTTTGGTAAGGTTGAATCACATCTAGCTTATGTGTTTTTGCAAAATTCATCATCATCAGTGCATAGTTCACACAAGGTTCTTCATGCACATAATCATGAATTTTATCGCAGCAATTTGTGAGGGCGGATGTTAGCACAGCAAGACGATATTTATAATAGAAAGAGGGGTTCATGTCATTTGTTTTCAACATATACTGGTGAAGAAAACTGCAAACTGCTTGAGTTTGTCTTACCGCATAGATATCTTCAAAATCTATTATGCCGCGGCGTAATTGTTTATGAATGTCATTATCTGTAGCACGTAATTGAACATGCTCAATCAGACCTTTGATGTTATTTGTAAGGATGAAATGTCTTTTTGACACAAAGGTCGTTGCCTCTGCTTTTGGCAAATAAGTCGTGTGTGACAAGAGTGTTATCATTCTAGAAAGGACAGACAATCTAAAAGCCTTGCTGTTTTGTAAACTTTGCATACATGGTGTCGCATGTGAATTTAATGCCGTGTATAAAATTAATGTGCTACATATAAAGATACGCAAAAACAACATGATCGCAAGTCCTTGATTTATATAGCTTCACTGGTCTGAAAAGTATATTTTCAATTCTTAAAAGCCGCAAATAAGTTTTAGTCTTCGTCGTCGTCTATATCATCTTCGTCATCAGCTGAAAAATCATCCTCTATATCCTCATCTGAATCAATACGAACGGCCTCATCTGACAACAAAGCATTTTGTTCTAATGCCATTTGCATCATGGCGTTATCAACATCTTCTAAATCTTCAGCAACATCACGTTCAGAGTCTTTGTCGTTACCTTCGATCACAACATTACGCTGCAAACCTTTGATAATACGTTCCCGTAAGGATTCTAAGTCAATCGTTTGTTCTGAAATTTCACGTAATGAAACAACGGCGTTTTTGTCATTGTCACGTGCAATGGTTAGCGGAGCACCTGCCGACAATTCTCTGGCGCGCTTTGCGGCCAACAACACCAATTCAAAACGATTGGGAACATTAACAATACAATCTTCAACAGTAACGCGTGCCATTTTTCTTGCCTTTAGTAGGGTTTGTTTATACTCTTATCATAAGAAAACATGGTACCACATAAATGTGATGGTTGCTATTTAAAAATAAAGGAGCACCTCTTAATGACACAAACGACACAAAGCTGCAATGTGAATGATTTACACATTCGCTTCACCAATACATTAACACGTAAGTGTGAACCTTTTGTTCCTTTGAATCCAAACTCACTAGGTATGTATGTATGTGGACCTACTGTTTATGACAGGCCACATATTGGTAATGTGCGGTCAGCTGTGGCTTTTGATATTTTGTATCGTTTTTTAGAGGCAGTGTTTCCTAAGGTCACTTATGTGCGCAATGTAACTGACGTAGATGATAAAATTAATGCAAGATCACTGCAATTAGGCTGTTCCATTTTGGACCTTACCACCATGACACTTGCGCAATACCATGAAGACTTAGATCAATTATTTGTATTGCGCCCAACCATTGAGCCGCGTGCAACTGAGCACATCACCCACATGTTAGACTTAATTGCTGCCTTAATTGAAAAAGGGCATGCATACGAGGCTGAAGGCCATGTCTTGTTTGATGTTTCAACCTTTAAAGACTACGGTAAGCTTTCCTTAAAAAAGCAAGAAGACCTTATCGCCGGGGCGCGTGTAGAAGTGGCGCCTTATAAAAAGAACCCGTCTGACTTTGTGTTATGGAAGCCCTCTGTTGCACCAACACCAGGGTGGGACAGTCCTTATGGTTTTGGAAGGCCTGGTTGGCATATTGAATGCAGCGCCATGAGCAAATCGTACTTAGGTGACGTCTTTGACATTCATGCGGGTGGCATTGACTTAACTTTTCCCCACCATGAAAATGAAATCGCACAAAGTTGCTGCGGCCACGGTACTGACTATATGGCAAGGTATTGGCTGCATAATGGTCATGTTACTATTGATGGGGCGAAGATGTCAAAGTCTGACGGCAATTTTATTACCGCCTATGATTTATTGCAAAAACATGACGCAGAGGTTTTAAGATTCGTTTTGATTTCAACCCAATATCACCAACCTCTTGACTGGACGAATGCACTAGTCACACAGGCAAAAAATGTATTAGACCGTTTTTATGGCGCACTGCAACACGCATGGGCAAACATGAACATTAGCAGTCAGACAGATGCAATTATTCCACCTCAGTCTGCTTTACAAGCATTGGCCGATGACTTGAACGTGCCAGCTGTATTGGCCTTAATGCAT
Organism: uncultured Verrucomicrobiales bacterium; assembly: GCA_964478775.1. Classification (GTDB taxonomy): domain Bacteria; phylum Pseudomonadota; class Alphaproteobacteria; order Paracaedibacterales; family CAIOTO01; genus PNMQ01. Next base: position 21,615 of record CAYZJC010000025.1, on the reverse strand, counting down.
GAATGGGCAAACCATATTTTCAAAGATGAAGATACAGCGCGACATGCAAATGCTTTGTGGAATACTGGAAAATTATTAGGTCTATTTAACAGAACCCCTGACCAATGGTTTAAAGGTATATCAGATGATGGAGATGGCGCCGTAGATATTGCAGCAGTCCTTGACAACCTTATTCAAGAACGCGCACAAGCCAAAATCAATAAAGACTTCAAGCGTGCAGATGAAATCAGAGGTAAAGTTGACGATATGGGGTATGTGTTACTAGATACTCCGCAAGGCACCACCTGGCGTAAAAAGTAATGTCAACGTAAATTAAAAATGTCCGGTTTTGGGGGTGAAGTTATCCACAAGACCACAGCCCTGTGGGGTGCTCCTCCATAGCGCATAATCCGCCAGGGGCTTGTGTACCCTCTTAACCCTGTGGGTAACTTTTTGTATTGCAAGGTGTTTATCTGCCAATTTATTTACCAAGCTTGTTATGGTTTTATCATCTGTTTCATAATGATTGCTGTGCTTTGTAAGAACTGCGCAATGCAAATGCTGATGATTCCACTTTACAATGATCGTGTTATTCATTGTTGCATGGATGGTACATGACCTTGCCTTAATCGATTACCTTTCCCCATTCCTTGAATTTGATAAAGTGTACCTTCAAAACTAAACGCTAAATTCTTATTCACTTTTCTTGTTCCTTGGTGACTTAAAATCAGATGCTGTCTTTCTTTACGATGAATGACAGGGCGATGTGCATCTTCTTTTAGGGCAGCTGCAACACCAAACTTTTGATTATATGCTTCAATGAACTGGGGCAGGGTTGTTTTGTGCAGCGCATCTACCCCCTTGTTGTTTCTAACTCTTCAAAAATGAGGACATTATCAAATTGCGCTTACACCATCAATTTTTTGCTTCAAAGATGCCAGTATTTCGCCTATACTCAGAACAAAATCTTATTGAGACCTTTCAATTGCTTGTGCGATTACTGACCTGCTTTAAGAAAATGAAATGCAACAGCGTTGAGAAGACGTCAACTTTATAAAGAGAGCTAAAGATTAATGAGTAACTTTTTTAATACCCACCGAGAAACAATTGAATTGGCAGGCCGCCCCCTGACACTAGAGACAGGCAGAATAGCTCGTCAGGCTGATGGTGCAGTGGTCGTGAGCTATGGCGACACAGTCATATTGTGCACAGTTGTGGCCGCTAAAGCTGCAAAAGAAAACGCAGATTTTTTTCCTTTGAGTGTGCACTACCTTGAAAAAACATTTGCTGTTGGCCGTATTCCTGGGGGATTTTTTAAACGTGAAGGTAAGCCTTCTGAAAGAGAAGTGTTAGCATCTCGCTTGATTGACCGTCCAATTCGCCCCTTGTTCCCAGAATTTTTCCATAACGAAGTTCAGATTTTGTGCACAGTCTTAAGCTATGACACACAAGCTGATTCTGAAATTGCATCAATCATTGGGGCATCAGCTGCTTTGAGCATTTCAGGTGTTCCGTTTTTGGGCCCTGTTGGTGCAGCACGCGTTGGCTATAAAGATGGTCAATTTATTCTTCAGCCAAGCCCAGCGCAAGTTGCTGAAGGTCAGCTTGACTTAATCGTGGCAGGTACACGTGAAGGTGTGTTGATGGTCGAATCACAAGCAAAAGAATTGCCGGAAGAAATTATGTTAGGTGCGGTAACCTTTGGGCACACTGCCTTTATGCCAGTGTTAGACGCGATCGATCGTTTGAAAGCAAATGCAGGAAAAGCTGCGTGGACAGTAGCTGGTGAAAACCCATTAATTGCAAGTGCAAAAGAAAAAATTAGCGCTGTTGCTTTAGCTGACCTTACAAAAGCGTATGAATTAAAATCTAAGCAAGACAGATACAGTGCAATTGATGCGGCCTATGCGATGGTATTTGAAAAGTTAGCTGGTGAATTTGCTGAAAATCAAGGTGTTTTCGATATTGCATTTGAAGCATTAAAGTCAGACATATTGCGTGGCAATATTTTAAATAAAGCAACACGTGTTGATGGTCGCTCACTCACCTGCATTCGCCCTATTGTGAGTGAAGTTGGGGTGTTGTCAAAAACCCATGGTAGTGCGCTTTTCACCCGCGGTGAAACCCAAGCTTTGGTTGTCGCAACCCTTGGCACCTCGCAAGACGAGCAATTGATTGACGGCTTAGATGGTGAATATCGTGAACGCTTTATGCTGCACTACAATTTCCCATCTTATTCTGTTGGTGAAGTTGGTCGTGTTACAGGCCCTGGTCGTCGTGAAATTGGCCATGGTAAGTTGGCATGGCGCGCATTGGCGACGATGATTCCTGATCGTTCAAAATTTCCATACACACTTCGTGCTGTATCTGAAATTACGGAATCAAACGGTTCATCTTCAATGGCAACCGTATGTGGTACATCACTTGCATTAATGGACGCAGGTGTTCCTTTAGAAAGACCTGTTGCAGGTATTGCAATGGGGCTGATTAAGGAAAAAGACCAGTTTGCAGTTCTTTCAGATATTCTTGGTGATGAAGACCACTTAGGGGATATGGACTTTAAAGTGGCAGGAACAGAAAAGGGTGTGACAGCCTTGCAAATGGATATTAAAATTACCAGCATTACCCCTGAAATCATGAAGATTGCTCTTGGCCAAGCCAAAGAAGGCCGTTTGCATATCTTAGGTGAAATGGACAAGGCTATTTCTCATTCAAGGTCAAGTGTCAGCGAAAATGCACCACGTCTGCACACATTTAACATTAACCGCGACAAGATTCGTGACGTTATTGGTTCAGGTGGCAAGGTTATTCGTGAAATTTGCGAAACAACTGGCGCAAAGATTGATATCCTTGATGATGGTACTGTGACCGTTGCAGGCCATAACCAAAAAGCCTTAGATACAGCAGTTGCCATGATTATGGATATTGCTTGTGACCCAGAAGTTGGTGCCGTATACACAGGTACAGTTGTGAAGGTTGCTGAATTTGGTGCATTCGTTAACATTATGGGTTCACGTGATGGTCTTGTGCATGTCAGTGAACTGGCAAACTACCGTGTTGCTAAAGTGGGTGACGTCGTTAAAACGGGTGACAAGGTAAAAGTCATTGTGCTTGGTTTTGATGATCGTGGAAAAATTAAGCTTAGCATGAAGCAGGTGCCACAAGCGGCGCAAGCTTAAGCTGATTGCTTTGTGTCATAGAAGATATGCACAAAACACGACACTTAATTTTAAGGTTTGCTATAGATTGTTTGATTAACGCACCAAGTCATATTGGTGCGTATATCCTTGCGATATATACTTAACTTACACAACATAAAGCCACTGAAGATGATGAATAAACAAAACGCGCTTATATCCTCTATTATTGCGGGAGTTGGGCACTACTTGCCTAAGAAGGTTTTGAAAAACCATGACTTGCCTTCGCATCTTGATACTTCACATGAATGGATTGTTGAACGCACCGGTATTCATCAACGCCATATCGCAGGCGCTGAAGAATCAACAGCTTTCATGGCGTATCGTGCTGGTTTGCAAGCACTAGAAAACTCTGGCATTGAGATTGATGCCATTGATGCGATTATTGTTGCTACAACAACGCCAGACCACGGCTTTCCTGCTGTTGCGACACGTGTACAAGCCTTGCTTGGTATGACACGTGGCTTTGGTTTTGATGTTCAAGCCGTATGTTCAGGTTTTGTATATGCGCTTTCAGTTGCAGATAATTTTATTAAAACAGGTCAAGCGAAAACTGTTTTGCTGATAGGCGCTGAAAGTATGTCACGTATTCTTGACTGGAATGACAGGGGGACCTGCATTCTTTTTGGGGACGGTGCAGGGGCCTTTGTTTTAACAGCTAACACAGCGCGTGCAGATGATAACCCTACTGAGGTTAAGCAAGGTGTATTGTCGACCCATTTGTATTCAGATGGTAAAGGCTATGATTTGCTGTATGTTGACCGAGAAATTGAAACACCGCAACAACGCGGCGCTGTTGTCATGAATGGCCGCGAGATTTTTAAAAATGCCGTTCATAAAATTGGTGAAGCTGTTGAAAAAGCACTGGCACATAATGAACTTAAGGTCAGTGATATAGACTGCTTTGTGCCGCATCAAGCAAACGCACGCATTATTAAAGGCATCATTGACAGGTTTTCCTTACCCCAAGAAAAAGTGGTCATGACCGTTGCTGAACATGCAAATACTTCTGCTGCATCTATTCCATTAGCGGTTTATGCGGCCATACAAGAAGGTAAAATTCAAAAGGGTCATCTGGTATTGCTTGAAGCCATGGGTGGCGGCCTTACCTGGGGGTCAGCACTTATTCGTTGGTAGTATAAGCTTACTACTTATCATCTGGTTATGTGTCATGTCGTCTCTCATGGTGTCATACCTTCTCTTCTCATTCCTGTAACTAAATTAAATTGAGTTCGCTATAGGTAATGCCATTATCTCTAATGGCATTATTATGTTAACAGTTCTTTTTTAATGTGATGACTTAGAGCAGCTTTTTAAAGGCTCTACATTTGATGGCTTTCGTTCTGCCCTCAAGCCTTTGAGTTTTAGAATTTTTTGTGCTGCCTTTGCTTCCTCTTGTGAAACGGCTTTTTGATATTCAGCAATCACTGACGGGTCGTTCGGTGCCAAGTCTGGGTTATTCTTCATTTGACGCATTGCCCTTAAAATTTTCGCATATAACATGGCATGCGGTGCATTTAAGATACCCTTTCCATAAACAGTTGGGTCAAGCCTGACTTTTCCATTGGGTAGTTTTTCCCCAGGGACATCTCCATAATTAGCAAATATTTCTTTGTCTGCAGACTCTAGTAAGCAAGTTTTGATATCAAACGGAGTCATGTCAAAATATTCTTCTTTGAGGAGGGCTGCAACACCTGTCACTGTTGGGGCAGCAAAACTGGTTCCATCAACGTAAGTCAACTTATTATCATTATTAAGCACCATCACATCTGTTCCGAGGGCAGATAAGGTATGGTCTTTAAATTCAACACCTGGCCTTGTTGCAAAGTCAGAAGGGGAACTATACCCTGTAACAGATGTAACCCACAACATGTTTTTTAAGTTTTCATCAAAAAAGCGTTGTTTGTCAGCATCAGCAACATCTTTTGTTAATACTTCATAGATAGCTTTTGATTCAACACTCTTTGTAATTATTGTGCTAGGCGCCATTCCCCTTTGTGATAGATTACCGCTAGCCCAAACAAATAATGTGTTAGTTAATTGAAGGCGGGGAGTTACTTCAGCCAGCAGATCTTCTGTTTTTGCGCTTTCCCTCATTCCCCATGATAAATTTATAATATGATACTTTTTTTCTTGTTCGTGATTTCGTTTGCCTCCCACCAGGAGTGCAGAAGGAACTATTGCACGAATAACACTCGCCACACCCGTTCCGTGATCATCAATAAACTTATTTGCCTTGTCGGCATTGACAATCTTAAGCACCCCAAGTGATTTAACCCCACTTATTTCAGACACGTAGACATTGACAGGTTGTTTGATTTTTAATTTTGAAATGCCTGCAAAATCAAGAAGGTTAGCATATGCAAATTTACTTTTTGCTAACTGATAAGCTATGTTTGTGTCATGGCTTAAGTCAGCTTGCTGTACATTCAATTCTCGAAAGTCATTTGCTGGCTCTGGTTGGATTGTGCGATCTTTTAAGGGAAATAGAGATGCGCTTTGTCTGAAGTGTTTCACTGTATCGAGTCTATCTGTTCTTCTTGTATCTCCATTATCATGTTGTTGCATGTATAATTCAGGTGTGAGTCCAATATTTTCCGTTGAATGAAGATAGGACTGGATTTTATTCATTAAGTTTTCATATTCCGCACTGTTATATCTTGCGATAAAATGTTTGTCTTTGTTTGCTTTTAAAGCAAAATAAACTAATAGCATATCTTTTTTTGATATTTTGTCACGGTAAACATCAATACCTTTCATAATAAACTCTGCTATTCTTTTTGCTTCATCTGAAGAAGAAATATTTTTTTTGTTTTCATAACTTTTAATATTGATTATTATATTATTCCAATCTGAAATGTCATTAATTAAGCTTAATATAAAACCCAAGATGTGTTTATGTGTGTTAGGTTTTTCAATTAGATGACTTAATTTAATATTATACCATCCATCAGAATACAAATTGTACTTAATGCAATATAAGTATTCCGTTAAAAAATATATTCTTAGAGATTTAAAAATATTTGGTCCAAAAAAAATATTGCTTTTTTGAATATAAAATTCACCAATTGATTTTTTTATTTGTTCTGTAAGGCCAGAAATTTTATATAATTTATCAATTGTCTCATTATTCAATATTTCTTCAAACAAAATAGCAGACATCACTAATATATTAGCTAACATTTCAAGCCTGACGGGGTCCATTTCTAACCATTGTTTGGCATCGCTGTTTACTTGAATAAAGTTGATAAGGTTGGAAACATAATGAGAAATTTTAGAATCAACAAATAACACATTAAATTCTCCAAACATTTGTTTTGCACCTAGCCCACACAATAAATATATACAATATAATTCATGCATCTTAAGGCCATTTTTTGGTGTTACAGCTATTGGTTTTTCTTTCACAATGTCAGCAAAAGAGGAAAGATGCCGTTTATTCTCTGGTAAATATTGTTTTAAATAGGGAATAAAATCTTCCCATGTATAATTGTTGTTACATAAATTTTGAAATGCTTGCCAAGTAAGGGCTTCTTGTCTTTCTTGTTCGCTTTGGGCAGGAACGGTTGCTTGCTGGTTTTGTTCAGTGTTTTCCCCGCTACTTAAGGCCTGGTTATTCAAACCAAGGACAGCTAAGCTTAAAATAGTTTTTACTACAGTAATCAAGCTCATGATAATAATTCTCTCGCAATATAATACTTAATAATTATTTATAAGCCAAAATAGTTAACAAGATCTGGATTTTCTTGTAATTGTGTAGGGTGTACCTCACATTTTTGTAGGCATAAATATAAAATTTGATTAGAATTTTATATACAGTCACGTCATGCAGGAACTTTTATATGCAAAATCCTATAGCAAAATTATTTTTATTTCTCGTTTTAATAGCGGTTACCATGGGGCAAAGCCATGCCATCATGTCGCGACACATTGTGCGATCAAACTTATCCTATACACGTATGGCCAATTTAATGCAGCATCATTCCTTTGCTGACGCAGGAAATAATTTTTTTATTAGGGACCATGTCGTTACCGACCCTTATAGTGCATATGAAAAAGCACAAATGAGGCGTTTTATACAACCTTTCTTAAGGCAAGAGCATTTATCACCAGATATGTACGACGTCAAAGTGATACGCACCTACCAAGGCAACACTAAGATCAATGAAACACCTTCTTATTTCACTTCCTTTGAAGACGGTAATTTATCAACATCTGAAACAAGACCTCGGCTCATGGGTTCGCTTGAGTTTCCTTTTCCACATGGCGTATTAATACCCGATTCAACCATCATGTCGTTAGATCCCGCAACACTTGTTAGTTGTACAGAGTATTTGGCTAAGTGCGGAAATCTTTATGTGTATGACGCAAGGACAGAGTGTAAAATTACTTTTTCAGGCGCCAAGGCCTGGTTTGTGCAAAAATTTACCTTTGCCTATTTAATTGGAAAAAGTGCAGACTCTGGCCCGATTTATCATCACTTTCAAGAAGAATTGATTAAATTATATCCAGCTTTCAATGACCCTATCTTGTTTGCTACACCAAACGATCCACTAAGCTTTCATGTTAGGCAAATTGCAACAGTATTATTAATTACCTATTAACAAAAGCTCACACTATCGTTTGTGTCAACACCATATCGCTTGTTGTATATACAAGGCAAAAATGATATTATGTATGTGCAGACATAATTTGAACAAACATTTTAAAGGAGTATATTATGTCAAGATTTGATAATGGTCCAATTTACAGGACGACATCTTCAGCCCAGATCGACATTGGCCTGCGCGACTTCATGGTGCGTGTATTTAGTTACATGGCCGGTGGTTTAGGTTTTTCAGGCCTTGTTGCCTATTTGTTTATGCAATCTGGCGCAATGCCGGGTGGAGCAATGGCTTATGTTATACTTTTTGCGCCACTAGCATTCGTTTTGTTTCTTTCATCACGCATTCAAACAATGGCAGCATCTACTGCGCAAACAATGTTTTGGGTATACGCTGGGTTAATGGGGCTTTCTATTGCTTATTCACTCGCACTGTACACAACAGCTAGCGTTGTTAATATCTTTTTGACAACATGTATTGTCTTTGGCTCTATGGCTTTATATGGTTACACCACAAAGAAAGACTTAACCTCAATGGGTTCATTCTTAATCATGGGTGTATGGGGCATCATTATTGCTTCACTCATAAACATGTGGTTACAAAATGGCATGATGTCATTTTTCTTGTCAATCGCTATAGTATTAGTTTTTACAGGCCTTACAGCGTACGATGTACAAAAGATCAAAGAAATATACCTGGAATCTGATTGTTCGGAAGTGGCAACAAAGAAAGCCATATTTGGCGCGATTACTTTGTATATCGACTTTGTTAATATCTTCTTGGCATTGCTAAGGTTATTCGGTGATCGTCGTTAACTTTATGGCTTGTCACTTATAATCTGGGGCAATCTCAGCATGCAATGAGGACAAATCACTTAACCTTACCGCAGGCCACATTCCTGCGGTTTTTTTTATAACATTTCATTTTTATAATATAAATTTATGACGAATATTCATTACGCTCACACGCTTTCTTTGCCTAAAGGCCCCATTGCTGCCTTTTGCATAGACCCCTTTGAATCTTTAAACAGAGAATCGGATACATCTCTTCTTCTGGCAAAAGAAGCGTGCAGGCGCGAACAGGTAACATTTGCGTTTGAGCCAAAAAATTTATTCACCATCAACAATCAGGTCTATGCCAAAGGGCGTTTTTTTAATATACAAGCAGACAATTCCCTGCATGTTTCTACACAAATAACAACCGTATGCCTTAATGAAGTGAAATGGGTTTTTATCAGGCAAGACCCGCCGTATGATATGCAATATATCACTGTGCTAGATATGTTGATGCAGCTTCCTAAAACAACGCATGTGTATAATTGTCCACGATCATTGCTTTTATATAAAGAAAAAACAATCCCTTTGCAGTTTGTGCACCTTATTCCCAAAACATGCATCACGTCACAGCAAGATGTTATCTTAGACTTTATCAACACCCATGGACGCGCTGTCTTAAAGCCATTGCATGGTTGTGGGGGTGACAATGTTATTCTTATTCAAGCAAAAGACACTAACACAAAAGTGCTTGTGCAGATGTGGTGCACACATTATCCACAAGGCATTATCGTGCAAGAATTTCTACCTAATGTTAGTCATAATGAACGACGACTTATTTTCATTAATGGTGAACTTAAAGCAGTTTTTAAACGTATTCCAGAGGAAGGTCAAATACGTTCTAACACAGCCATTGGTGGTACCGCTCATTCATGTGACATTACAGCCGCCGATACCCACATCGCAAGTCATATGGGGCCATTTTTAAAAGACAATCTTTTTATGCTCGCAGGTGTAGATGCCATTGATGATAAGTTAATTGAAGTCAATGTGACATCACCCACAGGGTTTGTGTATGCAAATAAACTTTATGGCACAAGCCTTGAGGTTGACTTTTGGAACGCAATCACAAATTGTTATTGAGCACCTCTATTTTATAAAACACCCATTAAAAATAGCTAAATTATCAACTGCACACTTTTTTTTATTCGCCAATTACTTTAAAGTGAACATATGAAATTAAAAAAAGGTTTCACTCCATTTGTTTTATAAAACTTGTTTAGCAATCACCCATGCCATTAGTTTGTTGGCGGCGGCAGTTGTCATGGGGTTTATTCTCTTCTTATGGCAGTTGCGTGAACACAACCTAGATATGCAAACGGTTACGGATGGCATTATTGTCTTAACTGGTGGCAAAGGCAGAGTCGCGTATGGGGTTAATCTATACAAACAAGGCCTTGGTAAAAAACTATATATTTCAGGGGTGCACCATAAAGTGAGTGCGCATACCCTGGCTGCAAAGCAAGATATCCCCCTTCAGTCTCACGCATTAGTGAAGGAAGCCCACTTAGGGTATTTGGCACAAAACACGATTCAAAATGCACAAGAGTCAGCACAGTGGATTCAAGACCACAACCTCACCTCTATTCGCCTTGTGACAGCTGACTATCACCTTCAACGCAGTATATTGGAATTAAAACGATTTTCTCCAACTGTCAAAGTGATAGCGCACCCTTTAAAAACAGTGCATGGTTTAAATAAAAAAAGTATCAAACTGCTTTGGGGTGAATATTTAAAATTGGTTGTGCGCTGGTGTGACACCAAACTTAATTAAGTTTTTAAAGAAAAAGGAATTTCATATGAACTCTACGTTATATCAGTTTGGTAAAATGGCTAGCAAATGGGCGTTTAAAAAAACAAATGAATCCCTTCAGCAAGCCCCCTTCGACCAAATGATTCGTGTTAATCATGCAGGGGAATATGGGGCTAAGCAAATTTATAAAGGACAATTATTTGTTTTGGGGCATGATGAAACAATTGCCCACATGGCAGAACAAGAACAAGAACACCTTGACGCTTTTACCCATATTTTGATAGACAAAGGCATTCGCCCTTCTTTGTTACAGCCCTTGTGGCATGTGGGGGGCTTTGCCCTTGGGGCTATGACTGCGTGGATGGGGCGCGATTTTGCCCACACCTGTACAGTTGCTGTAGAAACCGTGATTGATGAACATTACCAAAGTCAAATCGCAACCCTTCAAAAAGGTGACGGGGAAGTCAAAACGGTAGAAGAAGCAGACCTTACAGCCTTAATTGAAAAATGCAGAGCAGATGAATGCGAACATAAAGATATTGCCAATCAACAAGCTGGGGTTGATTTAAGCAAACGCTACCCCATAACATCTACCTTGATTAGAACCCTCACGAAAGTTGCCATTAAGGTTGCTAAACGCATTTAAAGCTTTACGCCTTAGTGGAACTTGCACACGTGAATGGGTGTGCCATATGAAAAAGCCCGACAAACTGCCGGGCTTTTTTGTGTTATAGATAAACACCACTTAAGGGGGATGTTTATTTTTATGAGACTGCAAAGTTAATTGCTGTTACAGCTTCAATGGTACGTGATGCACCGTTTGTAGTGATAACTGTACCAACAGCCATGACATCTGAACCGGTACCGAAAATGTTACCTGTACCACCAAATGTTACTTTACCAGCTGAGTGGGTCATGTTACCTGATTGGCTGTTGCCGCTTGCAGGGGTTACGGTAAGGTTACCAGCGCCAAGCTTTGTCCATGTACCTGCACCTGAAATATCACCAGCAATTGTACCGTTATAACCAGCAGGAACGTTCAAGCTGAGTGCTGCACCAGAGTTGATAGCAATATCTTGGCCAGCTGTTAGGGCATAGGTTCCTGTCCATTCTAGCGTTGAAGAAGATAACACGGTTACTGTTGATGCAGCAGCTGTGCTGAGTGCACCTGCAGCGCCAATTTTAACAGTACCACCACCAAGCTGTACACCACCAGTGATTGTATTGCCTGTACTGGACAATGTTACCGCACCAACACCAGCTTTTTTGAAGGTGCCAGCCCCAGTGATTGCGCCAGATAAGGTAATGTTATCTGCAACTGCAGCTGAGTTAAAGGTTGTCACCCCGCCCAAAGTCAAAGCATTGGTCATTGTGTTAACACCGTTCGCACCAGTTGGTAAGTAAACAGTGGTGTCGTTAGATGAAGTCAATGTACCCGTTCCTAAACCTGAAACATAAGTTAGACCTATGATACCGGCAGAGAATGTTGTACCACCTGTGTAAGTGTTGACAGCCCCTAAGTTTAAGCGACCTGCATCTTGCTTGGTCACTGCAAAAGCACCAGATACAACACCATTTAAGTTCATGACAGATGCGGAATGTGGCACAGAAACAGCCAAGGCTGCAGATAATTGAAGGGGACGTGATGTGCTAAATGTAAGCGCAGCAGCAGCGGTACCATTCATCAAGGTTGCTGCAGAAGATGCTGCCACGACGATAGCTTCCGTTCCTGAACCTAAACCAGCTGCGTTCAAGACAGCAAGGCGACCAGCGGCAGCTGAACCATCACCAACGTAAATCTTACCTGTAAAGGTGTTCGCAGCAGACAATTGCAAGATACCTGAACCCAATTTTTGAATGGAACCAGCACCTGACAAAATAGAAGAAATTGTCGCTGTGCCTGATGTCACGTTAAACGGCTGAACAACACCGCTTGGAATGGCGAGTGCTGTTGCATAAGTTTGGTTTTCAGACAAGGCAAGTGGCGTGAGGTAAAGTGTACCTGTACCAGAACGTGTCGTTGTGCCTGTATATGTGTTGACGCCTGTTAGCTTCAAGGTTCCAACACCTGTCATGACAAGGTTACCTTCACCAGAAATAATACCACTTAAAGTCGCGGTCGCACCAGCATCTACGTTTACTGTTAAGGTTTTACCTTTTTCAATGACGATTGCAGCCGCTAATGTACCAGTTAAAGTTCCAAAGTCAAGTGTGCTATCGCTTAACACGTCAATGTAAGATGAATCACCAGCTGTATTTGCAGTAAATGCTGGTATAGAGCTTGGAAATTCAATGATTGGGCTACCAATCAAACGTAGTGAGCCACCAGTTGCAGAACCATAGAACACTTGTGCACCAGCACCACCTAGTTGCACAGTTCCTGAACCTTCAACAGACAGCACGACGTTATTATCAGCTGTACCAAATGAGTTGCTTGCAAAAACTGCTGTGTCTGTTGAGGAAAAGCTTGAGTCAAGCACGGCAACAGCTTCAGTATAATTAACGGTATCAGCGACTGCTGTAATTGCACCAAAGGTTGTTGTCGTTGTTGGGGTAAACAGTGCGCGTGCACCGTTAATGGCGATTGCTGAACCAGAAATGTTGCTAGTGTGTGAAATTGTACCAGCACCTGTTACAATAATGTTTCCAATTAAGGTGTTGGCAGCTGAAAGTGTCAATACGCTACCTGTGTCACCTGCCCAAATTAAGTTACCACCACCAGAGATAATACCTGACAATGTTACGTCATGGCCAGCGGTTGTCATTTGAAGTGTTAAGGTGCAACCAGGGGCAATATAAATTGGGGAAGTGAAATCTAATGCATCAGCACCAAATTCCATCGTCGTATTGTTAAATATTTCAGTGTAGGCAGTTGTGTCAAATACAGGAACTGTCAGTGGGAATATAAGTGTTGCAGCACCATGAACGCGCAAAGCCCCAACTGCATCTCCTGAAGTTGGCCAAAATGTTGTTGCGTTACTTAGATTCACTGTAGCATCATTGACGATATCTAAAATAACGTTATTATTAGCACCAGTTGCACCAATTGTGCTGCTAAAAGTGATTTCGTTTGTTGTGTCTAAAAATGCAACAGCTTCCGCACCACCAGCTGATGTTAGCACCCCACCATATGTTGTGCCATCAACAGAAGCTATCAAAACGGCTCCGCCAGTAATTGCGTGTGCTGTGTTGTCCGCTTGAATATCTGTTGCTGAAAGTGCAGCAAAGCCGTCACTTGCCCCTAGGACTGTTGTTAATAGTAATGCGTATTTTAAATTTCTAAGTTTCATAAATCATTTCTCCGTTCATCATGATGTAAGACAGGTATATATCTAGATGATTGCGGATAATCGTTAACATTTGATTAATTGTTTAAAAAAATTGCTTTAAGATATGTGGGGGAATGTGAAAAAACGTTAAGGCGGTGTCGGCGTCTTAAAACAGCATCAGACCTTAAGAAGGTGAGGGAATAAAGGGTGTTATTTTTTCCGCAATAATATAAATTTATCGCTTTCAATGACTAGCATCGAGGCCACCATGAAAACAAACCCAATAATTTGACAAGAAGAAAAAATCTCATTCAAGAAATACATACCAAGTAATATGGTTGAAGGGGGTTCTGCAATTGACAAGAGTGATGTTTTTACACTACCAATGAGGTGTACTGCTTTAATAAACAGTAGCATCGGTATAATGGTGCATAACACCGTAATACAAAACAAGTCAAATAACCCTTGCATTGGCACAAAACGAAGCGTGCCCAACAACGTGCTTTGCACAAAGAAAAAGAATGCTGAACCAAGGCATACCCAGGCCGTTAAGGCAAAGGAATCCATTGCAACAGCCCTGGTTCCAAAAATATAAATAGCATACCCAAGCCCACCAAGCAGCCCAAAGATAAAACCTTGGCCAATATTGCCTTGTGGTGTGAAATCAAAGTCTGATAAAAATAAAATGGCGATGAAGGTAAGTAGCATGCCTATTTTTTGTAGCTGTGGTAAATGTTCTTTTAAAATAAATCTATTTAAGACAGCCAATAACATGGGGTATATAAAAAATACTGTCATGGCAAGGCCGGTGCCTAAGCGCTTGGTTGACTCAAAATAAAAGTAGGCGGATGCGACAAAAGATAAAACCACAACAATCGCATGCGACGGCTTCACTCGAAAACGCACCCATATACGTTTGGGAAAAAAGATAGCTAAAATTAAAAAAGAAAAGACAAAGCGCCATAGCAACATACATTCATTGCTAATGCCAAGGTCCATAATCCGCTGGCCAAATAAACCAAGCGCACTATATGTCACCGCTGACAAAACAGCATATATAAAACCTTTGAGTTCAGTATTCATGAATCATGCAAGCCAAGTTGTTGTCATGAGCATTAAATAGCCCATGCTGATATGTGTGTTAACTGACAACAGACCCCGTAACCTTCTTAGAGAGAACAAATTTGTTGACATAGTATAGCACAACAATGGAACAACATGCAATTATACCGCTTAACATATACATTAACGATATACTAAAATGCTTTGACACATAGCCACCATAGAGCCCTGCAACGAAAATTGATGCGGCACTAAAGAGGTAGAAGATACCAAAGCTTGTACCGCGTAAATCTTGCGGCACATGATCTGCAATAAGGGCTAGGAACATACTCTGTGTAATCCCAATTTGCACACCCCATGCAGCCACGCCTATAAATACAACGGAAAGGGAAGGGGCAAGGCTTAACAATAAATCGGCAATGACCAAAAAGAAACATCCCAGCATCAACACATAAACACGTGGCATTTTGTCTGACAAGCGCCCAATAGGGTATGAGGCAATCGACGTTGCTATATTATAAATCACGCAAATCAGTGGTACCCATGTTTCCGGAAGGCCATGTGTTTTTAAGGCATGCAGACTTAAAATTTGTTCACTAACACGCGCTAACATGAAAATAAGAACCACAGACATAATCGCCCAAAACGGTTTTCCAAGGCGTGAGAAATTATTGACAATACCTTCATCTATGGGGGTTTCAAGCGACTTAATTTCAGCTTCATCCATTGGGTGATGTTTTGTTTTAGGTTCATGCACAAACCAATATAAAATCACAAACGCAATGATGGGGGGAATTGTTGCTATCCAGAAAATCTTTTCATAGTTATTGTTGGTGTACCACATTAAAAACATGGCAAGTAACGCCCCAATAAATGAACCTGCTGTTGTCAAGGCTTGGCGAAGACCAAAGCATTCCCCTTTAATTGGGGCAGGTGACAAGTCAGCCACCAAAGCGTCACGTGGCGTAGACTGAATACCATTTGCTAAACGTTCTAACACACGTGAGATAAACATCACAACGAAAGCAGCTGTGGCAACAAGGCAAGATACCCCTAATGCTAAAAGTGGACGAGACAACATGGACAACCCAAAGCCAATTAAAATAAGGGTTTTTCGTCGTTTGAAAAAGTCACTGATAATGCCAGAAACCACTTTCATGCATTGTGCAAGAGCTTCAACAGTATGTTCAAGGGTTGAAATCCAGTCAATGGCGACCCCTCTGCTATTTAAAAAAATACCAGACAATGAGAAAATCAAACAGGACGTGACATTAAGCAAACCACTTGCTATGCCAATTACCCAAATTGCTAAAGGAATTTTTGTTTTGTTATGATTCATGCGTTTTTGTTTCCAAAAAATTAATACTTTTATGCCAATCTGAAA
>CAYZJC010000025.1:0-5524 GCA_964478775.1 uncultured Verrucomicrobiales bacterium | reverse complement strand
GGATTGCCTTATATATGTTAAAAAATAAAACGGTATTAGTTACAGGATCAACAAGTGGAATAGGCCTTTCTATCGCACAAGCATTTGCCAAGCGACAGGCTAATGTTATTATCAACGGGGCATTTCCATCTGACGATATTAGCACACTTCTTAAAGAGGTGTCAAATCTTACGTCAGGCACTGTTATATTTGAAGAAGCAGACTTAACCAAGTCAGCTGAAATAGAAAGTATGTTCATTAAAATTGCTGAAAGATTTGGTGGGGTTGATATCGTTGTCAATAATGCGGGCATGCAATATGTAAGCCCAGTTGACCAATTTCCTGCAGAAAAATGGGACTATCTTATTGCCTTAAACCTTAGCGCTGTTTTTCACTGCACACGACTTGCATTGCCATACATGCGCCAATCAAACTGGGGTCGCATTATTAATATAGCGTCTGCACATGGACTTGTGGCGTCAATCAATAAGGCTGCTTATGTTGCAGCTAAGCATGGTGTTATTGGCCTTACAAAAGTCACAGCTCTTGAAACAGCAAAAGAAAATATTACGTGTAATGCCATTTGCCCTGGCTGGGTTTATACATCCCTTGTTGAAAATCAAATTCATGAAAAGGCAAAGCTTAAAAATATTTCCTTTGAAGAGGCTATGCATGAACTTTTATCTGAAAAGCAGCCTTCTTTACGGTTTGTAAAGCCAGAAGACATTGGTGAAATGGCCTTGTTTTTGTGCCAGGAAGCCGCCAGTCAAATGACAGGGGCTGCTTGGTCTGTTGATGGGGGGTGGACAGCGCAGTAGGTTGGGTTGCAGTTATTGCCCCGACTATAATTGTGCTGTATTGTGTTCTGAGTCTTGTTTCTTTTTTTTTCTAAAACTTTTAATGCTTAAGGGTATCGTGCACAAATACATACACCCAAGCACGGTTAATGTCTTCCATGGAAAACTATACAATAAGCTTACCAATACAAATAACATTAATAAAAATGGCATAACGTAACTGGGGGGTATCACCACTTTCTTTAATGAAAATGTGGGGATACGACTAATCATCAATGCGCCAACTGTAATCATGATAATAGCACAAAACCCTGTGGAGGAAAATAAGGTGACGTGTGGGAAAGTAATCATTAGAATGAGGGGGAATAATCCTAAAAAGCCACCCAAAGGTGCAGGAACACCCGTAAAGAAGCCTAGCATCCATTGCGGTTGGTTTTCATCTATGTTGGCCACATTAAAACGCGCAAGACGCAACACCATACACATACTAAAGAATAAGCTGATCACCCAACCAATTTCACCCCACGTATGCAGTGCTTTTAAATACATAATGAGGGCTGGTGCCACACCAAAACTTAAAAAGTCTGAAAAGGAATCTAATTCCGCACCGAAACGACTGGTGCTTTTTAAAAGGCGGGCCAGCCTTCCGTCAAGTGCATCAAGCACAGCTGCTATTAAAATTGAAACGATTGCATATTCCCACTTTTGAAGTAACGCAAAGCGAATGGCTGTCATTCCACAACACAGCGCCATTAAGGTTGTCATGTTGGGAATCATGGCTGTAAAGGTTTGGGCCTTTAGTTTTTGTCGTTCACGAAAGGCAGACCTAAACAAGGGCTTAAAAACATTGTCTTTTTTAATAGCGTTTTTGCGCTTGAGAGGTCTCACTATAATGTCTCCAAACAAACAGCTTCACGTGCGCTTTCGTCACTTAAGAAGTCTGCTAAAACAGTTTCTCCAGCAATTGTCCGCTGCCCTACACACACGAGCGGAGCTGTCGTCACAGGAATATAAATATCCACACGGCTACCAAAACGAATCAGCCCATATTGGCTGCCTGTTTCAACACGGTCACCTTCGCTAACATCGCAGCGAATACGGCGCGCAATTAAACCTGCGATTTGCGTAAAGCCAATGTCGCCATGTGCCGTATCAACAACCACAGAATTTCTTTCATTAAATTCACTTGCCTTATCAAGCGATGCATTGAAAAAACGACCTGGATGATAATGCACAGTCTTTACAGTCCCTTTTACGGGGATGCGATTAATATGAACGTCAAAGACATTTAAAAAGATGCTAATGCGATTGTGCATAGTGTTTGGCATGTGGAGTTCTTGAGGGGGGATCATTTCTTTAATCATCACCACTTTTCCATCAGCAGGGCTGATAACAAGACCGTCTCTTGTGGGGGTCATGCGCCTTGGGTTTCTGAAAAAGTAAAAACACCAACATGTCAGTACAAAACAAACCCATGCGAGAAATTGTGAAAACAATGCCACGAAAGCTGTTACTGCCCCAAATATGGCAACAAATCTCCATCCCTCTGGATGTATTATAGCGCGAAAATTCATATTAATTAACCAGTTCTATCTAATTTTTTATTTCAAAAAGACCTTCAAAATTGTTTGTTAGTCTTTAATCTTACCTAATATTAAAGTTGCTGTTAGAAAGCCACAGCAATATACACTAGCACTATAAACCAAACAGAGGTTATTATACAACTGAGTTTTTTTAAGCCTGTGTAAGCCCAATTTGATAATGTCCGTTTAGCGTAATCGTTAAAAGCTCAAATCAAAACTGTTAATTCACTTTGGTTTTTGATAGCAACTTGAGGAATGAAGTATAGGCCAAATGCCAAGTGTGGTTGCGCCAGGGACGATATGACGCTTGAGCCAGACTACAAGAGATATGCTATAGAAGAGTCTTTGCTATCTTGCGATACTATATAAAAAAATCGCTTGCTATCAGTTTCTTCAATCCGTTATGATTTAAAATTGAAATATACTTAAGAACCTTATAGGCCGCAGCGGGGCACATGTTTTTGTGCTGTGATCAAATGAATCTTAAGAAGAAAATTTAAGCAGAGTTAAAATAGATATGGAAAAACTCCCAATGACAAAAGGCGGATATGACCGTCTTGAAAGTGAACTGCAACATCTTAAACGTGTTGAACGTCCTGCTGTAATTAAAGCGATTTCAGCTGCACGTGAACATGGTGATTTATCTGAAAATGCTGAATATCATGCAGCGAAAGAAAAGCAAAGCTTTATTGAAGGGCGCATTGTTGAGCTGGAAGATAAAATTAATCGTGCTGACGTGATTGATGTTTCTCGTATTTCAGGTGACGACATTAAATTTGGTGCAACCATTCGCTTGTGTGATGACGATACCGACGAAGAACATAAATACCAAATTGTGGGCAGTGACGAGTCTGATGTGAAGAAAGGTTTTCTTTCGATTACATCCCCCCTTGCGCGTGCCTTAATTGGTAAAAAAGCAGATGACAGTATCGAAGTGATAACCCCAAATGGCAGTAAAGCCTACACCGTTTTAGAAGTGAGATATGCATAAAATGACTACGCCTGATCAAAATCTAACCGCAACCCATAAGTCAACACAGCACAATGATGCTTTGAGCACAGCAAGTCGCGATGAGCTAGATCAGGTTAAATCTCAGTCCTTTACAACGAAGCGCAGTACCGTTGCAGCCCTAGAAGAAGTTTTATATGAGCCATTTCCTGTGCTAGACCACGGTTTCGTGCGTGTGGTTGACTATATGGGTGATGATAGCGCTATTGTACAGGCCGCCCGCGTTTCCTATGGTAAAGGAACAAAGCAGGTTAGTGAAGACCGTGGATTAATTCGTTATTTGATGCGCCATTGGCATTCCACCCCCTTTGAAATGTGCGAATTAAAGCTGCATGTGAAGCTTCCCATGTTCGTTGCCCGTCAATGGATTCGCCATAGAACAGCTAATGTAAATGAATATTCAGCACGCTATTCCATTTTGGATAGAGAATTTTACGTGCCAAATGTAGAACATTTGTCTTCACAGTCATTAACGAACCGTCAAGGGCGTGACCAGGTCTTGTCAGGTGAACACGCACAAACCGTTTTGAATATGTTAAAAGAAGATGCGACGCGTTGTTATGACCATTATCAATGGCTACTCAATGAGGATGCTGCCCATGGTGACCATGACGGTTTAGCACGTGAACTTGCCCGTATGAATTTGCCTGTAAATTTTTACACCCAATGGTATTGGAAAATTGACTTGCATAACCTGATGCACTTTGTTCGCCTGCGTGCTGACCCCCATGCGCAATATGAAATTCGCGCCTACGCTGATCAAATTGCAAAAATTATGCAACGTTGGGTACCAATTGCTTTTGAAGCCTTTGAGGAATACCGCCAGCAAGCCACACATCTTTCAGCGACAGCTACTCAAGTGATTCAACGCCGTCTAAATGGTGAAACTATTACGTTTGAAAATAGTGGTCTTACTAAACGTGAATGGGTAGAACTACAAGCCATTTTTGATTTAAACCTTCAATCAACAGCGGCGTAAATGAACACGTCTATTTCCTAAAGGAATGATGCATGTCTATAGATTCCCTACAACTTGCAACGAGCAGCGCCAATGTAGATGCTGAACAGTTAAACACATCAACACGCCGTTCAAAACCAAGCTGGATTCGTGTGAAAGCGCCCAATAGTAAGGGATACCATGAAACAGCGCAGCTGATTCGTGAACATAAACTTAAAACCGTTTGTGAAGAAGCCGCTTGTCCAAATGTAGGTGAATGCTGGGAAAAAAAACATGCCACTATGATGATCTTGGGCGATATTTGCACACGTGCCTGCGCCTTTTGTAATATCAAAACAGGAAGACCTGATCTGCTCGACCCTCATGAACCAGAACGTGTTGCCCAGGCAGTTGCTAAGCTAGGCTTGTCACATGTAGTGATTACTTCAGTCGATAGAGACGACTTGCCAGATGGCGGCGCTGAACACTTTGCACAAACCATACAAGCCATTCGAAGCTTTACACCAATGACTACAATAGAAGTCTTAACCCCTGACTTTTTACGTAAAGAGGGTGCGCTTGAGATTGTGGTTAAAGCAAGGCCAGATGTGTATAATCATAACCTTGAAACAGTTCCAGGTTTGTATACATCCGTCAGGCCAGGTGCCCGCTATTTTCATTCCCTGCGTCTTTTAGATAAAGTGAAACAACTTGACCCAACTATTTTCACAAAGTCAGGTATTATGGTAGGACTTGGTGAAGAAAAACATGAAGTCATGCAGGTGATGGATGATTTGCGCGCTGCAAACGTTGATTTTATGACCATTGGTCAGTACCTTCAGCCTACCCCAAAACACCACCCTGTGATAGATTATATCAAGCCAGAACAATTTGAGATTTATGAAACGATTGCAAGGTCAAAAGGCTTTTTAATGGTTGCTGCCTCTGCCTTGACACGTTCTTCTTACCACGCCGGTGAAGACTTTGAAAAACTTAAAAAGGCTCGTTTGCATGCAAAGGGTGAATAGCCTAAGTTATTTATTGGAACTATGCATGTAAATAGATAATAGTTAACTATTTATTAACTGTTATTGTTATATAATATGAACAATCGCAAATACGTATGTAGTTTTGTTTATTTATATTGATATAAAGATGTATGCAGTGTGAACGGTGTTATTCTTTGCAGTGTAATGAAACAACTCTATGTTAAGCTTAA
>CAYZJC010000024.1:0-24962 GCA_964478775.1 uncultured Verrucomicrobiales bacterium | reverse complement strand
TTATAAGTGACAAGCTAAAAAACTATGCCGGGTATACCTGCGCACAGCTATAACAAAAATAATTCAACAATACCACATACGTATTTGCGATTTTGTATATTATACAACAACAATAGTTAACAAATATTTAAAACAGATAAAATATTGAGGTCAAATAATTACAATTTTCTTGCTTAGTATCTATTTACGCAACAATCTACTTCACAGCACACTCAGCCATCAAACTATTCATCAGGCATTCTTCAATTAAGGAGCCAATATAACAACCTTTTTATCTTCACCATATTTTTTGTTTTATCTCTCCTTGCATTAAAGATCTCTTTGTATTTTTTCTTGGGCACTCTACTCCTGACATTTTTCAAAAAAACATCATAAAATTCAAACATATGATATCTTTTAAAAAATATTCTATTATTTTGAAATCATGTATAAAAAGGGTTGGTAAGTTTTAAAGTTCGTACTACAATGGTGCAAGAGTACTACATTTCATAGCAGAGCTTTATAAAATGGAATGTGCGACTGTAAAAATCAAAAAAGATAAAAGTAAATCAAAGAACCATGTAATAGGAAAAATTGCAATGTCAAAAAGTAATGTAAAAATTGTAACGGATGAAGATCTAAGACCCAAAATTACTGTTGTGGGTGTTGGTGGTGCTGGCGGAAACGCTGTCAACAATATGATTCGTGCAAAGCTTGAAGGCGTTGAATTTATTGTTGCCAACACAGATGCACAGTCTTTAGAACAATCGTTGGTTGAACCTAAGAATAGATTGCAATTAGGTTTGCATATAACGCAAGGTCTTGGTGCTGGGTCTAAGCCCGATGTTGGTCGTGGCGCTGCTGAAGAATCTATTGATGATGTTGTAAAGCGCCTTGAAGGCAGCAACATGGTTTTTATCACGGCTGGCATGGGCGGTGGAACAGGCACAGGTGCAGCCCCAGTGATTGCACGCGCAGCCCGTGAAAGTGGTATTTTAACAGTTGGTGTTGTCACAAAGCCTTTCCATTTTGAAGGTACGCACCGTATGAAGTCAGCGGAACGTGGCATTGAAGAATTGCACCAATATGTTGACACCCTTATTATTATTCCAAACCAAAACCTATTTCGTTTAGCTAATGAGCGAACAACCTTTGCTGATGCATTTAAAATGGCGGATGATGTTTTGTATTCCGGTGTGCGTGGAATTACTGACCTTATCTTGATGCCAGGTCTGATCAACCTCGACTTTGCTGACATTCGCGCCGTTATGGCAGAAATGGGCAAGGCGATGATGGGAACCGGTGAAGCTGAAGGTGACCGTCGTGCGCTTGATGCTGCTGAAGCTGCAATTTCAAACCCATTATTAGATGATGTGTCAATGAAGGGGGCAAAAGCTGTCTTAATTAATATCACCGGTGGCTATGATATGACCCTTTACGAAATGGATGAAGCTGCAAACCGGATTCGTGAAGATGTTGAAAGTGAAGCCAATATTATTTTCGGTTCCTCATTTGATGAAAAACTCAATGGAAGAATGCGCGTTTCTGTTGTTGCAACAGGTATTGGGGCAGCGACCAATTCCTCGGCGCGTAAAACAGCGCATGCCGGCACAGTAGACACACCCCAAGCACAGCAACCATTAACCCCCTCACAAGGCTATAATACTGCAGCGCAAGGCGGTATGAGCATGATGAATAATTATGGTTCAATTGCATCACAGTCAGCTCAAGGCAATGGGCAAACGACGCATGCCCCACAGGGCCATGAAACATATGGTAATCATACACCATCTCAACAAGGGTATGAAGGTCAGCAAGCTTCACAAGATACGGTGCCACAAAATCACCCCGATATGTCAATGCCGACACAGTATCAAAATGAACATGCAACAACCACAACCATGCTGAATAATAATTTCACACAAAATACGCATGAAAAAGATTCAAACCATACCCATGCAACACAGCCAACAGCAACACAAAAAACATTCAATTTTAATGACAATGGTTACACCACACAGCCACCCGTTGCAGCCGAACCACGCAAGAAGTCACTGTCCTTATTTGAACGTTTTACTGGTGCTCACCGTGCCAAGGCGCAAGCCCAACAAGCACAGCCAAAGGCTGAACACGTGACCAAAACCGAACAAAGAACAACTGAAGAAGAATCTGGTGATTTTTTAGATATCCCTGCTTTTTTGCGTCGCGGTAATTCGTAAAACAAATCACTACACGAACGGCGCCTATAGCGGTATAATGTCCCTATAGGCGTTTTCCTTATTTCGCGCCCAAATCAACAATATGACAAAAGAAAATACGTTATGACTGTCCTTAGTGTTTTAACTGTTCCAGACCCTAGACTTCGCACCAAAGCAAAACCTGTAAGAGAAGTTAATGACCATATTAGAAGTATTTTAAATGATATGGTTGAGACGATGTATGCTGAAGAAGGGATCGGACTTGCCGCAACACAAGTAGATATTCATTTGCGCCTCGTTGTTCTTGACTTATCTTCAGATGAAGAAAAAACACCGGTATTTAAAATGGTCAACCCCACAATCACTTGGAAGTCTGACGAAACAGAAGTTGGTTTTGAAGCTTGCCTTTCAGTGCCTGAACAGCGCGCCCAAGTGGAAAGATCAACCGCACTTCATTTAGAGTACCTAGATGAACAAGGTGAACCGCATACAATAGAAGCTGAAGGTTTTTTTGCGGTTGCAATTCAACATGAATTAGACCACCTTGAGGGGAAGCTTTATATTGATTACCTTCCCTCTTTAAAAAAGACAATGCTTATTAGCAAAGTGAAACGTCTTTTGCGACATTAGTGAATCAACTCTTCACTACAAACCTCCTTACAATCGGTGCCAATTATGACTTTTAAATCTGAATTTTTAAATGAATCTAAAGAACGTGGTTTCATTCACCAATGTACAGACCTGCAAGCGTTAGATGAATTATTTTCAACAACATGCGTGACTGCCTATACAGGGTTCGACCCAACAGGCCCAAGCCTTCACGTTGGTCATTTAATGCCAATCATGTGGCTTCGCTTACTTCAACGAACAGGTCATAAACCTATTGTCTTATTGGGGGGTGCCACCAGCTTAATTGGTGACCCTTCAGGCAAAGACGCACAGCGTCCCCTCCTGCAATTAGAAGACGTATTGGCTAATGCGCAGTCACTAAAAAATGTTTTTGAAAATGTTTTAGACTTTAATCCAAGTCTTTCACATGCAGCAATTATGCTAAACAACTATGACTGGTTAAGTCCCTTGCAATATATGGAATTTTTGCGTGACTATGGCCGTCATTTTTCAGTAAATCGCATGCTCACCTTTGACAGCGTTAAAACACGCCTAGACCGTGAAGAACCCTTAAGCTTTTTGGAATTCAACTATATGATTTTCCAAGCCTTTGACTTTTTGCACTTAAGTCGCACAAAGGGATGTCGTCTTCAGATGGCTGGTTCCGACCAGTGGGGAAATATTATTAACGGTGTTGAACTTGCAAGACGCGTTGATGGAACACATTTATTGGGGCTTACAGCACCATTACTTACAACCTCCAGCGGGGCCAAGATGGGTAAAACAGCTAGCGGTGCCGTTTGGTTAAATGAAGAAAAATTATCACACTTTGACTTCTGGCAATACTGGCGCAACACAGCAGACGCGGATGTGGGTCGCTTCCTTCGCGTGTTTACAGACCTTCCCCTTTCGGAAATTCAAAAATTAGAGCAGTTGAAAGATGCGGAACTGAATGAAGCTAAGACCATACTGGCTGATGAAGTTACAAAACTCGTACGTGGTGCACACACCCTTGAACAGATTCACCAATCAGCAAGTGAACTATTTAGTGGTCAGCAAACTGATTTATCAACGCTGCCTAGCACAGCTGTTAATCCCTCAACCTTGCCCATTCCTTTTGAAGACTTTGTTGTTACACATAGCCTTGTCGCCAGTAAGGGTGAAATACGTCGCTTAATTCAAGGCGGTGGTGTAAAAATGAACGACACTAGTGTTACAGATGCTAAGCAACCTCTTACCGCGCAAGACTTTTGCCTGCAAGCGCGTTTGAAGATTTCAATAGGAAAGAAAAAACATTTCATTTTTTCAGTGGCGTAAGCAAGGCTTCAAACAACGATAAAGTAGGGTATTATGTATCATTTAAAAAAGCTTTACGCTAATCTTAACTATTCTCTTCGCGGTCTGTCTGTGTCAATGTCTGAACATTCTATACGCTTAGAGTTGCTCTATCTTGTATTTAACGTTGCGTATTGCATTATTACCAAACAAACCATATTGGTATTTGTTGTCTTTGTTTCCTTAGCGCTGCTCGTGATAATGGCAGAACTTTTAAATACAGCTATTGAATTATTATCTAATAAGATTTGCCCACAAAAGGACGAAGATATTCGCAATATTAAAGACATTGCAAGTGCAGCCGTCTTTGTAACAGTGATCATTAATATCTGTGCTTGGGTGTGGTTACTAATGGTCTAATACCAAAGTTTATTATAGGCATTTGAACTGTTCAGCATGTATGGATTGAGTGCAGCCTTAAATAAAATTTCATAGTCTGTATGTTTATAATCACCAATTAATGACATGCCAAGACCAAACCTGTTTTGAGTTGTAGGCAATATATTCAACATGTGCAACAAGGTTGGGGCTATATCGTAGTGCGTCATTTTTTCCCTATTAAATTGAATTCCTACAGGACTAATCACTTTGAAGTATACGTTGCGTGGTTTTTGAAAATAGTCGATTTGAGCCTTTATGTGCATAAAGGGATGATCCCCCATGATGACAACAATTGTATTTTCTAATATACCCTCTGCCTTTAACTGCTCTATAAACTGCTTCACAAAGAATGCTGTACATTTGTATGCATTTTGAAAAGAAGAAAGTTTAGGATTGGTTATTTTGCAGGCCTTTGAAATATACCCATCCGTTGAATGTGTATCTGTCGTCGCTATGGTCATGACAAAGGGCTTTGTGCCCTTATGTAGTTCTTTTAACTTACTAAGGGATTCCTTCAATAAGATGTCATCAGTCACTCCGCCACCCCAACTGTTTAAGTCATCTTCTGTATATTTTTTCTTCCAATCTTTAACCCCATAGACTTTATGTTTGCCATGTTGTTTATAAAATTGATCCATTGATGCGAATTCTTCTTCATGAGGTACAAAAAGGAAATGTTCGTAACCAGCATTATGCAATACATCTGTAATACATGTCCCATTCTTCAAGAAAGTATATTCCTTTGTACTTAAGTTCCTTAAAAAGGCCTTTAATGGTATGGCGCACTGACTTGAAAGCATTCCTGCCATCGTCCAACCTGTGCCTGGAACAGACTCGAAGTACGGCATAAGTTGCCCTGGGATAGACTCAATATCTTTTATCAGATTTTCACCATGTATACTTTCATCCGCGAAAATATGTTCTAGGGATTCTACATATAACAAAACTAAATTTAGTCTTTTTGAAGATTGCGGGTTTTGATTAAAGTGCAGTGTTTTAGGGTCGACATAATGCTTTTCAAAATCACTTGTTTTAACAGAATATTGAATTTGATCGACAAGATTAGCCTCATAACAGATAAACAAAATTCCTAAACCATTTAAAATAAGCCCCCGTTTAAAAGTTAATTCTGCTTTCATGACTTGAAAACGTGTTAACTGCCCATGTTTTTTGAAAAGCTTCTTTGCAAAAAAATATGAAACAAGAAATAGTCCAAGTGTCCAATAAGCCGCAAAAGGAAAGTTACAAGGCCCAAGGGAACGGTGTCTCTTATGATGAATATCAGTCGAACAGTAAAAACAGTCATTGGTCAGCTAACCAAACGATTTTCGCTGCAACACATTTAAAGCAAAGGCTGTATCGCGCTTGTGCGAAAAACAGGACAAACAATACGGTCGTAAACAGTGTGCTTTATGTTTAATCAAACGCAAAACTCTGAAAGATCTTTAGCTTTGGAGCTTTTAATCAACTCACATAACTTGCACACTGCGTAATTTATATAAAATTAGACGGCTGGTTTTTTTTCATCCTTGTTTGCATTATCACTAGCTTGCTTGGCCTTTTGTGTGTGCTTTTCTTTTGGTTTTTCTAGCGTAGCCTTTTTAGACTCTGTTTTTGGTTTAGCTTTCGCTTCCGATTTCTTTGCATCATCCTTTGACTTGTTCTTCTTAGTGTCTTTTGTCACTTCGCCAGTCTTTTTAGTTGTTTTTTCATCTGCAGGTTTTGTCTCATCTGCTTTAGGGCTTTCAGCTTTTTCATCTTTTGCGACTTCATCTTTAGGAGCAGTTTCAGTAACTTCATCAGACTTTTTAGTTGTATTTTCATCTGCAGGTTTTGCCTCGTCTGCTTTAGGGCTTTCAGCTTTTTCTTCTGTTACAGGCTCAGCGTTAGCGACTTCTGGTTCTTTTTCAGCAGGTGTTGAGTCTTCATGGGGCTCACTTGTGGCAGTATCAGTTTTTTCATCTGCACTCGCTTCTGCAGGTTTTGAAATGTCTTCACCAGCCTTTGCACGTGTTGTAAGTGCCAACCACCCGTCAGCCGTCATTGGGGCTGTATTGACAAAGGAACCATCTTTGTTTTGTGTGTACAAAGTTGGAAAGCCTGGTATTTTAAGTTTTTGAACATACATGCTGTTGGTTGCAACTGTTGCTTTTACCACTTCAGAAGCGCGGTCTTTTTCAAATTTGTCTGTGTCTGCACCTGCATCTTTTGCAGCAAGAACCAGTTGTGCCTTTGAAGCACCGCGTGGTAAGTCAATTAATTTTGTTAAATACTTCATGCCTTTATCTGCGCCTTGTGCGTTTGCAGCATAAGCAGCAGCAGCCAAGGTTGATGATTCATCACTTAACATTGCTGCAATCACAAAGTGTACTTGAATATCTTTTGACTTAGCCACTAAGCCAGATACAGTGCGTATGAAGTCATGGCAATGTGGGCAAGCAGGGTCAATAAATGCGTAGACTTTTAAGGCTGCTGTGTCAGCTCCTGCGGTAATGCTAGTTTTAACCAATTCATCTTTTAAAGTTGCAGCCGCTTTTAAAGACTCTTGCGCAGCACGTTCTTGTTGTTTTTGAACGCCTTCTTGTATGGCTGACATGAACTCAGCATTTTTTTCTTTAACAAGGTTAAAGACAACTTCTTCAATTTCTTTTGTTTGGGCATCAGAAAATTGTTTTTTTGCTGGGGCAGAATTTTCCGCACCATTTTCAGCAGAAACAACTGTATTATGATTTGCATCTTTTGATGAATGTGAGCCTGACCCAAAGAGTAAATAACCGGCCATTCCAATGACGACAACGCTTAAGCCGCCAATGGCAATTTTTGCTGTAGAGTCCATATTTTTTCCTATCCTAGTTTAAGTTGACCCACCTTTTTTGCGTTAGAAAAGCAGTCAAAATGCATAAAGTTAAAATTTTACTAAATTTATTGTAGTGGATTTCTAAAACTATTCAAGCGCTTTGGCACCATATTTGCATAAATCAAATTCAAACGGTGACGATTTTATCTCGCTTGCAAAATGGGGGCAGTATTTTGTAGAGCTAAGAAAAAGGAATCGCTGGTTAGATTAACTTTAAAAGGGACCTCATCATACGACGTATGAACAAGATCTCTTAAAGCATTGAAAGATTTTAACAATGGCTCACATTCCTTCATCTTCAAAAGACTTAGCGCTGCAGCAAAGTGCGTTAGATATTTCTAATAAATTAACGGCTGTAAAATCTAAAAAGAATGTCCCACAAGACGCTAAGTCAAATAAATTTGTTAAGAAAGAAGAATTTAAAAATCATTTAAAAGACCAAAAGGAAGCAAAAGCCACACGCGAGGCACAAAACCAAGCAACTGTGAAAACACATCAAGACCAAGCAACACACAGTGAAAAGACACAAATGCTTAATGAATCGCAGTTAACCCAGT
The DNA here is from genome assembly GCA_964478775.1 of uncultured Verrucomicrobiales bacterium. Classification (GTDB taxonomy): domain Bacteria; phylum Pseudomonadota; class Alphaproteobacteria; order Paracaedibacterales; family CAIOTO01; genus PNMQ01. The sequence goes on along the minus strand of CAYZJC010000024.1, from coordinate 17,046 downwards.
TTGACTTACAAGCTTTTCTCACAAGCCAAGTGCATCAAAACGAAGAGCTGCAAGATGGGGCGATGCAAGAAGTGAGTGCTATCGAATTGGGGCTATTCAATATCAATGATTGTGAACAAGCAGAAATGAACTTGTTGCAGGAAGAGAAAGCAGATGAACAATCTCTCATTGACATAGCGCAAGAACATAAAAGCCCACTTCAAGAAGGTTTATTAGACACACAGGTGCCAGTGCAACAGCACCAACAAGAACAACAATTTAAGGATATGCATCATAAGAATGTAATGCATCAAGAACGTTTTAACGAACGTGTTGAATTATCGGTATCATCTCTTACAGACATGGCAAATGCCGTTGAACAACGTCATCTTAATAATGAAGCCCGTGCACAGTCTATACAAAATGCGCAAGATAACTTAGATCTATTTTTTCATTCCCTTGATCCAGCTCAATTGCAAGAGCACTACAGTCACAGCACCATACATGTTGACACAAATAAGGGTGTGGATATGACTATAGCCCCCAATATATTAGCAGACACACCAATGTCAGACACGCCAATTATTACAGGGGCTAGCCTAAACCCTGTAATGAAAAATATCTTTCAAGCACAGGGCTTTCATCATAACGGGGGGCATCACACCATGTTAGAGCACATTACGCAATTACAACGTCCGGTTATGTCAGCGTCGTTAATGGCGGAATACATGCCCCTTGTGACACTTATTGAAGAAACGCAAGAGCAAATACAAGAAGAATCTAGCTTGGATGAACATCTTGCCATCGGTCAAACAATTTTACCATGGCAAACCAGACAGCAAAGTGAAATAGGTCTTGTAAAGTCGATAGATGCTAGCGAGGGTGAATCTTCCATGAACCAAGACAATTCCCAGCAATCCAACACCTTTACAACACAAGACGCCGGTGCTTTGCGCCAAACCGACGTGTACCAACAAAGTATTTTCGAGCAGATGATGCACACGTTTAGGGCAAGACTGCGAAAAGAGTTTAACTTAAAAAATACGTCGCTTGCAGTCACCGTGAACCATGAAAGCCTTGGTGCAGTTGACATTAAATTGAATGTGGAAAATGGCTATGCAAAGGCACAGCTTCGTGGACAAACAAAAGCTATGCAGCAACTGTTAGCGCAAAACCGACATAGCATTTCGCAAATCTTAAAAGATAACGACTTAAAGTGTTCTGTTCAAGACATTGAAATTTTTAACCGTGCGCTTGCAAGTTAGTGACGCAAACTCAATTTTAAACATTAACAAGGTATCCCTTATGGCAATCCCCCAATTCAATGCACTTCCCACTGCGACAACAAATGGTGCGCAGACTTTATGGGACAAAAAAACATCTTCTGTGCAGGACGCACCAACAGTTGAAAAACCAGCTGGCTGGTCATTTAGTTCTAACTTAAAGGCGCCAGAACAACAAGCAAAGGTCAGCAAAATGATGAACCAAAATGCAGGAGATCAAATTACATTTGCCCAAAAAATATTGCTTCAACAGTTAAAGCACCAATTTCCTGGCAACGAATTTGATGCCAACAAAATGGTTGAGTCTTTGATGGGTATGTTACAAATTGCACAAAACAGTCAATTAAATGACACGCAGCAAAAAAGTTTAGACCTCAATACGTCTATGATTAACTATCAATTGGCATCCCTGCAAGGCAAGGTTGTTGAACGCCGTTCTGATACCTTTGACTATCAAGGGAAGGATCAGACTATCAGTTATAGTTTGCCAGCAGATATGAAAAAGGTTGGGGTGTATGTGTATATGGATGGGGATGAGTCCCCTATCTTTGCCCAAGAAGCAGACCGTTTTCAAGGTGAACATGCGTTTGTGTGGAATGGTAAGATGCAAAATGGTGAAGCCGCACCACACGGGCTTTATAATGTTTTTATAAGGGCCCTTGACAATGAAAATCAAGATGTACCAACGGATGCAAGGTTGCACAGTGAAATTACAGGCATTGACTATAGCCAAGGCCCTTTAGGGGTGCCATTAGCAGGAAGTATTCCTATTTTAAATTTTAATCGCATGCTAACCCCTTATAATCCCGTTATACAAAATAATCTCGTTAATGCGATGGGGCTTTCAAATGTGGAAACCATTCCCGAACTTTCCACCCAAAGTCCTGCAAACAATGACATAACAAACGTAGCTTCCAACGTTGCAGCGCAAGCCTCTTCTGCATACGAAGCCATGCAACAAACCCAGTAGCGTTAAGATAACCTATACAAAAAAAGGAAAATAAATAAATGTCACAAAGTGGATTAAATTTTAACGTTGCGATTATGGCAACAAAAGCAAATGGTGAAAAACTAAACGCATTGGCGGAAACGGTTGCAAACTCAGAAGCAACAGCAGGACGTAAAACCATGGTCTTTATGACCGGTTCAGAAGCTACCGTCAGTAACGTGTTTTCACTAAGCACAACGCGTATTCGCTACCTCGACCAAATTGCTGACCCCATTTCAACTGGGGTTGATACAAACTTTTCAATTGTAGGCCCAGGTTGGACGATTAATAAAGATATCTCTGGCTTAATTGGATATTGCCGTGATGGCACTTATGCGATGGACAAAAACAGTAAGTTTGTAAACAACGTTGGGCAATATTTGCAAGTGTATAAGACGGATCAATTTGGAAATCCATTGGCTGGCGTTGACGTTACAGACGTCAATTCACTTGAAACGCTAGATTTAACCAATATCGCAATTCAAGCCAAGCCAACGCAAAATATTGCTGTCTCGGCCCAATTGCCAGTTAAGCCTAAAAATTTAGAACAATATCAGTCAACGACAAACGTAGGTATTATCGACTCGCTTGGTAATTTAAATAACTTACAACTGGTTTGGACAAAATCAGATGCAACCCCTGTATCTGCTGAAGGTGTGAGTGTTTGGAGTGTGGCCCTGCGTGACCCTAAAGGGCTTACAGCTGAAATTACAGAGGGTTATATGGACCAAGGGTCGATTGAGGTGACAGATGAAAATGGTCAAGTGACATCGCAGCCTGTAGGTGGCAAAATCATGGTGGAATTTGATAGTAGTGGTACACTGCTTGGGTATTATGATGCTTCGCAAAGCCAAACAACCTTAGCTTCAAAACCACCAGCCTTAAATTTAAAATGGACAAACGGCGCAAAGGATTCCTCTATCATGGTAGATCTGGGCGCTGTTGGAAGCGCAGCAGGTCTGCACGTGGGTGGAGATAGATATCAAATAAAATCGAACGTTGATGGGTATTTATCTGGTGACCTTGCATCATTTAACTTTACCCCTGAAGGGTTTGGCATTGTCAACTACACCAATAACCAGAGCATTATCCATTGCAGAGTGCCGCTTGCGATGTTTGGTGCAATTAACAAACTGACTGAACGTGCCAGTGGTGTGTTTGTGCCAAGCTATCAAAGCGGAAATGCTGTCATTTCTTTTCCGGGAGAGTCTGGAACGGGGCGTCTTGAAACAGGTGCACGCGAAGGGTCAGCAGTCAATATCACCGAAGTCTATTTGCAAATGATCGACTCGCAAAGTAACTATGTGGGTAACCTTAAAACCATTGAAACCATTAAAGGCCTCAATGAGAGATTAATGCAGATATAATGTTATTGAATTTTCATTAATTGCGCACAGGCTTATTATTTTTAACAGAGTATAGTTGTGAAAAGATTGTTTCTTAAAAAAAAGGGAAGAAATTCCCTTTTTTATATTTTAGCTATTATTTTGAATGCCTCACCACAGGTAGGTGCCAATGACAAATTAAATTGTCACACCCATCTGCCAGAAGACATGTTGCGTCAAAAAGAACAATTTATTTGTTCCAAGTTTATGATGAATGCTAGCAATCCAGAAGTTAGCAAAGTTGCAAGTGTGTTTAAAATGCAGCTAGAGAGTTATCTATTGTCAAAGAGACTTGCTACATTTGCGCATCTGTTTCCCTATACACGTTTGGGTTCAGCACATAAAGGCGCTTCAATTAAGCATGCCTATTGCCAGCAATTAAATGACCTTGAATTAGAAATAAATTATTATCAAACTTCTGCGCATTCAACTCACCCTTTGAAATTTTCTTATCAAATATTATCTGTGTGGCTTGGTGATGCTAAAGAATTATTTTTTAACGATCCTCTAGATACTTTTTCTTCATTTAGCACTGAAAGTTTTATTGATATAGTAAATAAAAAATTAAATAATATTAGTGAAAAAGTAAATAAAAAGTTAAAAAACATGGATGAGTTTTCAATTGAAAGCGAATTATTATTAGTTGGTTTTGATGAAACATATAAGGAAAAAGAAAAACGGCTGTACATTACCCTTGAAAAAAAAGTGAATGATGCTTTCGTGTCAGCACAACAGACATTAGTGGAAAATATCAGTGGTTTTCAAGTTATGCTTACCTCATATAATGAATGGTTGCAATTTAGAAAAGCACTGTATGAGTTTTTAAAAACTTCCCAAATGCCGCAGGAAGTGATTTTAGTACGGCTCATATGCCTCAGCCTAGATCAGATTGCTTTTCTTAAAAGGTTTGCACATTACACAACAGCAAAAGGTTCAGCTGCTTGTTGGCACATCCCCCCAAGATTATATGATGAAATTTATGATTGCACAATTGTCACAAGCCACCCCAAAGACTACTTTAATTTTTAATTTACAATATTTTATCTCTTGTCGAAATGGGGTCCTCTTTAAAAAACTTTCTTAGCTATTAGATCTTCAGTGAGAATGAGTTTTTAAAGAGGTGCAATTTAATACAAGCTTTATTCTGTAGGTGCAGCTGCTTCCTTGACAATATCGCTTGCTGGCTTTGTTGCAGCAGGTTCAATGGCCTCTTGCTCTGAGACACAGCAATAACAACTTAAACGACGTTTCATTTTTGAAAACCAGCTTTCATTGGCAACAATTAAGTCTTTGACATCTTCAATAAGTTCAACGCCGCCTTTACCAGCATCAGCCAGTGACTTTGCTTCTAATATATCTTGAATATCGTCTACGATTTCACTAGCTTTAGAAATGTTTTGATTATGAGGCTGCTTGTCCTTAGCGTCATCTAATAGCATCTCAACGAGATTCGTCACTTCATTTGCGCGCTTAATATGCTTATCATCGCTCATGCGTTCAATTGCCTGGTCAATTTTTTCCATTTTCTCTGGGGCAATATTTTGCGCAAAATCAACAGCCACATCTATTTTTTCATCCACTGACTTGGCTTCTTTAATGTCTTGAATCACAACCAGCGTTTTGACAATGTTTTCAGCAACTTTGCCTTCGCTTAGCAGGTCGGCTATGCTTGCGTTATGGTTAACTGGTGATGAACTAGAGTCATCTAGTGGTATTTCAACTAGGTCAATGTGTAAATCACCTACCATACTCACAGGCTGCGAAGCGGGGGGAAGTTCTTCCATCTCTGCATTAGCTTGTAGGTGGCTAAAGCTCGTTAATAGACTTAAACTTAAGAAGGGTATAGTTTTTTTAAGTGCCCTATTTATGTTTTTAATTGACTTCATCTGTATTTATCCTGTTTTTGTATTTACATCCTTAAGATTATGCTTAAGTGGTTAACAAAAGGTTAATTTTTTAAATTATGCCCCTTTTTTGCATACCAAAAGAAAGGTACAGCTATGGACTTTGCACTTACAAATGCTTGTTTTTCTATGCTAAGCTTATCCCTCTGTTAACATTTAGAAGCATTAAATTTAAAATGAAGAAAAATATGTCTAAGCTGTATGAATACTGGAAAAATTATCAGCGCCCCATTTTGTTAGATATATTCTTGCTGTGCCTTTTTTTTGTGCCACTCTATTTATACGTTTTAGGGGATAGGCCTTTTGCAACACCTGATGAAGCAAGGTATGTTGAAATTCCACGTGAGATTTTGCTGAACAATGACTGGGTAACCCCCCGCCTTAATGGCATTAAATATTTTGAAAAACCCCCTTTAATGTATTGGTTATTAGCCATAATGCAAAAGATGTGTTCATTAAGTGAATGGGCGATGCGCCTTCCTCTTGCTGTATTTGGGTTAATGGGCATCAGTTCAGTTTATTACTTTGGTCGTGTGATGTTTAACCGCATAACAGCGTTGCTTGCTTCCTTTATTTTGGGCACAAGTGTTTTGTGGTTTGCTTTGTCTCGCCTTATTATTTTAGATATGCCCGTTAGCGTGTTTGTAACCATAGCTTTGCTTAGTTTTTATTGTGCCATGACTACGCCCAGTAAGCGCAAAACGTACCTGATGGTAACCTCAATTGCGTGTGCTTTGGGTGTGCTGACAAAAGGGCTGATGGTGCTTGCGATTGTGGGGGTTGTTATGGTGTTGTGGACATTGCTCACCAACCGATGGCGCCAATTGCTACCGCTTTACCTACCACGTAACTTATTGATTTTCTTTATGATTGCGGCCCCTTGGCATATTATGGCAGCTTTAGCTAACCCTGGGTTTGCCCATAAATACTTTATTGTTGAACACGTGCATCGCTATTTGACAAGTGTGCATATGCGTTATCAACCCCCTTGGTTTTTTATTCCCATCTTGCTGGTGGGCTTTTTGCCTTGGACAGGTTTTTTGCTAGATATGTTTATTCAACACATTCGAAAAGCTATAACCAAAGTAAAGCCTTTTACATTTAAGCCGTTAGAGAGTACCCCCCTCTTATTTTGTGGCATTTGGGCGGCATTTATTTTTTGCTTCTTTTCAATGGGTAATTCAAAGCTGATACCTTATATTTTACCTATGTTTCCAGCATTGGCTTTAATGGTAAGTCATTATTTAACCATAGCTATCCAAAGCCAACAAATGTTCAAACTCTTTAATACGACAAGTATTGTGCTGTGCTGTATGGCTGTGTTATTAAGCTCTGTTAGCGTATGGTCATTGTATATTCCTGTGAGTGACTTAGACTTATCAAACCAACCCCTATTGCCTTATATCAGCATGATAGGCATTGTCTTGGGAAGCATGGCGGTTATCAGCTTTCCAGCACTTCAGCTAAAAGCTGTCACGCGTATTGTGGGGCTTGTCGCGTGTAGTACTTTTTTGCTCATGATTATTGCAAGGGGGGCCGTAGAAGGACAAAAACCTTCCTTTAAAGAATTTATTCACACAATGCTAGCAGACCAAAAAACACAACACAGAACAGACGACGTCATTTTTTCATTTTATTCCTACCATCAAGACCTTGCTGTGTATGCAAAGTCACGCGTTGTTGTTGTCAATTATGTAGGCGAACTTGAATTTGGTGCGACTTTGGAAGACCAGTCAGCTTACCTATTGTCACTTGACCAATTTAAGCGTCGTGTTGAAAATGAAAAAAATAAAGTATTGTGGGTCTTTTTGAAAGAAGGACTGCTGCCAGATTTATTAAAACTTATCCCAGGGCAATCAATCCTTCAGCAAACCTGTAAACACAAATTGTGCATGGTTAAGGTTAGCTCTCAAGTCAAATAGTTTTGTTTTAAAATGCAATTGGAAAGAAACATAAAATGAATAATTTAAAGGATGTTAAAATCAATAATCAACGTCACGAAAATGAACACCGCCTTAAAGCGCCAGATGAATTATTGGCTTATCTGAATTCTTTAAAAATCACTTGGCCTGTTTACACGCAACTGGCAGAATATGCAACTTTATTGGATGAATTAGACCCACATGCTAACGCAATGCGGCACTACAAAGATGTTATTATCTTGGGAACAGGTGGGTCAAGCCTTGGTGGACAAGCCTTATACGAACTTGTGCATGATGTTGAATGCATTCAAGGCGAACCAAAGCCAACTTTACATTTTGTTGATAATATTGATGCATTAAAATTAAAAAGATTACTTGCTAAGCTTGAGCCCCAAACAACAGGTGTGATCACCATTTCAAAGTCAGGCAATACAGCTGAAACACTGCTGCAAACGCTTAACGTTTTACAACAGTGGTCTGAAACACATTTTAAACCCAAAGAACAGATGTGCATTATTACAGAAACACGTGATAATGGAATGATGCATATCGCAACCACCTATTCCATTCCAGTCATTGCGCACCCGCAAGACATTGGGGGGAGATTTTCTGTATTCACAGCCGTTGGGTTATTGCCGGCACTGATAGCAGGGATTGATTGCCAAACCTTTTGTAGGGGCGCACTCGACGCTTTTGAAAATGCCCTTTCATCTACGCCAGACCAGTCTTACCCTGTCTTAAGTGCATATGCCCACCATGCCTTTTTGCAAGAAAATATAGACCAACTTATTTTATTTGCCTATAGCGATTATTTAAAAAAGTTTTGTGACTGGTTTTGTCAATTATGGGCTGAAAGCTTAGGCAAGAAAAATGGGTTAGGCAAAGCTTGTGGGACAACCCCCATACGCGCCATCGGTGCTGTTGACCAACATTCACAATTACAGCTTTATTTAGATGGGCCAAGAAACAAATATTTTCGCTTTTATATTATAAAGGAAAACGATTATTTACCTGTTTTGCAAAAAGTGTATGATCATAGCGTCATAGCGCCACTTCATCAACGCTCTATTGGGCAGCTCATGTTGGCAGAACAACAAGCCACGATAGACACATTAAAGGCGCATCAGCGACCTGTTAGCGTGGTGGAAATGAAATATGTGAATGCACATGGTCTTGGTGCTTTGATGATGCAGTCTATGCTAGAAACCTTATTAACAGCGCAATTGTGGGATGTTAACCCCTTTGACCAACCTGCTGTTGAAGAAGGAAAGAAGTTGGCCATGACTTATTTGGCAAAAATGGGTGCAAATTAACCAATTATTTGCACATTAAACTTTACAATTAAGTAATATTCTTTGTAACGATCGCATTTTACATGCAATTTAAAACTATTCTTATATTTGCTGCAATTGTGTTGATGTTGGCAGGGGCATTTATGGCTGCCATTTGGTCTTCCCAACAAACCCGCAGAGGGCAGTCATTTACACTTGATGAAGATGGTTCTAAGGGAGCAGTTGCCAAAGCAGATCTTGGGGAAGATGAAGATGGAATTGATTCTGCCGAACGTACTGAGCTTTTAGCACAGCAAGCAACTCAACGTGCAGCAGACTTACAGCTTTTCTTAGAAGAACCTTATTTTCGCTTGCCTGTGATTACTGTTCCTATCATTCGCAATGAAAAAATGATGGGGATTTTGCATTTACGTATTGTGATGAAGTCCGTTGACCATGAAGGTTTTCAATTGGGGAAAGTGTTAACACCAAGACTAGTTGATGCCATTTTTTATGATTTATATAGTTCACTTGCCAATTTGTGGTTGTCACAGCGCGACCCAACATATAAAGCATTATTGAAAAGAATGCATGCGATGACCACAAAAACACTTGGGCCTAAACGCATTGAAGATATTTACATTAAAGAACTATTCTTCACGCGTTACAATTATTAAGACCTACCGCCGCTCCCCTAAAGACTTAATTCATCAAGGGGCCACCTTGCCTTGGGGGCAATTTTTAAGCGCTGCATCGTTAAATCTACTGACCCGTTTGCTAACATAGCCTTGTAACGTTCTAACCCTGCCCACGCTATCATCGCACCATTGTCTGTGCATAAATGAAGGGGGGGGGCTACAAATTCCATACCATATTTTTGCGAAGCGGTCTGTAGACGGCTGCGAAGGTATAAATTAGCAGCCACACCGCCTGCAACGACTAAGCTTGGAACAGGGTGCGCGAGCTGCTCGATTGCCCGTTTTAGCTTATTGCATAAATGGTCAGCAACTGTTTTTTGAAAACTAGCAGCTAAGTCTTCTTTCACACTGTCTTGCGTTAAGTCATGTTGTTCGATAAGCAACCGCATTGCCGTCTTAAGACCAGAAAAAGACATCATTGCATCACTTCTGGTAATCAAAGGTCTTGGCAATGTGAAGCGGTTTTCATCGCCCGTTTTAGCCAATTTTTCAATGATTGGCCCGCCAGGGTAACCAAGCCCCATCATTTTAGCAACTTTATCAAACGCTTCCCCGGCAGAATCATCTAATGTGCGCCCATAGGTGCGATACGACCCAAGGCCATTCACCGCAATAAATTGACAATGTCCACCGGAAGCCAGTAATAATAAAAAGGGAAATGGGGTTTGATGTGTTAACCGTACAGTAAGTGCATGCCCTTCAAGATGATTAACTGCGATAAGCGGTTTTTGTGCCATCATTGCCATTGCTTTGGCAACATTAACGCCAACTAAAACCCCTCCTATCAGACCAGGTCCAGCTGTGACAGCAATCGCGTCTATGTCCTGCAATGATAATTGCGCGTCATCTAAGGCTTTATTGACGACATTTTCTATGTGCCTCAAGTGTGCGCGTGCGGCAAGCTCAGGTACCACACCACCATAAAGGGTGTGTTCTTCTATTTGCGTCACCAAGACATGGCTTTTAATGCGCTCTGCAAGAGTGTTGGAGTCACACACAACTGCAGCAGAGGTTTCATCACAACTTGTCTCAATTCCTAAAACAGTAATCATTTTGAAATATATCCTTACGTATGATTTGTGGGTGCGGTTTCAATTGCATTGTCTTGAAGTGTCGATGCGGGGTTGCTCAAAAAGTTTATGCAGGCCCCCCGTTGATACCTAACAGCCTTTTCCAGCCTTTCTCTTAGGGTTGAAAAGTGTGGTGGTGCATTATAGAGCGGGTCCTTTATAAGTGGGCTCAGGCGTCATATCGGAACTGGTGCAGAAAACATACACATTTCTTCTTAATTTCTGTAACCAAATTCAATTGACTGCGCTATGGTTCCTTCGACAGCACCTGCATTCCGTAAAGATATATTAAGTAAAAAAGGAGGTAAAATCTACCCCCTTCTAACTTATTCTCTGATTTTTTACAAAGCGTAAACTTAACGCCAGATTTCTCTCGTCATTTGTGCATATAAAAATGGGTGAATAAAACTATTATTTACATTGAACAAACGATTGGCGGTAAAAGAACTGGGGCTTCCAGCGTGCCTCCGCTTGCTGAAATGACAGATTTTTGAGCCATGTTAAGATTTTGAACAACTTCAGCTGCTTGAACTTCCAATATGACATTTGCCTTAAGGTTAACCGTGTGTGATTCTCCTCCATCTGACATCACATATGGTGCGACTAGGATTAACTTTTTTGGGTTTACATCATCACCTACAATATTTAATAAGCATTGACCGCTGCTGTGTGTAAATTTCAAACCCTTATTCAAGCCAACTTCTTCACACAATACTTTTATTTGACTGTCTGATTGAATATTCACTGGTATTTCAAGCATTGCATCTTCACTTTCAGACGAAAAAGCAGATGCAAAAGCCAATGTTCCGCCATTAAGTGTCGCAACACTTGCATTTGGGAAGCCACCAAGAGAGCTTGCTTTGCTAAGCGTAATGTCACCATCTTGAATTTCCACAGAACCATTCATAGAAGGTTGAGATTCTTGAATGATCAAGTTTCCTTTGCCTTTTTTGATAAGCTTCATGCCGCCTTGTGATGTGATATAGTCAGCACTATCTACGGTTGCTTTTGTACCTTCTGCAATATCTATAATAACATTTGCTGCAGGTGGAGGACTTGCCTCTATGTTTGTATGTAATGCTAACGCACACGCCGCGCTAGAAAATAAAATTTTATAAGATACTTTTTTCATATCAAATCTCCCTGATTAAAAATGTGGAAAAAACCATGAAAGCAGCCCTTCATATAAATCTGCTTGACTGCTTTTGTTCTTATTTTCTATCAAAAAAGTAAATAAAAGCTTATTAAGAATAAATTTTAAAAATAGATTCTCTCTTTCTGCAATGATTGGCAGCGGTTTGTAAATGAGAAAATGTGCAATATAGCTTGTCAGTTATAGTGCAGTCAACTTAATTTGGTTACCTGAAATATGACGAGAGGAGTAGGGATGACTACATGAAAAATGACCTGGCGATTGAGCTAGATTATAAGTGACAAGCTATATCGTCTGGCTTAAGCCTCATGTCGTAACTGATTTTGTAAACCCTATACGTCTTTCCGCATTCCATTCTAACAGGTAATTAGCTACTGTTATTCATCCCCGCTGAATCTGGTCATTCTTCATTCCATTCTAACAGGTAATTAGCTACTGTTATTCATCCCCGCTGAATCTGGCCATTCTTCATTCCATTCTAACAGGCAATTAGCTGCGTGTCAGTTTTAGAGTATGCAAATTATACTATGGGATTGAGAAAAGAGATTATCTGGGACAGAAGAGCTCCTTTTTCCACCTTTGTTAATGCAAGTTCTATGCAGCCAATACACGCAATAGTAAAATTGCAAAAGTGCAAAACAGCACTTTCTAAAGTATCTGAGGGCTCTAACTTGGTGCGCTATATCGCTTATTACTTATAAGCAATGCTTACTTAACCCTTAACTTCAGCCACTTCAAAACATTCAACAACCAATATATTGTTTTGAAGTTCTACCACTTTCACCCACGTATGAGAAAGTTTTTCTACAGCAGCTTCACCTTGCAGTAACGTTAATGGGGAATTGTTTGCACCTACAACGGGCCAAATGGTGCCATCTATTTCGACAATAAGCCTTAACGGGGAGCCAAAACCCGCATCAATAGAATTGGTGTGTGGGCAAATTTGTAGTTGTGCAACTTTTCCAACCAACTGCGCATTTCTATTGTTAAGGTTAGAGGTGATAACTTTATTGCTTTTTTGTTCGTAGAACCAAAAACCAATCGCAACCAAAACGATTGTGTATAGACAAAATACCATCGCGGCAATAGTCCCGGTTAGGCCAAAAATCCCCATAGTGAGGCCTGTCAGCAGTACGGAAAGACCAACCCATATTAAAAAGAATTCCGCAATAAAAAGTTCTAATGCCATAACGCCCAGCCCTGCAACCAAAATATGTTGCCAAGAAAGTAGCGTACTTAAATTTTCAAAATCAAACATGATCTTCCCCTTAAGATTTTCAACGCACAGAATATTAGACAAATATTGGACATCAGTCATTACCTTAGAAATTGAGACCTTAAATGTTATGCACGAAAAGGCCTCAAGCTATTCATGTCTTTTGCTAGCGTCTGTCGCAAGGCAAGCATGAGCCCGCCCCCACACAGACCTAGCCCTTACTATTTGTTACCCTTGTTCGGTTGCAATAGTTCTGTAATACCTGCAATACTGCCCATGACACCTGTTGTTTCAAGTGGCATCATCAATACTTTTTGGTTCGGTGACATAGCTAAGGCTTTAAGCGCTTCTACATATTTTTGTGCAACGAAGTAGTTAAGAGACTGTTGATTTCCTGCGCCGATGGCAACAGACAATACCTCTGTCGCTTTTGCTTCAGCCTCAGCCAAACGTTCACGACCTTCAGCTTCACGAAATGCCATTTCCTTTTTACCATCAGCCTCAAGAATTAAAGTCTGCTTTTCACCTTCTGCACTTAAAATGGCAGCCTTCATTTTACCTTCAGCTTTCAAAATGGCAGATTGTTTTTCGCCTTCCGCTTCTAAAATAGTTGCACGCTTGTCACGCTCCGCTTTCATCTGACGCGCCATAGATTCGACAATATCTCTTGGTGGTCTAATGTCTTTAATTTCAATACGCGTTGCCTTCACACCCCACGGGCTCGTGGCACCATCAACAACACTCAAAAGTCTAGCATTAATTGATTCGCGTTGAGACAATAGTTCGTCAAGGTCCATAGATCCCATCACGGTTCTAATGTTGGTCATTGTCATTGCTAAAATCGCTTGCTTTAAGTTGGCAACTTCGTACACTGACTTTGCCGAATCATAAACTTGGAAAAAGACAATACCGTCTACACCGACAGCTGCGTTATCTTTCGTGATGACATCTTGCGAAGGAACATCTAACACGGTTTCCATGACGCTGATTTTGGCACCAATACGATCAGCAAATGGCCATATCACACTCAGGCCAGGCTGTAAGGTGCGTGTATAGCGCCCAAATCTTTCCACTGTGAATTCATATCCTTGTGGCACAACACGTATGGCTTGCGAAATAAACAATAATAATAAAACTACAAATACTGCTGTTAAAGAAATATCCATTTTAACCTCAAAATAAAATAATGGTATCCTTTTATAACACACAATCAAATCAAATGTCAATATATATTTTTGTCTTTACTTCAATATACGGTTGTTATTACAAAAAAAGGCAAGAAATACTTTCTACATTCAATAAATTTAAAGACTCTTTTTAACTCTTTTTTAATTTATTTAGGGTATATTCAGCGATAGATATGCCTTACGTGAATGATAGGATGAAAGTAATATGATGATGCAAGAAGCAACTTACAGACTAGAAGAGTTATTTTATTCCTATACAGATAAAAAGGGACTCGTGCTGGGTGGTAATGCAGTTTTTATTCGCATTGCAGAATTCACAGAAGATGAATTATTTCAAAAGCCGCACAATATCATTCGTCACCCTGATATGCCCAAAACAGTTTTTAGGCTGCTGTGGAACTATATCAAGCGCGACCAAATTTTCGTAGGGTATGTGAAGAACAAAACGAAATCTGGCAGATACTACTGGGTGTTGGCCATGATTATTCCTGTAAAAGACGGGTATATTTCTATCCGTTTAAAACCTTCCTCTAAATTTTTAGCTATTATCGATACAGCGTATTTAGAATTAGCTAAAATGGAAAGAATGCAATCAACTATTGATTATGATGCTAATACTGAATGGTTGATGCAAAAAATTAAAAGCCATGGCTATGATTCGTATGAACATTTTATGAAAACAATTTTGCCAGTGGAATTAGATTGTCGTAATAAAAATATTGCAGGTGTGTTTGGTAACGTAAAGGCTGAAACGAATGATGTATTGCTTGCACGCTTTTGTTTTGCTGACATTCAAAAATTTCAAGACGCCATCGCAAGTTTAATTAAGGTCGGTAATATTTTAACCAAAGACCTACAAGGAATTAAAGATTTAGGTTCTCGTATGGACAGTGCCTTCATCAAGCATGTATATACAAACCCTTCTGTTAGCACAATGGCGCATAATTTTAATAGCCAAATTACACAAATATCTACAAAAACAGAAGATTTTCAACGGCAATTTAGTGACTTTTGCCGTAAGTCAGATATGATTCATTTTGGTGTTTCGGTGATGTATCTTGCGATTGAAATGTTAAACTTCAAGCAAGATGAACATAGCAGAAAGGGTTCAGGACTATTTTTAGACCCGCAACAAAGCCGACATCTGTTCATAGAAGTGATTAAGGAACAAATTAGCCAAATTGTTTCCACAATTCAAAGCATGAGCACGATGAACCAGTTAATTTTAAATATCCTAGAAAGTTTTTCCAGCATATCTAGCCGGTTAGAAATCTTTTGCATGACAGGCAAAGTGACTTTGTCTCAACAATCATCGGCTAGCGTTTCTGAATTAATTGACCAACTTTTAGCGATTAAAATTTATATTGAAAGCATTAAAATTAAGATCCAAGAATCTATTAATGTGCTAGCGGAAGAAGAAAAGCAAATCAGTAAAGTACTATATACACTGAATGTTTTGCTGCGCGCTTATTAAAAGGGTGCCTTCAAAGCGCATTTTCAAGCATGCTTGCTTGCATGTCTGCTCTCCCAATTTTGCCCTTATCTTTAAACACGCTTAGGTGTTATGGGTGTAGTCTTTTGGTATTCAGCCTATGAAAAAAGTTCTCATAGGTTTCTTAAAGGCACCCCACAATATGAGCCAGCCTTCAATTTTCAGCTGCCTATTTGAAGGCGCGTATACCCCCCACTGTCAATCGCAAAGTTAAAACGCACCGGCATTTAAATCCCTCGCGTCTTATATGTATGCTTTCATGTCTCAATTGACGCACATTCAATTAATGTTTATAAATAACTCACAGTCATTCAAATGCAAAAAGTGTGACATATAATAATCAGGGCTGAAAATATTTTCTTGTATCTTTAGCTATTGAATTATATAATTAACTGTGTGGCCGTAAATTAATTTTTGATTGTAAAATGTCTTATACTCATTCCTCAGTGCATGATTCTCAACTCATTAAGAAGCTAAAAGATGTTCCTCTGTTGACAGCGGAAGAGGAAAAAGAGCTTACCACTCAGTGGGTTGAAACACAAAATGCACAAGCATGCGATAAACTCATTATTGCGCATTTAAGATTAGTCGCAAAAGTGGCAAAGGGGTATCGTGGTTATGGTTTGCCTTTAAGTGATTTAATTTCTGAAGGCAATATAGGTATGATGCACGCAATGCGTCACTTCGACCCATCAAAGGGGTTTAGGTTATCTTCATATGCCATTTGGTGGATACGCGCCTACATTCAGTCACATATTTTACATTCTTGGTCTATGGTCAGAATTGGTAAAACGAATGCGCAACGCAAATTATTTTTCAGACTCAACAAGACCCGTCAATCTATCAAGGAAGCCCACGATGATGATGAGATGACCCCTGAAATGGTGCAGGCTATCGCAATAAAATTAAAGGTAAAACCTGAAGAAGTCATTCATATGGCACAACGTCTTACCAAAGATTCTTCGTTGAACATCAGTTATAATGATGACAGCGGCGATAAAAGCAGTGAATGGATTGACTGGATACCCGATGAAAGAGACAACCAAGAGATTGCCGTTATACAACAAGACGAAATTAAGCGCCGAAAAGAATTATTTGACGAAGCTTTGACTTACCTTACCCCAAGACAGATTGCCGTTTTAACAGACCGTCGCCTCATTGAGCCCCCACTGACATTAGAAGTGGTTGCTAAAAAGTATGATATCTCGCGTGAGCGCGCAAGGCAAATAGAGCAAGAGTCTATTTTAAAACTGTCTAAGGTCGTGAAACGATTGTCTCATCCATGCCCTACACATATTTAAAGTGAAATTGTGATAGATCACGGTATGTCACTGCTGAACAGGGGTAAGCAAAAATTAGGCCAGACTAAAAAAAATGTCAACGCAAATTAAAAATGTCCGCTTTTTTCCACTCTCAAGTGTTGCACTTCATTGTTGAAAGGGCGATTTATCAAGCAACCTCATCTGCTGATGTTAAGGTGTTGATAAATTCTTCAAAT
>CAYZJC010000023.1:20699-25599 GCA_964478775.1 uncultured Verrucomicrobiales bacterium | reverse complement strand
AAGCTGCTGCACCTGCTGCTGACGTAAAGCCAGAAGAAGTTAAAAAAGAAGAAGCTCCAAAGATGTAATTTTTGGAAACCATTTCAGTAAAGAAGCCTGCCTTAATGGTGGGCTTTTTTATTAGTGTGTTTCTTTTATTTCTGGTTTAATTTTGTCGTAACTATGAAAGTCAACTTCAAGACAAATCTAAGGCTTGAAGTACCCGTAATTCATCACGTAATGTGGCAGCTTTTTCAAAGTCTAAGTCAGCTGCGGCTGTGCGCATTTGTCGTTCAAGGTCAGAGATTTGCTTTTTAAGTTTTGCAGGCGTTAAGTCTTTCAACTTAAAAGCCTTATTATTGGCACCTGCTTTTACTTTTGCGCCTTGCTTACCGTCTTGGTCGGCTTGTTCAACAGCTGTGTCGAGTGAGCGCACAACCGACCTTGGACTAATGCCATGTTCTTGATTGTGCAGCACTTGCCTTTCACGTCTTCTATTCGTTTCTTCCAAGGCACCTTGCATAGACTTTGTCATGTTGTCAGCATATAAAATAACGCGGCCATCAACGTTACGTGCTGCACGACCAATGGTTTGAATAAGTGATGTTTTAGACCTTAAATAGCCTTCTTTGTCGGCATCTAAAATAGCAACCAAACCGCATTCAGGAATGTCTAACCCTTCACGTAGCAAGTTAATACCAACCAATACATCAAACACACCCATGCGAAGCTGTTGAATAATTTGAATGCGTTCCAGTGTGTCAATATCAGAATGTAGATAGCTTGTCTTAAGGCCAGCTTCACTTAAATATTCTGTGAGGGATTCTGCCATCTTTTTCGTTAAGGTGGTCACCAAAATACGATACCCTTTTTGGACCGTAACTTTGCATTCATGAATCAAATCATCGACCTGATGTTCACAGGGGTGAATTTCAACCTCTGGGTCAATCAACCCTGTTGGTCTAATGATTTGTTCAATGAATACGCCTTTCGTTTGTTCCAACTCGTAAGGTCCAGGGGTTGCTGAGACGTAAATGGTTTGTGGGCGCATCTTATCCCATTCTTCAAACTTTAAGGGTCTGTTGTCTTGGCAAGAAGGCAAGCGAAAACCATATTCAGTGAGGGTGAGCTTTCTTGCCCTGTCTCCCTTATACATAGCCCCTAATTGCGGCACAGCAACGTGGCTTTCATCAATAATCAAAATGGCATTTGAAGGCAGGTATTCAAACAATGTGGGTGGTGGTTCACCTGGTGTGCGTCCTGTTAAATAGCGTGAATAGTTTTCAATGCCTGCACAGGTTCCTGTTGCCGCCATCATTTCAACGTCGAACTGCGTGCGTTGTTCAAGGCGCTGCGCTGCCAACAAATTATTAGATTCCTCAAATTCTTTAAGGCGAATTTTCAGGTCACTTTGAATTTGCTTAATAGCTTGTTGAATGGTTCGACCAGGGGTTACATAGTGACTATTAGGGTAGACTGTAACCTTATCAAGCTTTTCAAAGCGTTCACCTGTTAAGGCGTCAATTTCAATAATATCTTCAATTTCGTCGCCAAAGAAATTAATTTTCCAGGCGCGTTCATCAAAGTGAGATGGGAAAATATCTAACACGTCACCGCGCACACGAAAGGTTCCGCGTACAAAGCCAATGTCGTTTCGTTTATATTGCAGTTCAGTTAAACGGCGCAGTAAGTTAACGCGTTCAACAACCATGCCCTTTTTAAGTTCTAAGACCATTTCACTATAGGTTTCAACGCCGCCAATACCATAAATACATGACACACTGGCGACCACAATAACATCTGGCCTTTCAAGAAGTGCACGCGTTGCACTATGTCGCATGCGGTCAATTTGTTCATTGACGGCAGCGGTCTTTTCAATGAAGGTATCAGACCTTGGGACATAGGCTTCTGGTTGATAATAGTCGTAGTAAGAAACAAAATATTCAACTGCGTTATGTGGAAAGAATGACTTCATTTCTGCATAGAGTTGTGCTGCCAATGTTTTGTTGGGCGCTAAGATAATAGCTGGGCGCTGGGATTGTTCAATAACGTGGGCCATTGTAAAAGTTTTGCCTGAACCTGTAACCCCCAGCAAGACTTGGTTCTTTTCATTGGTATTTAAACCCTGCACAAGTTCAGCGATAGCCTGTGGTTGGTCACCTGCAGGCGCAAAGTCAGACACGACTTTGAAAGGTTCAAAGGAAGCATCGTCATTCTGATCGCGCAGTGTAGGTGATTGTTCAGTCATTTAAAATATCTTTATATGTGTGGCTTAACCAACTTGCAGGGCAATAATTGCGCGTTTGGCTAACATGTCAACTTTGTCATTAAATGGGTTTCCCGAATGGCCCTTAACCCATTCCCATTCCACTTTTCTTTCTTGTACAAGGGTGTCTAAGCGTTTCCATAAATCTTGGTTTTTAACAGGTTCTTTTTTTGAATTGATCCACCCATTTTTGCGCCAGCCATTAATCCATGACGTAATGCCATTCTTTACATACTGACTATCGGTTATAAGGGTCACAGGTGTTGATGTGGGCAAAACAGTTAAGGCTTCAATGGCCCCCATTAATTCCATGCGGTTGTTGGTTGTATCGCTCTCGCCGCCAGACTTTGCAACTTCATGACCTTGCGCTAGAAATAAGGCGCCCCAGCCACCTGGGCCAGGGTTTCCTGAACACGCCCCATCAACATAAATTTTAACATGGGATACGTTTGCGTCGTTTAGCATAAGGTCTAAAGAAGTATTAAGTTGGGTCATAGGTATGTACTTTCATGTTAAGATTATTGTGAATGGGGTTGGGTAGTAAGGCTTTTTATTACTGAAATAAAGAGTCGGGTACAACTTTGGGGTTGTTTAGTTCTAAAGAATTAGCAGCTAACAAAACTTCAGTTGTTACGTTTTGTGAATCTACTATTTTCCAACCTTCTAGTTGTATGCCAGAGTGTAAGTCAAAGTATAATGTGATGCTACCCGAATTTTCGTCATTTGCCATGGCAAGTTGAAATTCAACTTTGTGACCTGTGCGATTAGCCGACAATAGCTTTACATCTTTGCCAAGTTTAAGGTTAGGTTTTAAAATTAAGTCTGCAGGGGTCATAGAGACAGGGTATACGCTTGTGGAACCATCACTAAGGTCTTGCAAACGAACTTCACCGTTAATAACAAACAGCCTTTGCTGAGCATCTTTTTCGTAGTCTAAACGAAGACGTGCAGCATTCCCTTTTGCTTTTTTAACCCACAAGTCACCGGCTATTACACTGTCATCACCATTCTTTTGCACAATCTTCCCTTTAATGTACTTAAGACCATTCCAAAAATTCATAATGCGTTCAATGTCAGCGTGTGAAGTTTGCTTCACTGCTGGCGAAGAAGCTGTTGCAAACACAGGGGCAATAAGACCTGCGCACAATAAGAACATTACTTTTAAAAGTATTCTTTTTTTCATGATGGCTTAGCTCTTTACGACTGGGGTTTGTGTTGATGCATCTGTTGATGTAACAGGTGTTTGCTGTGGTTTCGCCTGACTTTTCTCTTTCGGGTTTCCTTTAAAGAAAGACGTAATATCTTGTATTAAACAAATAAACCAATTGGCTTTTGGCATGTCTTGCGCGGCTACAACAGACACTGTTATAGGCTTTTCAAAACAGGGTCCTGTGACTTCTACATACCCAATTTTCATTCCTTTTTGTATGGGGGCTGTGACTTCTTCATCTAACACAACCTTGGCTACAACCTCTTTTTCAAAAAATTCAGGCACAGTGATAACGACACCAGCAGGCGCAACACCTGCGAGTGTTTTTTCAATACCATGCTTGACGGGTACATGACCAATAACATCTGTTGGTTTATAAAATGTTTTGTTTGTGAAAGACTTTAAGCCCCATGTGATTAATTTTGTTGCTTCATCCGCACGTTGTTGCATGCTCTTTAAGCCATTGATAACTAAGATGACGCGCCTGTCACCTATCTTGCAAGAGGCTGCCATTCCAAAACCTGACTGGTCTGTGCTGCCAGTTTTAATGCCATCACATGCAATGTTTTTATACAATAAGGGGTTTCTGTTGCCTTGGGTGATATTATTATATGTAAATGACTTTTCACCATACAAACTATAATAGTGTGGGTAGTCCTTAATCACATGGTAAGAAATAATGGCTAAATCTTTCGCCGTTGTGAGGTGTTCTGGGTGAGGCAATCCATTGGCATTTTTAAAGAGAGTTTGCGTTGCCCCTAACTGCTGCGCACGTCTTGTCATTTCTGCTGAAAAGGCGCCCTCGCTCCCCAAGATGCCTTCGGCTAATACGACACCTGCATCATTACCAGACTGAATAATTAAGCCCTTTAATAAGTCTAAGACCTTAACTGGCTTGTCAAGTTCAACAAACATTTTAGAGCCTTCAATTTGATACGCATTTTTGCTGACAATAAATTCCTGGTCCTCTTTAATGCTACCTTCTTTTAGTTTTTCACACACCACATAGGCTGTCATGATTTTTGTCATAGATGCTGGGTACATCGGCTGTGTGCCATTATATTCAAGAAGCATGGCGCCTGTTTCATAGTCCATCATGTATACTTGCTTGGCTTTGATACCAACTGTGATTGGAAATTGTTTGAAGCTTGTTGTCGCTGCAACGGTTGGCACGGTATCATGATCCGTTGTTGTTTCCGTAGCCTTTGGCGTTGATGTTTTCTTGCGCTTAAGCCCAGTTTTTTTAGACGTTTTTTTATGTTCTGCCATAGCTTCTAAAGGCATAGAAAAACTAAACATCAAACTTAAAATAAAACATGTACGGGGGAAAAATCTAATCATCATGAAGCCTGCTTAACTGTTAAATTGACATGGTTGACTTAAGGGAGCCTTTCATTAAAAATGCAAATGCGTTATCACTAGCGCAATGTAGAACCCCTTATGTG
>CAYZJC010000023.1:16318-20603 GCA_964478775.1 uncultured Verrucomicrobiales bacterium | reverse complement strand
AATCATAGTCTAATAAGCACAAAAATTCTACCTTGAAAAAAAATGTTGTTATAGTTAATAATATAGCCAATTCAAGCTATGCCATTTCCATCACTTGTGTTGAGACGCGACAAAAGGTGATAGATTATTTTTATTATTTTAAGGATTTATATAAATGGGTTTTTTAAACTTAAGCATGTTTAATTTTCAAAGGGCTTGTGCTTGTTTGTCTGTCATGTGGGTTGTGTCTATCTTGAGCAGTTCCGCATATGGGCTTGGCATGACACCAGAAGACCAAATCAAAGACCAGGCGAAAGCATCATTACACATACAGTTTAAGGATATGTCGTTGATAGACTGCAGCGATATTCGAGGTGTGTGTGCCATGAAGCATATTACAAGTGGCAAATATTGGAAAAATCCACCAGTTTTTTTAGTAAAGCCACCCAGACCAGGTGAATTCACATTTTGTATTATAGGGTCAATGCAGTATATGCCTTTGCAAGTTCTTGGCGGTGCGATAGATGATGTCTTTGCAGACGCAGAGCACCTTATCACAACAACTTATTTGCGCGGTAGATTAACAAGGGCTTTTTTGGAAGACTTAGGGGCCATCACAAATACACAAGACGAATATGACGATTTTATACATGCATTAACGCATAGACAAAAAATTATTTTTGAAGCTGAAACAGCCGCTCTTTTGTCATATTTTAACATTCCAGATGTAAAACCCTATGAAATATTTAACCAATATATGCTTATTCTACGCAGCCAACTCTACCATGCGGGAATGGATATGGATATCGCAACGATTATGGAAGCTGACAACAAGCCTGTCCAAGCAATTCAAGAAATTAAAGCCCCAATACAAGTTGTTCAGTCTTTATTTCCAGAATGGAAAATGGATTTAAGAATGTCTATCATAAATTCTTCTGATTTTTCTATTAAGAATTTTTCGCACTATGAAATTTTATTTGAGCAAATATTACAATGCAATTATTCTTGTTTATTAAATGATACAAAAGAGCCTGAGTGTGTTGCGTTTAATTTCACATGGCTTACGTATTTGATGAACAACTCTAAAATACACCGACGGAGCATAGCCGTTGTTGAGATGGTTCATTTGCTAGGCCGAAACAGTGTGCTTTCACTTTTGCGCGATTCAGGGTATAAAATTACATATATTGGTGCTCGTGTATAGAAGGCAGTTTTGCAATGAAGATGGGGATTGATACACATTGCCTGGGTAATGTTATTGCTTTTGATCTAGTCAATTATGAAATGGTGTGATATTCTTTTTAAAATCTAAAAAATAATGAAAACATTAAACTGTTTCTTGTCGCAAACAATGTGCATAATTTTAAGTCTTATGAACCCTGTTGCGCCTAAGAAAATTAAAAAATAATTGGTCAGATCTTTCTATGAGCATGTTCACTAAACAAAAACCTAAACCTAAGTCGGAAATTTTTGCTGCCCTTGATATTGGTACCAGCAAGATTTGTTGCGCCATTGCACAAATGAACCCTAAAAAAACAGATGATAACACCAATTTACTTAAAGTTTTTGGGGTTGGGTATCAATTGTCTAAGGGGCTTCGAGGCGGCAATATTATTGACATGGAAGCCTTAGAAGAATCTATTTTAAATGCAGTTCATGCAGCTGAACAAATGGCAAATAAAAATATTAATAGTGTTTATGTTTCTGTGCCAGGGCGCTGGGTGAGCACACACAAATTGCGGGTTGAAATTTCACTGTCAAATACCCCTGTTGATGAAACCCATATTAAGCGTTTGTTGTCAGTGAACCACGACTTGGTGCATGACGCAACAAAAACTGTTTTGCATGTGCTTCCCTTACGGTATGAAGTTGATGATGTCAAAGGCATTATAGACCCCAAAGGTATGGTCGGTTCAAAACTTGCAGTGACATTAAATATTGTCACAGCGCCAGCGGTTATGATTAAAAACCTAATTTCATGTATTGGTCGTTGTCATTTAGATATTGCAGGCTTTGTAGCGGGGCCTTATGCGTCTTCCTTTGCAACCCTGGTGCCAGATGAAATGACCCTTGGTGTAACGCTGATAGACATTGGGGCAGGGCAAACAACCCTTTCAACCTTTGTAGATGGAACCCTTACAAGCTTGTCGACTATACCGTTGGGGGGGATGAATATCACTAATGACATCGCACGTGGTCTTGCAGCGCCTATTTCCCAAGCAGAGCGTTTAAAAACCTTATATGGCACCTTAATTCCCTCTTCGCTTGATGACAGAGAAAACATCCATGTCGCACAATTGGGTGAAGTGATGCAGGCACAATCCCACCACATTCCCAAAGGTGTGTTGGTGCATATTATCAGGTCTCGTGTGGAAGAAATTTTTGAAATGATTATGAAACGCGTTAAGTCGGGTGAGGTTGACCCTATTGGCTTTCAATGCCTTGTGCTGACTGGGGGGGTTAGTCAATTGCAAGGCATTCGTGATATGGCGCAAACAACATTTGGAAAGCCAGTTCGCTTAGGGGTTCCTATTGGTGTGACTGGCACCGTCGATTTAATTAACACCCCTGGCTTTTCAAATGCCGCAGGTTTATTGCTGTATGCTTGCCAAGATTTTGAAAATCAATACTCCTTAAACACCTCTACAAGTGGTCTGTCTGTTTGGAAAAAAATTGCTTTATGGATTAGGCAAAACCTATAAGCTATACCTATAAACTATTTTTAAAGATACCTTCCTCAATTTTATTTTTATGACTTCATATACAACTGGTATACGCGCAGAAGAAACAGCTTGTAATTACTTACAAAGCAAAGGCTATATGTTACTGCAACAACGCTTTAAATCACCTTATGGCGAGGTGGATTTAGTGATGCGTGATAAAGGTGTGCTGGTGGCCGTAGAAGTTAAGTACCGTAAATCTCTACACGACGGCCATTATAGCATTTCAAGTAAACAACAACGCCGTGTGAGTGATGCCCTTGTGTGGTATGCCAGCCAACATAACTTATCGCAGGTGGAAATGAGATGTGATGTCGTTTTGATATCTGCCAAACAAGAAATTATTTTATATCAAAATGCTTGGCAGGATATTGAGTGAGGGTAATTCACCAAGAACATGTTCTGGGGTACTTTTCTTCATCTTCGATTGGGGAAGAGGGACGATAAGTGTTGTAATTAACGGTTATAAATAATAATGTGACCGCTTGTCGTATATGGAATGCGAAAGGGTCATTTGTTGAACCAAATAACAACGGGTCGTGAAATTTCATAAAAGTACCGTAGAGGGCTTCTTTTGTTTTCGAGGTACGATATTTATGATGAGTCATAAGATTTTTGTGAAAGAGATGTATCATAAATGCTTTAAAATTGGCATTGTTGATTTTTTTGTCAGTTCTTGCGTCATGTACGTATAAATTACTGCAGGCCGTTAAATAGTGTATGCAATCTTGGACTTCTGGTTTACTTAACCCGGTCCTATGAGGAACAGTGTTCTCATATACTTTTATGATTGATGGACTAAATGGAAATTCCAAACTTAACATGAGTGGTGGCAAATTCTTTTTCGCCAATTCTTTAAAATACCGATTGTCTGGCTCATCTTCGCTTGTGAAATAAGGAATGAACTTTTCTTTTCCAGAAAGATCCATGACTAAAAGTTCAGCCGCGTCTTCTGTATAACCCTCTGGCATGACAAGTGGCTTTACAAGATTGGTCATCTGTGCTTTTTCAGCATCGCTATAGGGGTCAATCACAGTGTGTTTGCCTATTGTAATATGTTTGGCAGTGGGTTGATTGGCAGATGATGTGCCCCAAGGTGTTGAAAAAAAGTAAGCTTGCATGACATAAGGGGCAATGCGTCGTGTGTTGAGTTTAAAAATCATACTATGTGCCATATTTGTGCCAAGCACAATAAAGGCGAGTGCTGTTTTAAGAAGGCTGATTTTCATAGAAAGTTTCCTTTGAGAACGGGGTTATGCATAAAATTATAATTAAATTTTATTTTCATAGCCACAAGAAAGATTTTATTTTTACAACCCTTCCTGCATGAAGGTTTCTTGTAAGGGGCATTGCCTTGTGTTACTTATCAGTCACTAGGAAAAAAATGCCTACGTTAACCATTTGTTTAAGATTGCAGCGTTATAATTAACATAATTGATATAAATTTTAACGAAATGCGTCTTATCTATGGAACTCTTACAAAGTTTTATTAAGAAAATTGGAATCTCGCGTCTGCTGATCTTAGCTGGTCTTGTAGTC
Organism: uncultured Verrucomicrobiales bacterium; assembly: GCA_964478775.1. GTDB lineage: Bacteria > Pseudomonadota > Alphaproteobacteria > Paracaedibacterales > CAIOTO01 > PNMQ01. The sequence goes on along the minus strand of CAYZJC010000023.1, from coordinate 16,365 downwards.
GGGGGGGCAATTTTTGCCTCTGTTATTTTGATGCGCGCATCATCACC
>CAYZJC010000023.1:0-16308 GCA_964478775.1 uncultured Verrucomicrobiales bacterium | reverse complement strand
AATGTGGACCCAGGTGATGGTGCTAAAATCTTAGAACGCTTAAAGATGATGAATGTCCCAAGCGAAGTGCGCGGTGAGGGTGACCAAATTTATGCACCCGCTAAAAATATTGCAAAACTGCGTATGGAACTGGCTGCAGATGGTTTGCCAGCCGGTGGTACGATTGGTTATGAGTTGTTTGATAAAACAGATGTCCTTGGGACAACGAATGCGATGATGGATATCAACCTCATGCGCGCTGTGGAAGGTGAAATTGCAAAATCTATTAAAACGATTCAGGGGGTTCAGTCGGCGCGTGTGCATTTGGTGATTCCCAAAAAGGAATTGTTTTCGAATGATAAGCAATTACCTAGTGCCTCAATCGTATTGAAAATGAAGGGGATGTCTCGGCTTTCTGTGAACCAAGTGTTGTCTATTCAGCATCTGGTCGCATCAGCTGTGCCTAATCTAACGCTTGATCGTATTTCCATTATAGATGATAAGGGTACGTTACTTGCCAAAGGTCAAGATGGTGCGGATGCCCAAGGTTCAGGTGCTAATCAACATGAAATTCAATATGGTTTTGAAAGTAAGCTTTCAAGGTCTATTGAATCACTGCTTGAAAGAACGGTGGGTGCTGGAAAAGTGAGAACAGAAGTTTCTGTGGATATGGACTTTGACAAAATTACATCGACATCTGTTGAGTATAACCCAGACGGACAAGTTGCAAGGTCACAGCAAAACATGACCGAAGGTTCCAATTCTAATGAAGCCTCTACTGCCGACACCATTACGGTTCAAAATGCACAGCCGGATGCGAATGCCGGCCAACCTGGCACCCAAAGTAAAAATCAAGACACAAGAAATGAAGAAAATGTGTCTTATGAAATTTCTAACACCACAAAGACCCATGTACATGAAACCGGCAACATTAAACGTTTGTCGATTGCTGTCTTGGTGGATGGAACGTATACCAAAGATAAAGATGGTAAGGACGTTTACGCCCCACGTAATGATAACGAAATTGCACAAATTACTGACCTTGTTAAAACAGCTGCCGGCTTTGATGAAAAACGTGGTGATACAGTTAAAGTCATTAATATGCAGTTTAATGACCCCCCAGAAGAACACGATACCACCAGTACTTTTCAAAAGTGGATGAATCTGATCTTTACACCAAAAGTGATTGATATGTTGTTGATGATAGGTGCGGCTATGTTGTTGTACTTTAGCGTTGCGCGCCCGATGATCTTACGCATTGCATCTGTTGCCGGCCTTGCTATGAAACCACAAGAGGTCATTGCCGCACCTCCACCTGTTGTAGAAGAGGAAGAGCAACCAGAAGATAACCCAGATTATATGGATGTAGAACATATTGAAGGAAAACTAAAAACCTCATCGGTAAAGAAGATAGGAGAGATTATCGAACTACACCCTGATGAAGCAATTAATATTATTAGAAGTTGGATGTATTCACAGTAGTAGTTCTATTTAATATTTTTTTAATATAGAATAATTTAATTTGAAGTAAATAATTATGGCAGAGAATGAAAAAAAAGCAAACAATACGGGAACAACAGGCATTGAAAAAGCGGCCATTATGATGCTTTCAATGCCGGAAGACTTGGCGTCTAAAGTGTTTGCGATGATGTCTGTGGATGAGATACGTGAATTGTCACAAGCCATGGTGAACTTAGGAAATGTGAAAGCTGAAATTGTTGAAACAACGTTTAAAGACTTTGTAAATGAACTGTCTTCTACAAGTTCGTTGGTGGGTTCTCTTGAAAGCACGGAACGTCTTCTTGCAAAGGTGTTATCACCTGAACAAGCAGAAAGAATTATGGAAGAAATTCGAGGTCCTGCTGGGCGTACCTTGTGGGATAAGCTTAATAATGTGAGTGAAGAATTGTTGGCGAGTTTTTTGAAAAATGAATATCCGCAAACGGTTGCCTTAGTACTCTCTAAGATACGTGCGGGCAATTCTGCAAAGATCTTAGCCCTGTTACCTGAAAATTTTGCGATAGAAGTTGTGATGCGTATGTTAAAGATGGAAACCGTGAGAAAAGAGATCATGGAATCTGTGGAAAGTACCTTGCGACATGAATTTATGAATAACTTAGCACGCGGCAGTAAACGTGATACCCACGAAATGGTGGCAGAAATCTTTAACAGTTTTGATAGATCTAATGAAATTCGTTTCTTAAAACTGTTGGAAGAAAAGAATGTGGAATCTGCAGAGTCAGTAAGGGCGTTGATGTTTACCTTTGATGATCTGGAAAATCTTGATAATGCAAGCGTTCAAACCCTTATCCGTAGTGTTGATAAAGGTAAGTTAGTTTTGGCGCTTAAGGGCAGCAGCGCTATTGTCAGAAGTATGTTCTTTAATAATATGTCGGAACGCGCCGCAAAATTGATGGATGAAGACATTAAACAGTTGGGTATGGTGCGTTTGAGAGACGTTGAAGAAGCACAAAGTGCAATTGTGACGATAGCAAAAGATTTAGCAGCTCAAAACCTTATCTTCATTGCTTCCGGTAAGGACGCAGGAGACCAGTTGATAGGATGATGAAACAAGATGAAAAGACAGAAAGATTAATGGTATGACAACACACACACCCTTTGTTTTTGAATTAAGTTTTGATGTGCCAGATGACTTGATTCCAGTAATTCCAGAAGAGGTTAAACAACCCCTTCTTTATACACAAGATGATATGAATACTGCTCTTATTAATGCACGCGATAAGGGTAGGGCGATTGGATTTGAAGAAGGTTTTGTGCAAGGTGAACTTAAAGCGATTACAGAAAGGCAACTTCAAATTCAAGCAGCATTTGTGAAGATTTATGAAGACATCGAAAAGTTACTTGAAAAGGAAGCTGCATATGAACAACAACTCTATACCAGTATCAGTGAGCTTACACAAGTTATCGTGCAAAAGGTGTTCCCCACTTTTTGTATGCGCCATGGTGCAAATGAATTAATGAATGCCATTCACCACATTCTTGATACCTTGGTTGACCCGCAGCCACTGGTTATACAATTGGCACCAGCAGCTTTAGGCGATATTCAAGAAAAAATAGCCGATATTCAAGCACGTTATGCAAACAAAGTCGTCTTACAAGAAAACAAAACATTAAAATTGTGTGAGTGTGTTGTGGAATGGAACAGTGGTGGTGCAAGGTGGAGCCAAAATCATTTGTTAACACAGATTGAAGGTTTATTGGGTGACTCTGTACTAGAGGAAGACAGTGAACCGTCACCATAGATGAGATGTGAAGATTAACTGAAAAAAATATTTAAAAAACAATTGGACAAAGGAAAAAAGACATGATGCTAGAAAATGATAATTCATCACAAGATGATATTGATAAAATGCTCAATGACTTAGATGCATCATCTGCAGCGCAAAAAAGTGCACCACAAAGCATGATTGATGATATGTTTGCCCCCACTGCTATGGGCCAAACAGATGGTTCATCTTCCACAAAAGGGGGCGGCGGCAATGGCGGCGGGAAAGATGGTGGAGGAAAAGAAGGCGGTGGGCCTGAAACCCATGAATTGGAAGCGGTTTACGATGTACCTGTGCAAATTTCTGCTGTTTTGGGGCGCAGCATTATGCCAGTTCACCAGTTATTAAAACTGGGGCGCGGTGCTATTGTGGAATTAGATAGACGTGTGGGTGAAGCAATCGACATTTATGTTAATAACCGTCTTGTTGCCCGTGGTGAAGTCGTGGTGGTTGATGACCGTCTGGGGGTCACAATGACTGAAATCATTAAGTCAGAAAGGAGCTAAGTCATGCGCATATTGATTATTGGATCTTTACAAGGACATGCCACAATCGCAGCCCATATTGCCTTAAAAAATGGTGCGAAAGTGACACAAACAGAAACCGCTGATGATGGCCTTGCTGTACTGCGTTCTGGTAAGGGAATTGACATTGTTTTAATGGATGTCTTGCTCAATGTGCCGCATATGCTTCAAGCGATGGCCTTAGAGCGTATGTGTACGCCAGTGGTCGCATGCGGGGTAGATGCGAACCCAAAGCTTGCACGTGAAGCGATTGAGGCGGGTGCAAAAGAATATCTGCCACTTCCTCCAGACCCAGAACTGATAGGTGCAGTATTAAGCGCTGTTTCTGTTCAAAAGTCACAAGTGGTTGCAATGGATCCTGCAATGTTAAAGGTATTGTCTTTAGCAGATCGCATCGCGCCAAGTGAGGCTAGCGTGTTTATTAGCGGTGAGTCGGGTACGGGTAAGGAAGTGTTGGCAAAATATATTCACCAACAATCAAAGCGTTCAGATAAATCTTTTGTGTCTTTAAATTGTGCAGCGATTCCTGAAAACTTATTAGAATCAGAATTATTTGGTCACGAAAAAGGGGCCTTTACAGGGGCAGTGGCAAGAAGAATTGGGAAATTTGAAGAGGCGAATGGAGGTACATTATTACTTGATGAAATTAGTGAGATGGACCCAAGGCTGCAAGCAAAGTTATTACGTGCCATTCAAGAAAGGGTGATTGATCGCGTTGGGGGGACGCAGCCTGTGCCTGTCAACATTCGCATCCTTGCCACCTCAAACCGCGACATGATGCAAGCCATTCAAAATGGCGACTTTAGAGAAGACCTTTATTATCGCTTAAATGTTGTGAATCTTCAGATACCAGCTTTGCGTGAGCGTGTGCAAGATATTATCCCTCTTGCCAATTATTTTATAGACAAATTTTGTGAAATGAATGTACTGCATAAAAAAAGATTGTCTGACCAAGCAGCTAAGGCGATGGTAGTGTACCCATGGCGTGGAAATGTGCGTGAACTGGAAAATATGATGCATCGCGCAGTGTTATTGAGCGATACAGTCATTGAACCACAAGATATCTTTGGACATGAATATGTCGAAAAAATAGATACCTTTGCCGTGACACAAGCGAGTCTTGATGGGGCTACAGATGGTTCCAATGATAGCAATATTGGCCGTACAGTTGCTGAAGTTGAAAAAGACTTAATCTTGGGAACGCTGAACCATTGTCTTGGGAATAGAACGCATGCCGCTAATATATTAGGCATTTCAATACGCACACTTCGTAACAAGATCAAGGAATATAATAGTCAATTATCACAAGAATCAATGACGGCTCAGTATTAATAAGCCTTCACATGTTGAACGGAAAGGGACATAAATGATGTCAACACCTGCACCTGCTGTAACTACATCAACTTCCTCTGCCAGTGGTGGGGCAATCAGTGGTGGATTTTCAAATCTACAAGGTATAGCGTCGCAAATTAATATGCGCGCATTGATGAAGCGCACCGACCTCGTGTTTGCACTGGGTGTGATTTTGATCATGGTGATTTTGATCATGCCAATGCCTAGCATCATGATGGATTTGTTTTTTTCAATTTCCATTACGCTTTCTGTCCTTATTTTAATGACATCATTGTTTATTGGAAGACCCCTTGAATTTAGTTCCTTTCCAACGGTTTTGCTGGTCACCACCATGATTCGTTTATCTTTAAACGTTGCTTCAACCCGTCTCATTTTGTCTAATGGGCATGAAGGAACTGAAGCAGCAGGCCAAGTGATTGCTGCTTTCGGTGAATTTGCTATGGGGGGGAACTATGTCATTGGTATCGTTGTCTTCGCTATTTTAATCATCGTGAATTTTGTCGTTATCACAAAGGGCTCTGGGCGTATTGCTGATGTTTCTGCCCGTTTTAGTTTAGATGCGATGCCCGGTAAACAAATGGCGATTGATGCGGATTTGTCTGCAGGTCTTATTGATGAAGCGCAAGCTAAATTGAGAAGAAAAGAATTGGAAAGCGAGAGTAATTTTTATGGTTCCATGGATGGTGCGGCCAAGTTCGTGAGGGGGGATGCGATCGCCGGACTTTTAATTACTTTTATTAACGTAATTGGTGGTATTATCATCGGGGTTGCACAAAACAATATGGCGTTTGTGGATGCGGCAAAAACCTACACCCTTCTTACAGTGGGCGATGGCTTAGTGACCCAAATTCCAGCTTTAATTGTTTCAACGGCTGCAGGTTTGTTGGTGTCAAAAGGCGGGGTTGAGGGGAGCACGGAAACCGCATTGTTTGGACAACTTAGTGCTTACCCATCTGCCTTGGGGATGAGTTCTTTTCTTTCTGGTGCGATGGCATTATTACCAGGCATTCCCATGTTGCCTTTCTTACTGCTTGCAGGTTTAACAGGTGCCGGCAGTTGGTTTTCAAATCAAAGCCAGCAAAAAACGGCTGATAAGAAAATTCAAGATGAAAAGGATACCGTTGCAAAAGCAGAACAAGAAAAGGAAAAGGCAAAAACGTCTGATACACTCACAAAGGCCCCAGCTGTAGATGCGATACGTATCGAGCTTGGTCTTGGTTTGTTGCCGCTTGTGAACCAGGAAAAGGGCGGACAACGCCTTACAGACCAAATTCGTGTATTAAGACAGTCTATGGCCAATGACTTAGGGGTGATTTTGCCTTCTGTGCGTATGCAAGACAATATTCAATTGCCAGCCAATAGTTATATTATTCGCATTAAAGAAATGGAAGCGGGAAGAGGGCAGCTGCGTGTGAACCAAATTATGGTGATAGACCCTAAAGGTCAACCCCTTAAAATTCCTGGGGAAGAAACGATTGAGCCAAGCTTTGGCTTAAAAGCAATGTGGATTCCAGAAAGCAAACGACAAGAAGCCGAAGTCTTAGGGTATACCATTGTAGAAGCACCAACTGTCTTGACAACCCATTTGTCAGAAATCATTAAAGATAATGTGACTGACCTTTTGTCTTATGCTGATACCCAGCATATTTTAGAAAGCGTGAGTGAAGTGTATAAGAAGTTACTCAATGAAATTGTCCCTGGTCAAATTTCAGTTGGGGGCATTCAGCGCGTGTTGCAAAACCTTGTGGGTGAACGTGTGTCTATACGTGATGTGCACACCATTTTGGAAGGAATCGCAGAGGGCAGCGCCATGTCACGTAATTTAAGTATGATTACAGAACATGTTCGCTTGCGCTTGATGCGACAAATTAGCTTTTCAAATGCTGATCAAAGTGGACAAATGACTATCTATACTTTGTCACCAACATGGGAACAAAACTTTATGGAATATACAGTGGGTGAGTTTGATAACCGCCAACTTGCCATGCCCCCTAGCATGATACAAGACTTTATTAGTAAAGTGCGCCAAGCCTATGACAGAGCCGCCATGGTGGGTGAAACACCAGTGCTAGTGACTTCTGCAAGTGCAAGACCTTTTGCCCGTAACATACTAGAACGTGCCCGCCCTTCAACCATTATTCTATCCCAAGCTGAAGTGCATCAAAAAATTAAACTCAGGAACCTGGGCCAGATATAAGTGTAATGTATTGGGTTTGTCACAAATTAATAAGTACGCAGCCCCATAATGAAGCGTGCATTAGATGTTTTTTCTGCATTCTCTCTATAGAGTATGTTGATTGTATCTGATAATATTTCACCATTAAACCAACCTTCTTCTCTCATCCAATCTTCAGCTTCAATCTTACATTCAATTGTTAAAAATGCTGCAATACCCCCATATTTGGTGCTACTTTGTGGCATATCACGTACAATGGTGGAGTACGTTTGAAAGTGTCTTTGAATTTGTAACAGAATGTTATGTAGTCCATCCGTCCCAATATCCGGATCCACAATTACCCTAAGTAGTGAAACAAATGAGTGATTGTTAAACTCAGTTGGAAAAATTTGGATGACAAAATTTTTACAAAATTCAGTATTTTTAGGTAGTGTTAATATGCGTAAATTACATAAGCTGTTGTTGGTAAAATAATTGATGGTTAATTCAAATTGTTCCATAGTTTCTATATCACTTAAGTCAACTCTCTGTACATGATGAGGTTTGTTCAGTGCCGTCTGAAATGCTTGTGATGTTTCATAGAGCTGTTGAGCCTCTAAATTGATTTGGTCACTAACAAGCATTGGCTGAATAGCTAGTTCAAGTGAGCTAGAGGATTGATGGAGTTCTTCAGTGTACAGATTATCTTTTGTATGTAGAACAGAATTTAAGAATAGCGCTAATCCTTCAGGGTCATTTCTTAATCCCTTTGCGATGCGTGCAACAGTTGGTGCATCCATATCACTTATTGCTGACGCATGATTATATAGGTTGCATGTGATGAAAAGAATAAGACAAAGTATTTTCATGATAAACTCCTGTGCTGCTGATGCAATTTCTTATGATTTTTATTAAATTGATATTAAGTTCTAATGCTCATGATCAAATGAATATCTTCTTTGGTTCTTCCATTTCTGTAAAACACATTTACATCACGTAATATGTTGCCTTTAAACCAATTTTCCTGCGTCATCCACTCTGTAGTTTGTGCGCCAATACATTCGACTGTTAGGAACGCACAAAAACCGTCATATTTACCACTTAGTTGAGGCATATCGCGAACAATTTTTCCGTATGCTATAAAATGAGATTGAATTGTATTCACCAAATCATAAAGGATGTTCGCATGGTTATTACAAGCTTTAATTCTTAATAGTGAGATGTAAATACCTGTTCTTTCTTTTGCAAACACATTATGGATAAAAGTTTTACATGTGTCATTATCTTCTGGCAGAGTTAGTATGCGCAAATTATAGAGTGAATTACTCTTAAAATAATTAATGACAGTATTTAGGTTTTCGTGAGTTAGATCAGTTAAGTCAATTTGATAAATTTTTTCTGCATCATAGTTGATTGAATTCCCTAGAAAATCTTGAGTGGTCAAAGTAACTTGTTGTGAGGGTTCGATACATTCTTTCGCCTTTTCAATTAAGTCATCATCCAAACCAAAGACTAAATTTTCTCTTTCGTGTATGCTTTCTGGCGAAGCACTTTGTTTATGAATTGAAATTGACGATAGAAAAAGATTTAACGCCTCTGGGTCATGTTTTAAGCTTTGGGCTATGCGAATTGCAGTGTCACTGTCCATTTCATTCATTGCAAACACATTGTGATTACATATGCTGCAGGCAAAGGTAATAATAAAGTACAATATTTTCATGATATTCTCCATTAGGTTTGTGTTTGTTCATTACTGATGGCGAAAACTTTTAAATCTGTGTCGCCCATTTTGATTTGATAAATGCTTTGATCCTCTTCTTTTTTAAAGTATAAAGCTTCTACAAACTCTTTTAATGAGTTATGTAATTCTTCAGTGTGCATTAACCATGAAAACGTGCCACGGCAATAACGGCAAATATCGAGTGTGCTATAAAGATATACAGTGGTGTTTATGGCTTGACTTTTCGCTGTAGTTGTTTGGTCAGTATCACGAGGAAAGTGAAGCGTTTTACAAAAATAATTTTCTTTAGTAGGCGAGTCTAAAAACGTCAAGAAGGCTTGTTCAGATTGATGAAAAATAGCTGTGCATGCCCAGTTAAAGTCACACAATGAACCATCATCAGATATAAAACAATTTAATTCACCATTTAACAGTCTAACAATAGCGGTACTGCCGAACAATCCTCTTAGCAAATTAGCTCGTTTTGCTAACATTTGGTCAAAATCTTCTTTCATTGTTTTGTTGAGCTTGACTGACTGCGCGTGGTTGAAATACCGTTTATGCAATAATTGTGCATGTGTTAGATGCTTCTGGCTCATAAGCGGGAGTGGAGTTACACCATTTTCTGCGGTGGATAAAATAACGGGTTTTTCAAAAATAATGTAATCGTCGTCTACTAAATGTCTTATTCTAGGTTTTATTGAATCATGCTCTAATATGGCCTGCCTTTTGGTTTGTGCAGATTTCATTATAAAGTTTTTTATTTCTTGCTCAATAGAGAGTCTGCCCTTTTCTCCCTGCAGTAAGAAATTTTTTCCGCAACATTTAACAACATCATCATTCTCGTTAAGGTTGTTGTGTGCATATACTACGCTTTTCAATTTAAATACACTTTCAAGTTCCTCTTTTTTACAACATGTATATACTTTTGGTTCCCCGCTAGAAAACACACCACATACAAGTTCTACATTATTGGCTTCTTCCTCAGTTCCAATATTAATCACAATTTTTGCAATCAGTAAATTTTCTGTAAGCTTATTTTCTTTTCTGTATTGAACCAAGCTTTGCAAGTAAGATTCATGTGAATTAGCCGGATATAATGCTTTTCCATTAAGGTCAACATCTGTGGGCTCTTGAAATATAATATCACGAGAGTTTGCATAACAAAAAAGGTGATCTAAGCCGTATTCATCTCTATACTTTTCGGGGGATGGCTCTGGCAGAGGAAGGGATGGGCCTAAACTTTGGATATTCTGTGTTGAGAGCGCTTTATTAAGTGCTGCATCACCAAATTGTTCAGTATAAGGCAATATCTCGATAGCAACTTTTCTTGTTAAGACATTCTCATGAATTGTGTCACCTTTTTCTTCCATGCCAAAGCTTGCTTGCGTGAAGATGATGAATAGTATGAAAAGAGGATATAGTAAAAAGTGGGGTTTATTTTTCATGGGTATTTTCTTCTCGTTTTTAATTTTTAATTGTAAGAGTTTTTAAATAATTTAACGTTATCCTTTTTAAAATACCGTGTAAATACGTGAAATGCTTTTATTTTAAGATTTGGGGAAGGATAGATTTAATGCAATTGCTGTCTGTAACTTGCTCCGCTTCAATAACATGAGACCACATATTTTTTCTTGAAGGTTAAAAATGTTCATGATACCGTATATTTTTAAAACATATTACAAGGAAATGTATTGTGAAAGTAATTAAGATTTTAAGTGTGGTGGGTGTTGTGGTAACATTCTTTGGGGCTAATGCGCATGCCCTACAAGCAGACCTTGAGACAGGTCAGGCTGTGCAGCAAGTTTTGAGGCCCGCAACAACTTTGAGAACTGCGCCAGTGGACTCTAGCTCAATCGGATTTATAGAAGCTGGCGCTTGTTGTTGCGCTGGAGGAACTGCAATGGTGTGTACAGCAGTTTTCGCTGCGGCTGCTTGGGCGCCAACAGTATTAGCTGTAATATCAGAACAAAATCCTGAAGATGTTGGTTTGAGAATAGCTAGTGTTGTTGTTAATAGCGTGTATTTATTAAATGCATGTCGTGAAAGCAATAGCAGTAGCAGTGACAAAAATGAAGATAAGACTGCGTCTGGAATGGTTGCTTGCGGACAGCTATTGTGTGGTCTTGCCGGTCTTGTCAATGTGCCAGGTGCAGCTGTTGCTTTGGCGCATGGGCATAATCATGAAGCCTTTGTTGTAAATATAGTAGGAAGTGCTTTATATGGTTCGTTTTTTTCATTGAGTTTGCTAGGAGGCGTCTGCACAGCGTTAAATAAGTAACGCATCTCAAGGTGTGATTGTTGGTTCTTAAATACAACAATTATCATACCCTGTTACAAGCTGTTTGAGATAAAGAAGAAAGGGGTTGCAGATGTGGCCTCTTTTTTTTATGTGAATCAACTTTTGTGAATGAAATAGCTGTTGCTCTGCTGCAGATGACCAAACGTATAAAATTATTTTTAAATTTTAACATTTGTAAACATATTTGTCTTATCATGGTAGGTAGGCCTTTTCCTTCATTGCTTTTGGGTGAAGACAGACCTGTTATATATTTTGATAAGGAATAGTTATGTTTTTTAATTTTTTAGTTAAGGTTAACCTTGCTTTTGTTTTCTGTTCAGTTGTTGTGTTGGGTTCATCTTCTTTGCCTGATAATGATCTGGAAAGTTTAGAGGCAAATAGACTGAACAATAATCTTCTTATAATGCAAACTCCCCACCAACCAGAGGCTCGCGTTTTTGAAACTGATAGGTTTTTAGAAGTAGAGGCAGGGTTTGCAGACAATCTCACGACTCAATCTGATCAATCCACTCAAAGAGCTGCGTTAGCGAGACGGTTTTTAAATGGCGCAGGTAACTTTGTTGTTAAAGTGGTTAACAATACAATTGTAGCACTTGTTGTATTGACAGTGCTTAAGCTCTTAGGTATTGATGTTATGGAAGCATTGCAGCATGACTGCGATTAAAGGGTTCTGAAATATTGTGTTTTGGGTGATGTAGAGCTCATAATTAAAAATTAAGAATGTGAATAAAAATAGCATTATTGTTCAACTTTGAAGTTGTTTGAGTATTTATTTTAAGGAGATGACATGAAATACAAAATACCCCTCATCGTAAGCTATGCATTGCTAACGACTCCGCTGTTTGCGTTTACAAATCAAATAGGGCTGAATGCAGAAGAATATGAATTGGTGCGAAATGAGACCATCACACAAGGTTCAGCTGATATGCAAGTGCAAGAACCAGAGACTGAGCGAACATCGCAATCAGATTTTTTGGTCAGCATTCCTTTTGATGAGATTTTAGAGGCAGAGGATGAAGTGATTCCTGAGATGAGAGTGTCAATCTCTGTGGGTCAATTGCCTGATATAACTGAGTTTAATGAAAAGCTTCAAGGGTTTTATCGTCGTGATATTATCGCATTGCATTATCTACTACATCACACTTGTGAAAAGGCTAATGTTGAAAAAACACTTGGGCTAATTGATGAGGCGCTGGTTGATGTGCGTGACAACTATATAGAAGCAAGTTACGTGGATTTTTCCATATATTTCCCTTATGTGTATATAGACCTTAAATACCTAACCAGCCAAAAGACGGATTATAAAACTAAACTTGAAACTTATTTTGAGGCTAACCCTGACTCAACCCTTGTGTTGTATACATATGCACAAACACTGCAGTGCTCAGTTCGTGCACTGCCTTCAACTTGTAGGCATTTCGCTTTCGTTGGGCCGTGTGCGAAGAAAATTCAACACAGTTTTTTGTCTGCAAAAGAAAAGCCTGGTAAAGCTGAAAAACAAAAACTCTATCATGCAATAATCCGTAAGAAATATGATGTGACCTTTGATTTTGGGGGATTGACGAAGGTCAAATCAGTTGGAAAGAATTTTATGCATTCATGGCATAATGTGCGTCAACTTGACTTTAGCACTTGGGCAAACGTGAGAGAGATAGGCGTCGGTTTTACACAAAATTGTTCTGGCTTAACAGACTTTAAATTAGGCAGATTGATGTTTATGCCCCTATATGAAAATAATTTTTCTCACAAAGTCTTTGGGAGGAGGGGATGTGGCCCCATTCTTTCCTTAACAAATGAAGCGCCAGTCCTTGAAACTGTGATCACACCAAAAGCACCAGTGGCTACAAAAGCGTATTTGCTGGGAGCATTAGTGCGTGATTTTGTGCAAGAGCTTCAGGCCCAGGCTAGACTCTTTCTTAATTCGCCAGAATTTCCAATGCTTTGTCTGACAATTACCTACACCTGTTTGGTGTATCTGTTAGACGAAATCTTTTGGAACAGTGTTGATAAAATTTAATGTAATGTTACGCAGTTAAAGTCTGGTTAGCTACAGTTTGGTTTATCGGGCTTTGCTGCGCTTTTTTATTGGCGAACGCTTCACGTTTCTTTTCAATTTCAGCCTGCTTATGAAGGGCTGTGCTCCATTTTTGTTTTTCAACACGAATAAATGATAAGGCATACAAAAGAGCTGTTAGCACTATAAAAATATATAGCATTGTCTTGTTGCGTAGTTTTAAGTTGTGCGAAGAAGTATAAGGTGAGGGCGACATAAATTCTAACTGGCTTTAACATGTGAACGAATCTTATGCTTATGATAGGCAATCTTATACAAAAAGCAAAGCTTCTTTGTGGTCGGTATAATCAAATCAATTTGATGTCTGTAGGGATGCGTTAATAAATATATTGAACTTTTTTAAGAAATGAGCAATAATAAGCATGAAATAAATTTATACATTTGTTTTATATTGAATTATTTAATCATCAACAAGTGAACTGATTCATGACAACATATTTTAATCTTCTGCAGCCTATTTCTAGTTTAAGCGTACTCAATGAAAAGCAAGTTGGGTGTTTTAAGCGTTTAACAAACAAAGACTCATTGTTTCATTTATTGTCAGTGCTACCTAATAGTGTGGTGAAAAGAAAGCATGTGGAGGCCCCAACAATTTCCTTAGTTGGTCAGTTTATTACGGTGCGCTTTTCAGTCATTGAGCATGTGAAGAGTTCGAGAAGAAGCATACCGTACCGCATACGTGGCATATGTGGTATTGAAAGAGTTCCCCTCGATTTGGTCTACTTTAATGCCTATGAACGCTTCTTGCAACGCTGTGCAAAACCCTATACAGATGTTATCGTCAGTGGAAAGCTAACTGAAAAGAAGAACGGTAATACTTATACCTATCAAATTATTCACCCCGACCATATTGGTGAACTGGGGAGTGAAGAACAATGGGTAGGTTATGAAAATATCTATCCACTTACCAGTGGTCTGACACAATATCACGTTAGAACAGTGATTCGCGATGTTTTAGGTTCCTTATCGCCCCTTGAAGAATGGATTCCCCAACGTACCATTGAACGTTACCAGTTCCCAAAGTGGCATGAAGCCGTTGATCAAGTGCACAGTCCCCGCAAGGCTACGTTTGTCTTATGACGAATTGTTTGCCAAGCAGCTATCGCAGCGTTACACCTTTTTAAAGCGTCAAGAAGTTGCGCAGTCAAAAGCATTAGATAGTGAATCACCTTTGATGAAAAAGTTTTTAGATTCGCTTCCCTTTAAGCTGACCAATGACCAGCTCAATACCATTAAGCAAATCGCCTATGATATGGCGCAAGACAAACCGATGCATAGGCTTGTGCAAGGTGACGTTGGTTCAGGTAAAACTATTGTTGCTTTATGTGCCGCACTCATTGCCATTGAAAACGGACATCAAGTCGCTTTGCTGGCCCCAACAGATATTTTGGTGCGTCAACACCTTGCGTCAACGGAACGTTTATTTAAAGACTTAGGCATTCGCTTTTGTTTGTTAACTGGGCGTGAAAAAGGAAAAGCGCGCACGCAAATTTTAAAGGGAATAGAGTCTGGTGAGATTCAGCTCGTCATCGGGACACATGCCCTTTTTGGAACAGGCGTTCAATACCATTCTTTAGCACTCGCCATTATGGACGAACAGCATCGCTTTGGGGTCAAACAACGCTATGAACTGGCGCAAAAGTCGCAAAACACCCACATCTTAAGCATGACAGCAACCCCCATTCCGCGTACATTGCAGCTCGCCCAATATGGAGAGATGGATGTTTCAATGATTCGTGAAAAGCCCCCAGGGCGTAAAGCTATTGATACCAGGACTATCCCCTTAACAAAGCTAGATATGATTATTGAGTTTGTAAAAAGGCGGGTCGCCATGGGGCAAAAGATTTTTTGGGTCTGTCCATTGGTGGAAGAATCTGATGTGTCTGATTATACCGCAGTCACCATTCGCTTTGAAGTGTTGCACGATATTTTTGGTGATCTTGTGGAAATTACACATGGTCAAATGAAGGGCGACTTAAAAGAAGCTGGTCTTAACCGCTTTGTAAAAGGTGAAGCGCAAATATTAGTTGCAACAACTGTTATTGAAGTTGGGGTAGATGTGCCCGATGCCACCGTGATGATTATTGAATACGCCGAACGCTTTGGTCTAGCGCAGCTTCACCAGTTGCGTGGGCGTATTGGACGCGGAGATTTAGATGGCGTGTGCCTTTTAGCCTATGGTGAAAATTTAACATATACAGCACAAAAGCGCCTTTCCACAATGCGCAGCACGGACGATGGCTTTGTGTTGGCCGAAGAAGATTTACGCCTTCGAGGCGGAGGAGATATGCTAGGTCTGCGTCAAAGTGGCTTGCCTAAATTTACCTTTGCTGTCTTTGACAGTGAAGATACGCAAACCTATAATCAGTATAATGCGCTATATCAAACGGCCGATCAAGATGCCCGGCAATTGTTAGACGTTGACCCCACGCTGAGCTTAACCCCACAAGGTATCGCTGCCCATGCTGTCATGCAATTGTTTCAATGTGAAGAATCTGAGCAGTTAAAAAAAGCCGGTTAGATAGTGTGTTAAGGAAAGTGGAAATAGAAGGGAAGGAAGCGCTTCCCTTTTTGTACAACCTGTCACTTATAGTCCCGTTTCGCTTAAGCGTGCGTCGTAAGTGGTATAGAAAAACCTAACGAAGTGTCTCAGTTTAATAGCTAAATTAAATTAATTTATCCATTCAATTTACATTGCTATAGTTTGAAATGCTGCCAGATTTCCGTGAAAGGCAAATGCTAAGTAGCCTTAACCTAACAGGCTTAGGGTTAATGCTTTTTGGTCATCATCACTGATATACTGATGTATTAGTTTTTTAACCTCATTTTTTTGAAATAAATTCATTTTTGCTGACTGGTTAGTCAACATTTTAATCACGAGATCCAAGCGTCCATGAATGGGCTTTTTAAAGAT
>CAYZJC010000022.1:28764-29522 GCA_964478775.1 uncultured Verrucomicrobiales bacterium | reverse complement strand
TTAAAGGCTATATCAACGCAAGGGTTTAACATCTGTACACTCTTCTTTATTCTAATAACAACAGTATATCACAAGTGAAATGGGGATGAAAGGTGTTGGTTGATTCTTGTAATTATATGACAATCCTACACTTCAATCTTCTTTGTTTTTTCTTTAAGCCATAGTTGAACGTCCTCTGGCAAATGGGGGGCTAGTTTATCTAACACATTTTGGTGATAGGCATTAAGCCAATCGACTTCTGTTGAGGTTAGCAAGCCATGTTCAATAAGATTAATATCAATTGGGCAAAGGGAGAGTGTTTCAAAACAGAAAAAATCTTCAAAGGTAGGGTGGTTTTCTACCGCCACTAAACTTTCAATGCGAATACCATATGCGAAGGGTTTATAAAAGCCAGGTTCATTTGATATAATCATTCCAGCTTCAAGTTTACAGTCTCCAGTTCTTGTGGAAATACGCTGTGGGCCTTCATGAACATTTAAAAAGCTCCCCACACCATGACCTGTGCCATGGGCATAATCAAGGCCGATATCCCATAAGTATTGGCGTGCAAGAATATCTAGCTGTGAACCTGTCATTCCTTTTTTAAAGGTTATATTCGCTAAAGCAATATGGCCCTTGAGGACCCGTGTGAATCTATCTTTAATTTCGCTTGGAACTTCAAGGGGAATGGTTCTATGGCTAATAGGGGTATACCAAAGTGTTCGCGTCACATCAGTTGTGCCATCAAGGTATTGTCCGCCAGAATCTAAGAGGAGTAC
>CAYZJC010000022.1:24095-28582 GCA_964478775.1 uncultured Verrucomicrobiales bacterium | reverse complement strand
TGCCCCTTCCTGTTCTACTGAAGTTTTAATAGATCTCATTTTTTCACATGGGTCTTGTCGTTCAACCACTTTCATTGTATTACCATCTGTTGGCAATAACTGAACTAGCCCTAATGACGTTGTTGTGGGTGTATAGCCAATGTCACCGAGGGCAGAAAATTGACATAAGACATTCTGTATTGATTTTATATCATGAATAAAAACATCAGGGCCTAAGGTTTCTTTAATGTATTGGGAAATGGATTGCGGAGTTGTAAACACGTCTATCGTGCCATCTATATTGCAAATGGCATACATGTTTTGAATGGGGGTGTGCTGCAGATCGTAGCCACGAATGTTGAGTAGCCAATTGACAGATTCACTGTTTCCCCACACAAAATGTGCAAGTTTATCTTCTTGCATCCACTTTAGAATACGCCCCTTCTTGCTTGAAAAGGTTTCCCCACTATAGGTTATGTCTCGAAGAAAGGCAGTATGGATTTCTTTATTTGGGCGCTGCGTCCATTGTACATCTATAGGGTTCTTTTGAAGGGTGATCAGTTTAAAGCCATACTTATCCGCATGACTTTTCCAGTTCTTAAACTCTGAAACGCTAACTGTCCATGGGTCAACACCAAGTGTCATGTCTTGTATTAAGTTGGTTTGCAGCCAGTTGGGCAAATCTTTATAGTCATGGCAAGAAAATAGCGACAAGTCAACTTCGTTTTGTAATTGAAGGGTGTATCTTCCATCTGTAAATATGGCAGCAGCTTGTTGGGTGACAAGCATAAGGGCACTAGACCCTGTAAAACCTGAAAGCCATGCAATACGGTTATCTGCTTCAGCCACATATTCATTTTGAAATGGGTCAGATAAGGGGACAAGCATTGCATTACACTCTAGTAACTTTAACGCTTTACGAAGGTTTTTAATTTTTTCAATTGCTTGCATTGATAGTGCCTAGAATGTTGTCATTTTGTCGAAATTAATTTAAAAATGGGTTTTTATTATCGCGTGGTTTATAAGAATTTTGCAGTAAGAAATCCACCACTTTACTCACGCGGCTGTTTTTTGAGCCTTTCACATAAATCATGTCGCCTGATCTTGTATAAATCATTAAAGGTTCAATGAGGTCATCAGCTTTTAAGGCATAAGCAATACGCTTTTGCAATGGGATAACTTTATGTAAGTGCTTCATTTCAAGGCCACAACATAAGACGGCGTCAATCTCTTCTTCTTCAATTAAGTCGGCTAAAGCTTCGTGATATTCTTGAGACTGCTCTCCAAGTTCAAGCATTTCACCTAAGACGACAATTTTACGTGGTCTTCTATGGCCTAATTGATTTTGTTCCTCTGTTTGCATAGGGAAGGCGAGTTGGTCTATTTCAATTACCTGCGACAACGCAAGCTTTTCATTCAGTTCGTTTTGCTTAACGGTGTTTGATACCCATTGCTGTGCTGAGATTGTCGGCAAAAATTGGTCAAATGGCATTTGACCAAATGCAGTAATGCCAGCTCTCATTGACGCAGGGTTTGCATTATAAGCATCATCAATTAAAGTAATAAAGCGTTTATCTTCAAGCATTAACCCGTGTACGACGCCACGTCCGGCTGGTAATTTGAAAGTAGAAATGGCTTTACAGACTTTTTCCATGTCTAACTGTAGGTGAGAACACACCGCTAAAACAAGTAATGAATTTAAAATAAAATGTTTTCCAACAAGAGGCAATTTGTAGGAAACAATGTTACCCTTTATTTTTGCTGTGACTTCTGTATAGCCGCACCTTTCAATGTAGCCATGGTGTTCATTCAAAAGCATGACATCTGTTGTGTATTCAAGGCTACATTTGATAATTTTATCAGCATGTTTTAGGGCTTTGTTTTCTAAAATATCACAATGTGGTGTGTCTTGGTTAAGAACGGATAGCTTTTCAAAAGCACTTTTTTTTCTATGCCCGCGTTGCATACCTGCAAAAATATCTGCCTTTTCTTGTGCAATTTTTTCAGTACTTCCAAATTCAGCAATATGGGCTTCCCCAATTGCAGTAATGACTGCAATATCAGGCGAAACCAATTTAGAAAGGGGGGCAATTTCCCCTGGGCGATTCATGCCAATTTCAAGGATACCAAAACTCGTGATAGGACGTAGCTGCATTAAGCTTAAAGGGACACCCCAATGGTTATTAAAGCTTGCCTTAGAGGCAACCGTTTCTCCAAATTGTGATAGCACATGGGCCAACATGTCTTTGGTGGTCGTTTTTCCAACGCTGCCTGTAATCGCTATGAGTTTTGCTTTAGATGTGGACCTCACTGCTTGTGAAATACATGCCAAAGCTTTTAGTGTGTCAGGTACTTTTATAAAATGTGCCCCAGGAACTTGGTATATATCCTTAGACACAATGACTGCATAAGCCCCCTTGGCCACAGCTTCATTGACAAAATCATGACCATCGTGGCTGATACCACTTAAGGCAATATAGAGTTCTCCCGGAAGGACTGTGCGAGAATCAATGGTGACGTTGCTAATTCTAAGGTCTTCATCTACAGACGGCAAATGTAGAGCCTTTAAAATGTCATTTAGACTTAAGGGGAAAGAGGCGGGGTCTTTGTTAAATTTATTACTATTCATAAGATATCACGTACACTTGTTAGCTTGCTTTTTGGTTCAAAAATATTTCTTAAAATTTTAAACTATTTTTTCAATCAAAGACAACACTTCTTGCGTATCATCAAAATCAAAAACAGTATTCCCTACAATTTGTCCTCTTTCATGTCCCTTTCCTGCAACAACAATAATGTCTCCTGCTCTTGCATGAGAAATAGCATACTCAATGGCTTGTCTTCTTCCGGCGATAGCAACGACATCTTGTAACTTATTTTCATCTATGCCTTTTAAGATATCATGCCGAATGGCTGATGGGTCTTCAAATCTGGGGTTGTCATCAGTGATGACAATTTTATCCGCACATCTTGATGCAATAGCCCCCATGCGTGGGCGCTTATCACTGTCTCTGTTACCGCCGCAGCCAAATACAACCCACAAATGTTTTTGGGTGTATCTTCTTAAATTTTTTAATACTTTTTCTAAGGCGTCAGGGCTATGGGCAAAGTCTACGTAGACAAGAAAGTCATTTTTTTGTGCAACGCAACTGAGACGACCGTGTGGGGCTGAAAGCTTGGGGATTAATGCAATCCAGGGTGTTAGATCTTGTTCAATAGAAGACAATAAACCTAAAGCTGCCATTAAATTTTCAAGTTGGAAATCACCTGATACGTCAAATTTGACATGCGGGTACTGTACACCAAACGCGAGTAAATCAAACACTTGACTTGCCCCATCAATGTGATGATTTTTAAGGGTGATATCAGCAGGTTTTAAACGTGAATAAGTGATGACACGTTGCCTTCTTTGTGTACAAACATCTTTCAACAAAGTGAAGCGCTCATCGTCAATATTAAGCACAGCGACTTTTCCAACAGGCAAGATTTCACTAAATAATTTAGCTTTAGCTTTAAAGTAATCATCCATCGTTTGGTGATAATCGAGGTGGTCTTGTGACAAATTGGTAAAGGCTGCTGCTGTGAGATGCGCACCATGTAACCGATATTGGTCAAGTCCATGGCTGGAGGCTTCAAAGACAACATGCTGAATATCATTGGCCGCAAATTTTGACATCAATTTATGAAAACGCAAAGCGTCAAGGGTTGTAAGGGAAGCACCTGTGGTTTCTTGTGCAAAGTGGTCTCTTGTTGTTGTGGTATTGCCAAGGTCTAACCCTAAAGTGCCAAGGCTTGCACAAGGTATCCCCTTAAGGGTGAAGAGTTGTTTTAAAAAGTGTGTTGTGGAACTTTTTCCATTGGTGCCAGTAACGGCAAATAAATGTTTTGGTTCGCCTTCATATAAAACTGTTGCCAATGCTGAAAGCGCAAGCCTTGGATTTTCACAAGGAATGACGATAGCGTCAAACTGTTGAAAAATGGGTAAGTCTAAATATTCTGATGCAGCCACAATCACGCGACAGCCTTTTTCTAAGGCATCTTCAATATAGGCTTCAGCAGAAGGGCTCGGGACAGAGACAAATACATCAAAGGGGCCGACAATTCTTGAGTCTGCTTTAATTTCAACAATATTGATAGCCCCAAAAGGAAAGGGAAGCTCTGCTGTTATGAGATCTGAGCGTTGAAGTAAGTCATTGAGTTGCATAATTTAACCTTATTCTTTTTATAATCATTTAGCGAATTTTTAAAGTGGAGAGGCCAATGAGACCTAAGATGACGGCAATAATCCAAAAGCGAATCACAATAGTGGGCTCAGGCCAGCCTTTCTTTTCAAAGTGATGATGAATGGGGGCCATTAAAAAAATGCGTTTACGTGTCATTTTAAAGTACCCGACTTGCACCATGACAGACACAGCCTCTAATACAAAAAGGCCACCTACAATTGCTAGGACAAGCTCATGCTTAATGAGAACACCAATGCTTCCAAGCGCACCGCCCACGGCAAGCGA
>CAYZJC010000022.1:11337-24085 GCA_964478775.1 uncultured Verrucomicrobiales bacterium | reverse complement strand
AAAAACACGTGCCGGCGGCGCATTGTACCAAAGAAAACCAAGGCCAGCACCTACCATGGCTCCTAAAAAGACTGAAAGTTCACCAGCGTGTTCCACATGCAAAATATGTAGGTATTGTGAAAACTTAGCGTGCCCTACAACGTAACAAATCACTAAAAAACAAGCTGAGGCGATAATAGAAGGACCGATGGCTAAGCCATCTAGGCCATCTGTTAAATTGACAGCGTTAGATGACCCGATGATAACTACAATTGCCCACGGAATAAAAAAGTAACCAAGGTCAATGAGCGTATCTTTTAAAAAGGGAAAGGTAAGAGAAGTTTGCAAATGTTGAGGTGTTGCTTTGAAATAGAGAGCAATAGCGATAAGTGCAATTACTATTTGTATAACAAGTTTGCTTTTTCCAGATAAGCCTTTGTGAGAATTTTTGGTCAGTTTTAAATAATCATCATACCCCCCTAAGATGCCGTAAGAAACGGTTACAAATAAAACAATCCACACCTGTAAATTTTCTAAGTTGGCCCATAGTAATGTACTGAGCACGAGAGAACCTAAAATTAAAACACCACCCATTGTCGGTGTTCCTTTTTTGGTAAGAAGGTGCGATTCAGGCCCGTCATCACGTATGGGTTGCCCATGTTTTTGCTTGCTTTTAAGCCAACGAATGAGAGGGCCACCGCACACAAAGCTAATCACCAGCGCTGTTAATATGGCAGCACCTGTTCTAAAGGTTAAGTATTTGAAAAGATTAAAAAACTTGCACTTATCAAAATGCTGATATAAAAATGTATATAACATAAATTAAAACCTAAGTTGTGTTAGTGGCGTGCATGGGGTTTTAAGTGTTTGTGCCATTATCTTCATTCAGATGATTCACAAAGACAGTTCGAACACAAGCATAACTTATAATACCCACAATAGACAAAATCAAACCAGGCATCCACAACATTTGTGTCTTTTGCATTAAAAATGTCACAATCATAGGCGCCGTTCCGCCAAAGCATGCAACGCTAATATTGAAAGCTAAGCCAGTTGCTGAATAGCGTATGTGTTTTGGAAACATAGACACCACAGTAATGGGAAGCGTTCCATAAGCTGCTGCGATTAATAGCGCAAAAATTCCTTGCGTTAGGGCAAAAACCCACACATTTGAAAATTGAACGAGTAAAAGATAAAGGGGTAATGAAACAAAAAGTAAACCTAATGCAACGACAGATAAAATCTGTTTTGGGGCAAAGCGTGTGTCACTTAAAAAGCCAAAGAAAGGAATGCCTAATACGAGGATAGCCATGGCCAGTGTATTAATCATAAAGACTAGTGATTGCGGCATGTTTAAAAATGTGGTTGCAAATGTTGTCATGAAAACAAGAGCAAGGTAAATGCCAACACCGTCTATTAAAATAATCCCAATGGCTTTTGTGACAATCAGTTTATAGTCTTTTAAAATGATCTTTAAGGGGGTCCTTGTGGAATCAGTACTTTCAATATTTTCATCTTGAGGAATATATTTTTTGATCCAATGGGCCACAAGAATTGACATGCCCCCTAATAAAAAGGGAATACGCCAGCCAAATGATAAGAGCTGGTCTTGATCTAAACATGTATTGGCTAAAAATGCGGCAGCTGACCCTAAAAATAAGCCTCCAAGAGTGCCAAATGTCGCAATGGAGCCTGCAAGTGAACGCAAATTTTTTGGTGCCCGTTCTATCGTGACAATAAAGGAACCACCGTAGTTTCCACCAACAGCGAGCCCCTGTAGCAAACGCAAACCTATAAGGGCAATGGTTGCCCAAATACCGATGTCTTTATAAGTTGGCAAAAGCCCTAATAAAATTGTTGGCAGTGCCATTGCAACCAAAGATAAGGTAAGGGCGCGCCTTCTGCCAATACGATCACCAATATAACCAAACACAATGGCTCCAACAGGTCGCATCAAAAAGCCTGATGCAAATACGCCAAGACTATATAGCAGGGCAAGCTTTGGGTCTTGTTCAGAGAAGAAGAGGACAGATAAAGTTGTGGTAAAATATCCAAATAATGCGTAATCATACCATTCAAAGGCGCAAGAAAGTGCTGCGAGGAGGGATGCTTTTGAGTGACGCAAGAGGGTTGAAAGTGACTGGCTGAATGAAGGAATCATAATAATGTAGGGGATGTCCGTTATGAGTTGTGCGATTAGAAAATATGGGGCTGAGTTGTATTTTTTGAATTTGAATAAGATTTCGTTATTATCATATATCTCTATTGAAATTTCAACTGCCAGATCAATATGGTAAGGCAGTAAATGTGGGCAGCGTGTTCATTTTTTAAAAGCAGGTATGATTAAAATGGTGTAGAATTATGATAGGTATAAAGAGCCTTTAGAAATAGAAACGATGTATGTGGAGATACGGTATGAATCAAATACTTTTAAATTTACTTGTTTGTCCAGCTACAAGAACGCAGCTCACCTATGATGCTGTAAATAAAGAACTCAAGAGTGAAGCCGCACAAATTGCGTATCCTATTGATAAGGGCGTTCCCGTGTTGATTATTTCTGAAGCTCGCTTTTTAGAGGATGTGAAAGAGATGGCACAGTCTCGTTAATGAGTTTGGCCCCTTTAACATGGTGTCAAAACAGGGGCCCTCAATTGTTTTTTAGTTAACGCATCTGCGAAGCGCTATCACCATTTCACTTGGCATGGTGCTCACAATGTCTTTCAATTGATTAATTTTGTCAATAATGCGATCAGACATCACATGTTCAAAGGCGTCCTCTGTTGTTTCATAGCCTAATCCGTTTAATAAGATTTGCTTGGTGTGTAGATATGCAGCGTGAATTTTCCCAGGGACACGTGTAAAAGTGTCATCTGCATCCACAAAGTAGTTGCTTGATGCTGCAATTCCACGACAAGCAATTATGGTCCAACTGAGGCTTGTTGTTAGGTTGTCATTTTGTAGAACTGACCAAGCGACCACTGCGTCACCTGTTGCACGAATGCCAGCAAAGATTAAAGCATTCAAGAGTGTTATGCTGTTGAAAATAATATGTCGTTTACCGGGTAAAATTTGTGTTTGCGACTTTGAAAAGGTCTGCGTTATTCGAGTGCCTGCTGCATCAACGTTGAAAAGAATATATTGAAATTTAAAAGCTGCGTACAGGACACCAATGATACGTGCGAATATTCCTTTAGTTGTAAAGGGGTTTTGTTGAGCCTCTTGTGTAACGGTATCATCAGCTGCCAGGTCCGCATTTTCTAAAAAATAACCCTCAATGTGATTATACATGGAATGACATTGTGTTGGGGTATGGTCCCAGTCATCTTCACTTGACTTCCATTCAAATAAGCGGCCTATAATCCCGGGGCAATTTTGTTCGTGAAATTTATAAGTTCCACCTTCTGTAATGTTTCCTGTCGTATATCTAGTGGCTTCACGGCATTGCGTACACCAGTCGGGTAGCACTTCGTCATAAATGGGAAGATCATGCGTGTTTTTGCGAAAGTATTGATAATTGGCTTGCCATAAAGCAAGGTTTGCGCCTTGCGAGAAGTTTGGCAAAGCACTTTGGTTGTCAGAAGAGTTGTCTTGCCAGGTGCGATCAATCATATTAACAATATTTCTATATGCAATGTAGCTATCTATACTGGCAATGAATCCCCCTAAAATATAAGTCCAATTTTTTTTCAAAAATGTTTTAATGTTAAACTTTTTTTTATGAATCTCTTCAATTGTTGTGCGTCTCATGGATGTACGGCGAGTTTTGGTGATTTTCCCAAGATCCACAAATTCTTGAAAGGTGTCTACACCTGGAAATTCACTTGACTGTTCTCGTTTGTGATCATAAATGGCATTATAACGTTCATTTAATACATCATCTTTTAGGGTAACAATTTTTTGCAGTGAGCGGTCTAATAGTTTTTTTAAGTCACTTCTTGCTGCTCTGGTCTGACTGTTATCGTAAAAATAGCTACGCAGATAAGAGAGTTTAGCGTTTTTGTCAATCACATACCGTAAAAATGCATCAAGGGTATAAAAAGCAAATGCGTACGGTATAAGTGTATTTGCTGTTTCGTTGTCATTTGTCGTAAAGTTGGTGTTTTTGTACAAAACTGTTGCGACTGATGCACCTGTTGCAAGTGCAGCTGATACAACCGCACCATTATACAAACCATTGATAGACGAATTAATTTTGAATTTGATATTTTTTTCAGCATGGTAGTCCTTTACGTAAGCGAACAAACCCTCAAGGCGCGACAAAACGTAAAAAGGAAGAAAAACCATGTGATATATACTTAGTACGCTTGTGAATAGATCTACTCTGTCTTTAAAATTTGTATTTGCGAAATAGGCTTCAAATCCAATTTTAGTCGTTGCATAAGAAAACATGGCGGAACTATCCCATAGTTTAGTTTCAGCATGTGCTTCCCCCATGCCATTTAATTGAAAACCATAGGTCATTAAGACTGAAAGTATAACTGGAATGACAACGAGAGCATAATCTTTATATGTCCAGCTATTCGTCAAATTATGCTTCATATATGCTTCAAAATCATTTAGATAATTCAAGTTATCTTGTGCTTCTAAGTCATCTTCGTCGGAATGTGTGCTGTTAGAGTCTTGTTGGAGGTCAATAGGGGAAATGTGTTTTGAAGACCTTGGTGAGTGATGCGTTGAAATGCTTGAGGAACGATGTGTTGGACTTTCCATGATAGGTGAAATTTTATTTTTAGCTTGCAGGTCATTTAGCAGGGTAAGGTGTAATTGAACATTAGTCATGACCGGTTCCACCCTTTTTATGTTTGTTAATTTTTGCATGGCAACAATGGGCGCAGCCATCTGCCTGAGTGTCCTTCTTGGCGCTGTGGCCTTTATATTCGTTATGCCGGTTTCTTGCATGATTTCAAGAGGGGCGACCTGCGAGGGGCGTATTTCTATGCCCAAATTATGAGGGTTGGTTTTTTGAAGAAAAGTCGGGATAATAAGTTGTGATACTTGTTCTGGAGCTGCAATTGCGTTCGTTGCTGACTCTTGCAATTCTGCTTTTATTGAATCATTGCTTGAGCTATCATCTATATATGGGAATCTAAATTTTATTTCTTCATTTGTATTTTTAATATTGTCCTCAGATAATTGATGGTGTATTTTTTTTTCCTTTACGATGACTGCCCATTCATGTTCGCTATCAGCATAAGAGTCTGAGTGCTCTGAATAAAAACCGTCCACGGAGCTTCTTTTTGAGTTTGTGTCATCATGATCATCTATCTGGTTCATTAAATGTTTAAAATGGGCATTAAAGCTTGAAGAGTCTGAATCGCTAAACGAGTTACTTTGTATACTGCTTACTCTATCCATCGCAAAAACTTGCATGGTTGATTCACTTATGTACGCAAAGGTACAAATAAAACTTACTATCCTTCTAAATAAGAAATAATATTTTGGAAAACTGCGCACATCGGAAAATAAAGTTGCTTTATAGTGCATGTATAAAATTCATTGTTAAGATATTATATTACATAGTTAAGTTCTATTTGCTGATTTGTCAAGGGGTCAAATGAAAATATGATAAATATAAATTATCAATATTATTTAAAATTTTATCTAGTGTAGGATGTGTCAGAAATGATGATGTTTTGTATAGATTGATAAATGCATTCAATGATGGCATTTTGTTGTTTGCAAGTTGAAATCTTTAATTGACTTGGGCCGCTTTTCAAGGGTATAATCATGATAAATTAACAAATTTTAGAAATAGATTCATCGTGCGACGAATCTATAAGATGATGAGAAAGAGACTTTATTATGTCAAAGATTTGTCCGATCACAGGTAAAAAAGTGATGTCTGGTAACAATGTTAGCCATGCGAACAACAAAACACGTCGTAAGTTCAACATTAATATGCAAAATGTGTCAATGGTTAGCGAAACATTGGGTCGCCCTGTGAACATGCGCATGACGACTCGTGGTTTAAAGACAATTGAATTTCACGGCGGTATTGACGGCTACGTGCTCAATACACAAAATTCAAAACTCAGTGCTGAATTACTTGCTCTTAAAAAAGTAATTGTTTCACGTCAAGCTGCAGCTGTGTAATTGATACGCATCTTTGTTTGAAAGAGATTTGCGCAACACTTTTGTAGGTGTTGCGTTTTTTGATTGTCGTAATGAAAGTCGAATGCATAAAAAAAGAAGGGACAAGCCCTTCCTTCTTTGTAACTGACACTTAACTTTTTTTAAGGCTTTAGGCAGTATGTTGAGATTCTTCTTCTCCGGCAAGAGGGTCACGTAAAACATAACCTCTTCCCCATACTGTTTCTATACAGCTGTCATCACCTAAAGCTTCGCTAATTTTGCGACGAAGCTTACAAATGAAGACATCTATAATTTTTAGTTCTGGTTCATCCATTCCGCCGTAAAGGTGATTTAAAAACATTTCCTTTGTAAGGGTTGTGCCTTTTCTTAATGACAACAATTCCAAAATTGCATATTCTTTGCCCGTTAGGTTGATGGTTTCATCACCAACACTAGCTGTACGATTTTGTAAATTGACCGTCAGTTTTCCAGTGCGAATGGTTGAGTCACCATGCCCACAAGATCGGCGGACAATCGCATGTAAACGTGCTAGCAATTCTACACGGTTAAATGGCTTTGTTAGATAATCATCCGCTCCAAACCCGAGGCCGCGAACTTTGTCATCTATTTCACTTAACCCTGACAACACTAATACAGGTGTCTTAACTTGTGAAGCACGAAGTCTTCTTAAAACCTCAAACCCATCAATGTCTGGTAACACTAAGTCTAAAATAATGATGTCATATTGATACAACTTACCAATACCCAAACCATCTTCACCAAGATCTGTTGTATCTACAACAAAGCCTTCAGACTTAAGCAAAGCCTCAATGCTTCTTGATGTAGCTGAATCATCCTCAATCAGTAAAATTCGCACAATCTGACTCCTTAAACACCCATACAATTAACTTTAACAATTTTTTTTATAAAGTAGAACAGAAAAAGCCTAAAATTTTAGATAAATTTATTTGAGGAAAAATATCTAAGATCTGTTGCCTGCACCTTTCTCTATGTGAATAGTATATGCCCACAATTGTTAAAGAAGTCTTAATCACAAGAGTACTCTTGGCAAATTAAAAGGTGAGATTCCCTTAAAATCAGGTGATCTCGAGATTTGAAACATTATTTCAATTAAAAAAAATCTTAATCAAAGGTTATAAAGAAGATTTTTTGTTCGCTGAAAACGTGTTAACATCTACTTGGAGTCGATATAGGTTCTAAGACATATCTAAAGCTAAAAGGGGTTGTTAAGTTATGAAAAACACTAAAAGAAAACTCATACCCGTACTTCCGTTACGTGACATTGTCATATTTCCGCATATGATTGTGCCTATATATGCTGGGCGCGATCAGTCAATTTCTGCGCTTGAAGAGTGTATCGAATCATCTGATAAACAAATTGCATTATTTTTACAAAAGGATGCAAAGATTGAAACTCCTGAACCAAATGATGTGCATCGTGTTGGTGTTATGGGTACATTGTTGCAGCTTTTGCGTCTGCCTGACGGCAATGTAAAGTTACTTATACAAGCAGATCAACGCATTGAAGCAATCAAAGTTGTTGAAAAAGACAATCATTTAAAAGCTGATGTTGACCAGTATGTGGAAGTTTTGCAAATTGATGATGAGCTTGAAGCCTTGATGAAAACTTGTCTTCAAGAGTTTGAAAAGTTTATAATGCAAAACAAAAAAATTCCAGCAGATGTGCTTGAAAACATTTTAAGAATAGAAGACCCTTCAAAGCTGGCAGACACAATCGCCGCTTACTGTTCACTTAAGATACCTGCAAGGCAAGAGCTGTTAGAAATTTCCAACGTAAACGAACGTCTTGAAAAAGTTCTGCTGTACCTGCAAAGCGAAGCTACAATTGTAGATGTTGAACGCAAAATCAGATCACGCGTCAAGCAACAAATGGAAAAAACACAGCGTGACTACTATTTAAATGAACAGCTTAAAGCGATTAACAAAGAGCTTCATGACACGAATGAACCGCGAGATGATATCAGTGAACTTGAAGAGAAAAAAAAGAAGCTTGATTTACCACTTGAAGTTGCAACAAAAATAGACGCTGAAATCAAAAAACTAAAATTGATGCATAGCACATCTGCAGAAGCTGCTATTGTGAGAAATTATATTGACTGGCTTGTGAGCATACCATGGCAACAACCTGCTGCTGTTGAGAAAAACTTGATTAGAGCGGAAAATGTTTTAAATGCTGACCATTATGGACTGAAGACAGTTAAGGAACGCATCATGGAATATTTATGTGTTCAATCTCGACTTGGAAAAGTCAAAAGTCAGATTTTGTGCCTTGTAGGTCCACCCGGGGTTGGTAAAACGTCCCTCGCACAATCTATTGCCAAAGCAACTGGTCGTACTTATGTGCGTATGTCCCTTGGTGGTGTGAGAGATGAGTCTGAAATTAGAGGTCACAGAAGAACATACATGGGGTCTATGCCTGGAAAAATCATTCAGGGTATGAAAAAGGCAAAAAGTTCTAACCCTCTTTTCTTGCTGGATGAAATAGACAAAATGGGTCATGACTGGCGAGGCGACCCTGCTTCTGCTCTGCTTGAAGTTTTAGACCCTGAACAAAATCAATCATTCAATGACCACTATATTGAAGTTGACTACGACCTATCGGATGTGATGTTCATTACGACGGCAAATTCATTAGATATGCCTCAACCTTTATTAGACCGTATGGAAATCATTCGTTTATCTGGCTATACAGAAGTTGAAAAACTCAATATTATTGAAAAACACCTGTTAAAAAAACAAATGAAATTGCATGGTTTAACGGCAAAAGAATTTAAAGTGGCTGATGGGGTTTGGTTAGATGTTATTCGATATTACACAAAGGAAGCTGGTGTTAGAAATTTGGAGCGTGAAATTGCAAAGCTGGCACGAAAAGCCGTTCGTCAGTTAGAGGTCACGGCTTTGAAAAAAGTTGTCATTACGACAGAAAACTTATCAGACTATCTTTCAATTCGTAAATTCGATTACGGCCAAATTGAAGATGAAGATCAGGTTGGAACCACAACAGGTCTTGCGTGGACAGAACTTGGAGGGGATATTCTTTCCATAGAAGTAAGTACTTGCATAGGTAAAGGAAATGTCAAGATTACTGGTAAACTTGGGGATGTGATGCAAGAATCTGCCCAAGCCGCATTAAGCTATATAAGGTCTAGGGCACATACATTTGGTATCAAATCGTCTGTTTTTGAAAAGATGGATATTCATATTCATGTTCCTGCAGGTGCTATCCCCAAAGATGGACCTTCTGCTGGTATTACATTATGTACGTCTCTTGTTTCAGCGCTAACAGGTGTTTCTGTTCGCAAAGACGTTGCGATGACAGGGGAAATTACGTTGCGTGGAAAAGTGTTGCCAATTGGTGGCCTTAAGGAAAAAATGTTAGCAGCGCATCGTGCGGGTATTAAGACAATTATCATTCCCTTTGACAATGCAAAAGATCTGGTGGAGATTGACCAAGATATTAAAGAAAATTTAGACATTGTTCCAGTCAAGCATATGGACGAAGTCTTACCTCTCACGCTAACACGCACCTTAGAGCCTGTAGAGCTAGAGTCTGAATATGAAGGCATCAAGCGTGACCCACATCTTCACTTGAATGCAAGCTCAGCAGCACTGCATGATGAACGTGGAACATCACCTAGAACGCTAATTTAAAAACAATAGAAGGGTGAGGGACCTCGGATTTTCCTTACCTCATATTTCCACATTCAATGCATACTCTGGGCTTGTTGTTAAAATCTGGTATACGCGTCATACAGAAATGAAGAATGGTATGTAGGTATGACTACATGAGTTACGAAATGACGCTTACACCAGATGAGTAAGTGACAGGCTATAGAAATTTGTGATTGCCAAAATGGTGTCCCAATTCATGCATCATGACTTGGTGAATGAGTGTGGGTATCAGTTGTTGATTTTCAATGGAATAACGAATAATTGGACAACGGTACAAAAAGATGTAGTCAGGTAAACTAGAATCTTGAAAAATGTTTTTGATGGGGATTGGGGTCCCTCTATAGAGTCCAAGTAACTCATACTTATCGTCAATTTGTAAGCTTTTTAAGGTTTCCTTATCAGCATAATTTTCAATCACAATTTTTATTTTTCGTGCTTTTTCTCGCATATTTTCAGGAACGAGTTCTATTGTTTCATGCGCAACTTGTTGAAGATATATGAGTGCTGGTAAATCTGCAATAGACGCAACGTTGTTTAAAGCGTGTGACATTTGATCCCTCTTGGTATGTAATAGAGCCTACTTGGCTCAATGATCTTGTTAAATTAGGACTAGCACCAACACCCTCAATAGGTGTAAATTAGGCTATCTTACTTGGCACATTTTACAAACCCGAGATTGCCTATTTTATTCAGGCAATATGCAAACTCACGAGAGTTGTGCTAAGATGCTTCTTAAATGAAATTATAGAGATTAAAAGTTAATAATTGGTCGATAAGGAACAATTTTTTATGGAAAACAGACAGCTTTGTCGTTTTTTAATACGGTTTTTGTGCATGTGGGTAATATTATTTAACTTAACGGGCTGTACATCTGATATTTTAGGGTCAGCCATGAAGGCACTGACTTCGTTTGAAACATCACCCGTTTGGCTGCAGCAGGTATCGTTTCATGTTTCAGATAAAGTGAATGATGCGTCCCCAGTTACAGTCAATATTGTCATTCCTTATGAAAAAGACCTTTATCAAAACTTATCTAAAATGAAAGCTAAAGAATATTTTGCAAAAGCTCAACAAATCAAATTGGATAACAGTGGAAAAATTGATATATTCGAATGGGAACTCATTAGATCGCAGATGTTAAATGACCAGAGCGTTAAACCATCGCGTTATAGCGGGACTGGGATTCTTGTGTTTGCAAACTACACAACACCTGGGGATCATAGACAAACCATTGCCGATGACGAACACGTTCTAATTAAACTAAATGATGAAGATTTTCAGATTGAATCTATTAAAAAATAAGATTTCATTTGAAACAATAAGGAAAATAAAATGACTACGGATGATGAAAGCGTAGAGGTCTATTTACACCCAGGACAAGTACAGGCCTTATGGGAAAGCTTGTGCATTCGCCTTAAGAAAAATATTGGTGAAGGCCTTTATAAAAGCTGGATTCAACCCATACAAGTTTTGGGGTATGATGGTCAACACCTGACACTGGCTGTCGTGTCTGAATTTATGAAAGACAGAGTTGAGAGTCAATATGGCAGTCAAATATTGCAATTGTGTCAAGAAATTTTCCCCTACTTTGATGAGTATTCAATTTGTGTACAAGAACTATCTGAAGAAGACCTTAAGCTGCAAGTGGCCAGGGCTGCTGCAAATAAAAAAGAAGATGATGATACTGATGAGTTTGCAGAAGACTACACTTCACTTTTGGATGTAAGGTTCACATTCGACACATTTATTCCCGGAAAACCAAACGAGCTTGCTTATGCAGCTGCAATGCGCATTGCTGAATCAGAAACACCTCCCTTTAATCCTTTGTTTTTATACGGAGGGGTCGGGCTTGGTAAAACCCATTTAATGCACGCAATTGCTTGGGAAATTAAGCAAAAACACCCCAAGAAAAAAGTTATTTATATGTCTGGCGAAAAATTCATGTATGAATTTGTTCGTGCCCTTCGTTTTAAAAACACTGTTTCTTTTAAAGAAAGGTTTCGGACAGTTGATATTTTAATGATTGATGACATTCAATTTATGGGGGGGAAGGATAGCACACAAGAAGAATTTTTCCACACCTTTAATGCCCTTGTTGACCACAACCACCAAATTATCGTTTCAGCAGACAAATCACCCTCAGACCTTGAAGACATGGAAGAACGTTTAAAGTCTCGTTTGGGCTGGGGGCTTGTTGCAGATATTCACCCCACCAACTATGAACTGCGTCTTTCTATTTTAGCATCAAAAGCGGAGGCTTTGAAAATAAGTGTTCCGCAAGAAATTTTAGAATTTTTGGCCTCACGTATTGTTTCCAATGTCAGAGAATTAGAAGGTGCCTTAAACCGAGTTGTGGCCCATTCCACACTCGTTGGTAGAAAAATTGATTTAGATACCACGCAAGAAGTCCTAAAAGACCTTTTAAGATCAAACAATAGAAGGATTATCACCATGGATGATATCCAACTTAAGGTATGTGACTTTTATAACATTAAGCTTACAGATATGTTATCAACAAGACGTTCGCAATCACTCGCTAAACCAAGGCAGATCGCAATGTATTTGTGTAAGTGTTTAACAACGAAGTCTTTGCCAGATATTGGGAAAAAATTTGGGGGGCGTGACCATACCACAGTGATGCACGCGATAAAAAAAATTGAAGATTTAAAGGCTAATGAACGAGAAATGTCGAGTGAAATAGATATATTACAACGATCATTGGCACAATAGTTTTGTGATGAAGTATGAGAATCTGCGTCTTATTATTGACCATAGCCAGCAGAAGGGCCAAACATAGAACCTGCAGCCCCCATAAAGCCAGCATTAGATGATGAAGCCATTGAGGAGCTCATGCCTTGTCCCATCATATTGGCCATTCCACCCATCATGGTCGGTGAAGCCCCTGGTGTCATTCCCGGGATGCCTGCAGCCATCATGCCTGCAGCACCAGGGTTCATACCTGCTGCTAATCCAGCTAATCCTC
>CAYZJC010000022.1:0-11327 GCA_964478775.1 uncultured Verrucomicrobiales bacterium | reverse complement strand
GCACTAGCCATGTGTTGAGACAATCCCCCCATTACAGCCCCTGCGGCCATGTTGGAAATGAGCGCATTTGTACCGCCTCCGCCTGCACCAGCGAGTAGCCCTGATGTCATACCAGATAACATACCTCCTGTTGGGGGAGGGGGCATGGGAAGGGGAGGCATTGGTGGTAGTTGTGCTAATAATTCTCCGGCCCCCATTAAATTGAGTCTATTCATGATACTTTCGCGCGCCGACAGACCATTAGCAACAGCTAAACCTGCTCCTGCGAAAACCATTTCAACTTTCGCGTCCAATGCTGCAATTTTTGCACACAACCCCACAATCACCTGACCTGCTGCTGGTGCTGCCATTGCGGCTGTCATTGCAGGGGATGAGCACATCTGGTTATAATTTTTTAAAGCCATCATGAAGGGCATCATTCTG
Organism: uncultured Verrucomicrobiales bacterium; assembly: GCA_964478775.1. GTDB lineage: Bacteria > Pseudomonadota > Alphaproteobacteria > Paracaedibacterales > CAIOTO01 > PNMQ01. Next base: position 10,904 of record CAYZJC010000022.1, on the reverse strand, counting down.
AATTTGACAATAGTTGTTTGTAATTGAAAAACAGATTCACTCACTGTCGCAAAAGTTTGAATAAGCATTTCTGGTTGTATAGTTGGGTCAGAGCCTTGCATGCGTGATTGTACAATGATTGCGTTGGTTTGTGCTAATGTGCCCATATATTCTGCTAACTGTACAGGAAATGTTGTTAGAAACTTTATCAGTTCATCTGGTGAGGCTTTACCTCCGACCCCTGGAATGGCGCTAGTGACACCTCCTAGTTTTTTACCTACGCCACCAATACCCTTTTTCTTTTTCTTTTTCTTTTTTTTCTTGTCAGGCTTTTCTGCGCCTTTTTTGGATGCTTTTGTGGTTACCTTTTTTTCACTTTCTTCCTCATCATCGTCAGAGTCATCATCATTCTCATCTTCATCGTCAGAGTCATCCTCATCATCCTCACTTGAACTCTCTTCGTCATCTTGCGAAAACGTGTATGATGTTAGAATAGGCCCTTGAAAGAGCGCTATCACTAACAATAACCAAAGTCCTTTTAATATCATTTAAGCACAATTCACCAAAATCACTAATTTTAGATTAATGATTAAAAATTAAAATTTTATTAAAAATAAACTGTAGAGTGTTGAGAAAGCTTTAATTTCGTTATGTCAGTTCTGTGTGGTATTTTTAAACGTTGTATGGTACAAGTGAACAAAATTGATCACACATCACATCAGTATATGAACGGATTACACAAAATGAATAAACTAGTTGGCCTTGGTGATATCGTTGCAGCGCATGGTATTAAAGGGCAAGTTAAAATAAGGACACACACTACTGACCCTAAAGACATTATGAAGTATGGCCCTTTGCTTGATGAGACAGGACAAAAGGTGTGCGTGATTAAGTCTGTTAGGGAATCTTCCCCTCACTTGGTGATTGCAACTTTAGAAAATTGTAATACGCGTAATGAGGCAGAATTATTTATGGGAAAAAAATTATTTATTTACCGTGAACAGCTTCCTGCGGTGGCAGAAGATGAATTCTATCATGAAGACTTAGTTGGTATGCAAGTCGTTGATGAAGATGGAAGTGTTTTAGGCAATATCTTAGGTTTGCAAGATTTTGGGGCCGGCACATTTATTGACGTGCAGCCCCTTGATTGTAATAAGATCTCCACTATTCCTTTTACAAAAGATGCCATTTTATCTGTCGATACGATAACAAAACAGATGGTTGTGAATAGGGAATTTGTACTTTCTTAAATAAAAATCTGTGTATAATTTAGGTTGAAAGACTGTCATTCTTTACGATGTAAGCATTTAAAATTTCAACTAAATAGCCTAAGATTTTCTCTGGTGTAAGTTCTGCTTCAACAACGAGGTAAGCTTTTGTTTGCATTTCTTTCATTGCATCATCATTTAAAAGCGCTTGCATCATGACTTCTTCAATGTTTGACAAATCGCGATTGACGGCTAAGTAATGAACCTGTGGTTGGAATAATTCATAAAACCATTGTGCATCTACAGTGTCTTGCTTAATATTCACGCATCTTGAAGCTTGTCTCCATAGATATCCTGGGAAGGTGACTGTGTATCCATCGAGCGTAATTTGGTACTTGTAGGATAGATGGTCTTTAATAGAGACATATGGAACAATGTCACCATATTTTTCTTTAACCAGTTCAACTACGCTTTGATCGTGTGAAAATATTTTTGTAAACCTGGCGTCAAACTGTTCTGGCTTGCTCTTGGATAAGCTTACAAATTTCAAGCGCGGGGAAGATAACGTTTTGTCTAGTTTGTCGGATGTTTGTCCTCGCCAAAACAATTTATTGTTCTTTTCTTGCCATGTGTGTGAGGCATTATAATCTTTGAGCATCGCATAAATAGAAGGCCATGACTTGAGGGTGTAGGCATCTGGAATTAAAATAAAGTGTTGATTGGTTTTTAATTGCATATCTTTTGCAAACACAAAGATTGGTACATGTTGTAAATGTGAAGGCAATACCAATGATTCAACACGGTCCCCAAGATTAATAATAAAGTCAGCATCCTTTAATAATTGGCGGTTATTTAATTCCTTAACAGCAAACGCCATCACTTTATAATAGGTAAATTGTTTAAAGTGGTCATTGCTTATCTCGATATCTACTTTTCCATTTCGAATGCTGCACTTTAATACGTGGTCAGCCGTTTTTGAAAGACTTTGTTTTAAATAGGCAAATGCTTCTTGCACTTCTTGCGGGGTCACTTTTTTTGACAATACAGATAGTTGACGTTGCACATGATCTTTAGCCCATGGTGTTATCATATGTTCCTTTGGGAAATTAAAACAATTTTGGTCATATTCTCTGTAAAAGTAAGCCGCTAATGAGAGAACTATAAGTCCTAAAAATGTAACAGTTCGTTTGTATTTTACTAAATTCATATTTTTTCCACTTTTAAATGTATGCGCAAATGTGTGCGTATTATACAAAAAAACCATTCTCACGTCATTATTAATCAGTAGGACCTTGTTCAAGACTGCCTTAAAACAATTGATTTTTAGGTGCGAATTTAAAGTTGACAAAATCAGTAGGGATATGTTAATTTGAGTTTAGTTTGAAAGGCTTGCAGTACGGCAGGCGCGTATGAAAGGTTGTTTTGTCAGTGAAGCTTAGCACAAAATCAAAATATGCGATTATGGCGCTTGTTGATTTGATGGGTCAGCCACAAGACACACCTGTTTCCTTGGTGTCTGTTTCTAAGCGTCAAGGTTTGCCTTTGCCTTATCTTGAACAAATTTTTTCATTACTTCGTAAAAATAAAATTGTGAAAAGTGAAAGAGGGGCGCAAGGCGGGTTTACTATTGCAAGGCACCCTGACGAAATTAGTGTGTTTGATGTCGTGTCAAGTGTGGATAGCCTTAATCTTTCAATGCCATGTAAGGGCTTGAGTCAAGGATGTTCCTTGCAAGGTGCAAAATGCATAACCCATTACTTATGGTCTGCGATTGATCAAGTTATGTTTGATTTCCTCACAAGCCTCACCTTAACAAAAATAGCAACACAAACTGCTCTCACTCAAGTAAAAGCAGATTTGAAATTAAAGGAGTGGAACTGTGTATACTCATCCTGACGCTTTATACTTTGATGTTAATGCAAGTCATCCGATCTTACCTCAAGTGTGGGAAAGGTGTCGTATGATTTCTGAAATTACGGGTAATTCTTCTGCCTTACATACAATGGGGCGTGCGGCAGCTGGCCAAATCACAATGTGTACAGATATGATTTTATCAACACTAACCAATAACAATAAGATGTCGCCGCAAGAGTTTAGCATTGTATTTACGAGTGGGGCCACTGAATCTAATAATATGGTTTTGAGTGGATTTAAGGGACCTATTTTGGTGAGTGCAATTGAGCATGCATCTGTATTGAATGTTTGCCTGGATGCGGATCACGTGCCTGTAAATGAATATGGCTTGGTAGATTTACATTTCTTAGAATCGTGGCTACAAAAACAAGAAAAAACAACATTAGTGTCAATCATGGCAGCCAATAACGAAACAGGCGTGATTCAGCCATTTGAACAAATTTATGAGCTATGTCAAAAATATGGGGCTTTATTTCATATTGATGCTGTGCAGTACTATGGCAAGTTATCTATTCATATAAAGCAGTTTGATTTTTTGACGATATCTGGACACAAGATGGGTGCTTTTACCGGAGTCGGGGCATTGATCTATAGAAAAAATCAAGAACATCATCTTGCAAAAATGATAAAAGGGGGGAGCCAACAAAATGGCATGAGGGCAGGGACCCCGCCCATTATTGGTTTAGTGAGTTTTGATGTGGCTATACGGTGCACATTTTCCCATAAGCAGTCCGGTGCGTTTGACGCTTTAGAAAAAGTGCGAGATTACATGGAAGAGAAAATACTAGAAGTGAGCCCTAAATCCGTTGTGTTTGGTCGTGGGGTTAAACGCCTTTCGAACACCACTATGGTTTCTATGCCAAATGTACCAACCGAAAAACAGATTATGATGTTTGACCTAGAACGCATTTATGTGGGTTCAGGGGCTGCATGTGCTTCAGGAATTGTCAAAAGTTCTCATGTGCTAAAAGCGATGGGGGTGAGTGAAGAGGTCGCTAAGACTGCGATTAGAATTAGTTTGCCTGCAGTGACAAAGCATGAAGACGTTGACCGTTTTATTGATGTGTGGAAGAAAGTTTACACATCAACACGTTGAAGAGATTGAAAATTATGATAACGCAACTTATATGATGCATTGATGAATAGAATAGGATGATAGATATGTCAGTGGCTACATTACCAGCAAACCATTTTATGCCTGAAGGGTATATATATTTAGATTATCAAGCAACGACGCCTTGTGATCCAAGAGTGGTGGATAAAATGCACCCGTATTTTTGTTCACTTTTTGGAAATCCGCACTCACGAAGTCATATTTATGGGTGGATGGCAGAAGAGGCTGTGGAAGTCGCCCGCACACAAATAGCAGAACTGATTTGTGCTGATGAAAGAGAAATTGTTTTTACAAGCGGTGCAACTGAGTCTAACAACCTTGCTATCAAAGGTGTGGCGAAGTTTTATGGTGACCAAAAACGTCACATCATTACGTGTGTAACTGAACATAAATGTGTATTGGAATCGTGTCGTACTTTAGAACAAGAAGGTTTTGAAGTCACTTATCTTCCGGTTGAGTCAAATGGATTAGTTGACTTAAATATTTTACAGCAAGCCATTCGTAAAGATACATTATTGCTTTCTATTATGGCGGTGAATAATGAAATAGGTGTCATTCAGCCCCTGGCTGCAATCGGCAAGATTTGCCGGGATAGAGGTGTTTTCTTTCATACAGATGCTGCGCAAGCTGCTGGTAAGATTGATATTAACGTTGATGAAATGAATATCGATATGCTGAGTATTTCTGCTCATAAAATGTATGGACCAAAGGGAATTGGCGCATTATATGTAAGGCGTAAACCTCGCGTGCGTCTGGCAGCGTTGATTTCTGGTGGTGGACAAGAAAGAGGAATGCGATCGGGTACATTGTCAACAGCCTTATGTGTTGGGTTTGGTGAAGCTGCTGCCATTGCTAAAGCAGAAATGGCTGAAGAAAATCATCGTTTATGGCATTTAAGAAATGTAATGTTAAATGGCATTCGTGAAAGCCTACCTCAGGTGCATGTCAATGGGTGCGAAACACAGCGTATACCAGGTAATTTAAACTTAAGTTTTTCATATGTTGAAGGTGAAGGTCTTATGATGGGCATCAAGGAACTGGCTGTGTCATCTGGCTCAGCATGTACGTCTTCTTCTTTGGAGCCATCTTATGTGTTAAGAGCCCTTGGCGTAACCGATGATATGGCCCACTCGTCGATTCGTTTTGGAATAGGGCGTTTTACGACAGAAGCTGAAGTAAAAAGGTCTGTTGAATTGGTTGTGAATGCAGTATCTCGTCTGCGTGACATGAGCCCGCTTTGGGAAATGGCGCAAGAAGGGGTTGATATTAGTCAAATTCAATGGGCTGAACATTAATATAAATTAAATATGTAAAGAATAAGGAGATTTTAAAATGAGTTATAGCAGAAGCGTAGTAGAACATTACGAAAATCCAAAAAACGTTGGGACCTTGTCTAAAGAGGACCCCAATGTGGGAACTGGTCTTGTTGGGGCGCCCGCCTGTGGGGACGTGATGCGTTTGCAAATTAAAGTGAGTGACGAGGGAATTATTGAAGACGCCAAGTTTAAGACATTTGGTTGTGGCTCGGCAATTGCTTCCTCTTCAGTTGTGACGGAATGGATTAAGGGTAAAAGCTTAGATGATGCATTGGAAATTAAAAATACTGAAATTGCAAGTCACTTAGCATTACCGCCAGTCAAGATTCATTGTTCTGTGCTTGCTGAGGATGCGATTAGATCTGCAATTGCTGATTATAAGTCTAAGCAAACAGCTACAAATGAGAAAAAGACATCTGCTATATAATTCCTATTGAGATATAAAATCATGGCGACAAGAGAACTTTTGACTGTTACAGATGCTGCTAAAACCCAGATTCGTGATTTGTTGGCAAAAAGAGCGGCCCCAAGTAAAGGAATACGCATAGGTGTGAATTCAAAGGGGTGCTCTGGAATGTCCTATACACTTGAATTTGTGGATGAAGAGTCTTCTTTTGATGAGAAAGTGCCTTGTGAAGATTTTACAATTTATGTAAACCCGAAAGCTATTTTGTTTATTTTAGGTACACAAATGGACTATAACGTAGATAAAATGCAATCTGGGTTTTCATTTAACAACCCCAATGAAAAAGGCAGATGTGGTTGTGGAAAGTCATTTCATGTGTGATCTTGATAACTGTGCGAATGCTAACAAAAGCCCGTTTGATGTTTTAGACGTGCCACTAGTGTATACCATTAATGTTTCTGATTTGCTGATGAACTGTAGGCGTTTACAGCAAAAGTATCACCCTGATTGTTTCCCTAAAGGTTCCAATGAGGCGCAATTAGCTTGTTACAAATTACAATGTATTAATAAGTGTGCCGCTTTGCTGCGTGACCCATTATTACGTGCCAAAGAAATGCTATTATTGCGCGGGTGTAAGGTGCCAGGGGAAGATGGAGTGCCTTTGCAAGTTGACCCTGTTGTGATGATGCAAGAGATGGAGCGAAGAGAAGCGATTGATGAGGCTAGTAACAATGAAGTATTGCAAAACTTTAAAATAAAATTACGCAATGAACTTGATGTTGTCGAAGAGTCTTTTCAAATAGCCTTTGACACACAAAACAAAGATGGACTACTATCATCTTTTAATAAATTAAGTTACTTGCTAAAAGCTAATGATGCTATATTGGCAAAAGAAAAGACATTTACGTCTAATGATAGAAAATTTGAAGAGTTAAGTGAGAGCAATGATGCTGTTTCAAATTCATGAACCCATTAAACATATAGCTGATTCGTTAGGGCCAGTAAAACCTTCAACATTAGCCATCGGGATAGATTTAGGAACAACGCATACTGTTGTCAGCGTCAAAGAAGATGGAAAAGACGTACGGGTCTTAACGGTCGATAATTCTAAATTAATCCCTTCACAAGTTGGTATTGACCGCAGTAAACATACCTATAATATTGGTAAGAGCGCACAAGATTCGGATGTTGTGTATGCTTCATTTAAAAGAGGTATGGGAAATCCTGCGCAAGGCATTCAAGGCACGAAAAAAAGTAGTGTAACATCTCAATCTGCTGACTCAGTTGAACCAACCCCATTAGAGCTTTCTTCCAAGCTATTATCTTATGTACGTAAAAAGGCGGAAGAGATATTAAAAACGCATGTTCTACAAGCTGTAATCACCGTCCCAGCTGCATTTGATGATACAGCGCGCCAGGCAACAAAGGATGCTGCTGCCATTGCTGGCCTTGATGTGTTGCGATTAATTAATGAACCGACAGCAGCAGCGTTTGCTTACGGTTTGGAAAAAGGGGCAGAAGGTCTATATGCCATTTATGATTTAGGTGGGGGCACCTTTGATTTTTCAGTGCTCGATATGACATGCGGCGTGTTTCAAGTGTTGGCAACTGGGGGAGATGCCCATTTAGGTGGCGATGACGTTGATGTTGTGATTGCCCACTATTGGGCAGATACCCACAAAATTGACGTAAGCAGTGCGCTAATAGCTAAAGCGAAAGAGGCAAAAGAAAATTTAACTAATCATACACAGTATATTCCTGCATATCCTTTGACAGTTGAGAAGCTAGATGAACTCATCTCACCATTGATTCGTAAAACATTTAAGATTATAGATCGTGTTTTAGAGGATGCAGATTTAAATATTAATGACTTAAAAGCTGTTGTCTTGGTAGGTGGGGCAACACGTTTAATTAAGCTTAAAAAAATGGTTGAAGAATACTTTAATCAGCCACCATTGACTGATATTGACCCTGACCAAATTGTTGCAATAGGGGCGGGCTTGCAAGCTTTTTGGCTGACGCGTGGGCAGGGTACTTTATTGCTCGATGTGAACCCTCTCTCATTAGGCGTGGAAACAATGGGCGGTGTTGTTGAAACCATCATTGCAAGAAATACACAGATTCCCATTGCTGTAACAAAAGAGTATACAACTGCTGAAAATAATCAAACCGCAATTTATTTTCATGTGGTGCAAGGCGAGCGTGAAATGGCGCAAGACTGCAGGTCATTGGCACATTTTGAGTTAAGAGGAATACCGCCGATGATGGCAGGCCAACCACGCATTCAAGTGACCTTTAAATTAGATTGTGATGGTGTTTTATCTGTGAGTGCAACTGAGTCAAAGTCTGGTGTTGAGCAATCTATTACTGTGCGTCCAAGTTATGGGTTAGATGCAGATAAAATAAGGGTAATGATTGAAGAAAGTTTACAAAGTGGTGGAGACGATATGTTAAAACGTCTTCTTGTTCAAGCGCAGATGGAAGGGCATTCCTTGATAAATCATGTGGAAGACGCTTTATCAGTTGATTCAAGATTATTATCAGAAGAAGAAATGTTGCACATTAAACAAAAAATGCAAGCGCTGCTTCATACCCTTAATATAGATGATAACTATCAACACATCAAAGAATTGATTCATGACCTTAAAGATGCTACTACAGAATTTGCGCAGCGCCGTTTGCAATCTATTTTCCAATAAGAAAAATCAAAAGCCGCTTTCATTTCAAATGCCATTTGACTACCTTCAGCCTTTAGATAAAAATGTCTTAATGATGCGCTTATTTAATGCAACACATAGTGGGGCCATGTTGTTGATGGCACCCTGGCTTGGTGCGCATTTTTTTAAAGATGAAACATCAGGACTACAGCTAATTTATATGTATGGCTTGCTTTCTATTTCAGCGATTAGCCGCCCATTAGGGTGTATGGCAGCAGGCTATTGGTTACATCGCTTTGGTTTGAATAAGTTGTTAAGTTATATAGGTTTTGGAACTGTGTTGGGTCATATTGGGGTTTTTGCCTTGTGTATACAATATCAAACTGGTGCCATTATTATTGCCTTGTTTGTTTCCTTTAGATTTATACAAAGCATTAGTGCGAGTGCGGAAGCCGCTGTTGTTCCTCTGCTCTTATCCTCACATGTCAAACCGCAATATACCTATAAGACAGGAAGTTATCTAGAACTCATGACAATGGTGGGTGTGGTATTGTCGTCTTTAAATGCAAGTTATGCAATGCCTGGGTCACTTGCTTGCCCAATAGGGCTTGGTTTATTGTCGTTGTTTGGGGTTGCGATTTGTGCAAGCCGCTTACATCTTTTAAATATGAAAGATATATTCTTTAAACGTACAATGATGCAACATTCTGAACAATCACAAGAGATGCAAGAACAGCTTGTTAAAGAAGTGAAGTCAAAAACGAGTTTTTTTAAATTAAGTCTTAAAGATTTGAGAGAAAGCAAAAAACAAATAGTTGCGTTTACTTTGCTTGCGGGTGTGGGGCAATTGACATATCTATTTGCCTTTATCGTTTTAAATACTTATATACCTTTGTTTAGTCAAAATAAGGCACATGTGCTGGTGGAGCATAATATTTGGCTAATGGGTTTAGATATTGCTTTGATCATGATATTGCCTTATGTTTTGAAAAATGTGAGTGCAAAACATATTGTGGCGTATGCTTTGTGCGCCTTGACCATTTTAATGGCTTTTTTAGGGGTGAGCCCCGCGCTATACTTGACTGAAACTTACTATGTTATCGTGCGTGCACTTATTGTATTTTTTGGTGTTGCCTTACTGATACCTCATTTGAGCTTAATCCAAATGATTTTGCCTGCATGTGATATGAGTTCTAAAAATATTTTGATTATTGGCTTGTCTAAAGCTTTGGGCAGTAGTATTTTTGGGAAAATCACACCTGTCTTAGGGGCATTGTGGGCACATTACTTTCAAAACCTTATTGGGGTGGGTTTCTTTGCTGCAATTATTTGTTTTATAACCCATTATGTTTTAAAAGAAATTTTGTCAAAAGATCAAGAGAAACAGGCTGGTTGATACCTATTTTGGAATTTGGCTGCGTTGGAGAATCCATTTGGTATAATGGAGATCAGCCTGACTGTGACCGGCTTGTAGGGAATACTGGTAAATTTCATCAGCTACCACAAGTCCTTGGTCTTTTGAAAGTGTGATTCCCAGTTCATTACATTGTATTTCTAGGACACGGATAACATCAATATATAAGCTCCAATTAAATTGTGCATCAATTACTGATGTGAGTTTAAGTGGTGAAAGTTCAGTGCCATTAAATAAATCTTCGACTTCACAGCCTAGAGCATCCGTAATCGCACGTAGTGTTTTGACGCCGGGATTCCTTGACCTGCCATAGATAATGTTTTGTACTGAGCTTGCCTTAACGCCAGGTGACCTCTCTAACTGATTGATAGAGATGTTTCTTTCTTTCATTAATGTGCGCAAACGCGTTGCAAGATCAACCATAAAATATACACTTAAAAAAGTAAAACACTATTTTAAACTGAGAAAAATTCATTTCCAGTCACTTGCCTTGTAAATAATATTTTATAGAAGTTTTTAAATGCATTTAAAAATATAGTTATGAAATAAAGTTACCAAACAATTAAGAAAATTATTGAAATGTACTGTACCATAGTTTTGTAAGTGCGTAGTAGAGTGGAATTCCCAATGCCAGGTTGAAGGGGAATGTGATGACGATTGCGCTTGTCAGGTATATGGCAGGATTCGCATTTGGAATAGCCATGCGTACTGCTGCTGGTGCTGCGATATAGGATGCACTTGCACACATGGCAGCAAGAGTTGTGGTACTACCAATTGAAAGGCCGATTAAATGCCCGCAACCTATGGCAAGGCACGCATTTATTAGGGGTATGATAATTGCATAGAGTGGAACAAACGCACGTAGATTTGAAACGTCTTGTAGGCGCTGTCCAGCT
>CAYZJC010000021.1:27985-29592 GCA_964478775.1 uncultured Verrucomicrobiales bacterium | reverse complement strand
CGTCGTTATAGCCGCCACTTGCGGAACCGCCGACTTCGCTATATCCGTTGCCTCCACCGTTATAGCCGCCACTTGCGGAACCGCCGACTTCGCTATATCCGTTGCCTCCACCGTTATAGCCGCCACTTGTAGAACCGCCGTCGTTATAGCCGCCACTTGTAGAACCGCCGTCGTTATAGCTGCCGCTTGTAGAACCGCCGCTTGTTCCAGTGGTGGAACCGCCGACTTCGCTTACTAAATTGCTAAGGCCATTACTATTTGAGGGGTGTGACATCTGTGCTAAGTAATGGCTTGTGGTATTGGGGGGTTGTGCATCATAACCTTCAACGCCGCCGCCTGCGTTATCAAAGGAAGTATTCAAACCTGTTTGTGCGGCTCCTGCATTGTTGAGAATGCTTTCAATATCTATATCCGTTGAGGCATTTGTTTGAGTATTATCACTGCCAGCTTTGCTTGAACCACTTCCACGTTTCGCCCTTTTGTAAACGGCATCTTGACTGTTATTGCTCAAAATTTCTTTGCGCCGAAGGTCTTGTTTCATCTTCATTTTTTGTGTTGAGTCATTGATGTCATTTAAACCAACTGCAGGTAATTCATCTTCTTTCTTGTTTTTGCCTGCTGCTTTTCTATTTGTGTCTACGGTCTTGTGCTTAGAAGGCTTAGAAGACTTAGAAGAATCAGAAGACTTTTTAGCTACTCCTGATTTTTTTTTTGACTCGCCGTCGGCAAGTTGAAGATCGTCTGGAGTTATTTCTTGAAAGAAGGGGCTATCATCTGCCCCGCCTGGGTCATTTGAAATGGGTGATTCTTCATCTGCTGCTGAGCTGTCACTTTTCTGCTTGCCCTTTTTTCTATTTGCTTTTGGGGCGTTAGTTTGCTGTGTCTCTTGATTATCAGATGTGAGGTGTTCTTCAAAAGCGGCAAACTCATCGAGCGGGGCAATGTTGACATCATTTGAATCTGCTGGGGCTTCAGAAGATTTTTCTTTTTTCACCTTCTTTTTTTTATCGTCTTTTTTATCAGACTTTTTATCTGTTTTTTTATTGACTTTTGCTTTACTGTCAGCCGCCTCATTCTCGTTGTTTTTGTCATCCTCAACAGCTGGCTTTGTATTGTCAGCTGGGTTAGCTGAATGCGCTTTAGTTTCTTTCTTAGTATGATCTTTAGGTTTCACAGCTTTTTTTGCATCAAAAGCAACAAGCTCTTGGCCTTGAGGTTGGCTGGCAGTACTCGCCTTGGCTACAGCTACATCTGGGCCCTGGTCTTGTTGAGCATTTTCATGCTTTTGTGGGGCTTCTTCCTTTTCATTTTTTTTGCCTGCTTGATCTGCTTTGGGTGTCTCAGCCATAGGGACTGCCTCTTTTTTGTTGTCTTCTTCCACGCTTGCAGGTTGCACATCAGCTTTAGGTTTTTCCGCTTTTTTCACTGATGTTGGGGCGGCTTGTTGGATTGGCTGCGGTTTTGCAGTGCTTTCCCCAGACCCACCTAAATATTTACTTAAGAGGTTTTCAAAACTAACAGAAGAATATGTAATGCCGATGGCTCCAAAGTCCTCAAGGTCTGTTTCATCTCCGCCAGGAACTAAGGCAATATATTTTCCACCAAGT
>CAYZJC010000021.1:411-27975 GCA_964478775.1 uncultured Verrucomicrobiales bacterium | reverse complement strand
AAGTAAACTTTCGCTCACAATTTCTGCACTCGAGTCTGTTGGTAATTTAATATTTTTACTAATTTGCAAAATCGCTTTGGCTTGGTACCCAACGGTATCTATTTCAATGCTGCGTACCACACCAATTTTAACACCACTTAATTTAACGTCACTGCCAATGCTAAGGCCGTCTATTCTGTCAAACTTGGCAACTAAGGAATATGTCTCATTTAAATTTTGACTGTTATTCATTTTATACACATAGCCTATAAAAAAAACGGCTATAGTAATGACAACAAACCCCAATATGGTTTCTAGTAAATTATTAATTGTCTTCATCATCGCTCGAGTCCCTTATTCAATGTGCATACGCAATTTCCATGCGTTTTCCGCGTGGACTCTCATTCTATCTTGCATGAGATGTCGTGTCACGGGGTCATTAACAGTATTAGCTATATCATACACGTCGTGTGATCTTCTTACCAAGAACTCATTGTCTAAAAGGAGGGTTCTTATCACGTCATGTGTGTCTTGTGTGTGCGTCTTGTGTTCTGTAAGACCTGTGTGGTGGAGATATTCCTTAATAGAACCTGGAACATAAAAATCTAATGACCTAATGCGTTGCCCAAGTTTATTAATCGTGTGTAAATAATCACTGGCTTGTTCTGCAAACAGCAATTGGAGGGCGTATGAACCATCGCCACGCATGTTCCAGCTAAAGCCTTGTGTTTTTATATACAATACATAAATATCTGATAGCATGCATGCCAGTGCATCTGCAATTAATTTGCGATCGTGTTTTGATAAACCGACATCTATCATTATTTGTATCCCCCAATTAAATATGTCGCACTTAACTTGTATCCTTATCATAATTATTATAAATATGAATGGTTAATAAATGGTAAACGTCTGGAAGTTTTGTTGTTCAAAAGGCTTGAAGAATATGATTAGACAGAAACAGTATTATAGTACCTACGCTGGAAAGGCGTTTTCACTTGACGTTTCGGTCAATAAAAAGTTATAAAAGTAGAATATAACTTAAGAGGATTGAAAAAATGGATAAAACCACTCAATCGCTTCGATCAGAAGATGTCGATAAGAAATGGATTCTGGTTGATGCAAACGAACTTGTTTTAGGGCGCCTTGCTGTATTTGTGGCAAACCACTTGCGTGGTAAGCACAAAGCTTCATACACACCACATGTAGATTGTGGTGACTATGTTGTTGTGATTAACGCAGACAAAATTCACCTAACAGGTAACAAATTAAAAGATAAAAAGTTCTACTGGCACACAGGTTACCCAGGCGGTATTAAAGAACGCACAGTGGGTCAATTGCTTGAGGGCAGATTCCCACAACGTGTTGTCGAAAAAGCAGTTGAACGTATGGTGCCACGCGGGCCATTGGGTCGTAAGATTATGAGCAATTTAAAGGTGTATGCGGGTAGTGAACATCCACATGCTGCACAAAACCCAACAGTGGTTGATGTAGCAAGCCTTAATCGCAAAAACAAGCGGAGTATATAATCAATGGCAACGAAAATCACTTTAGATGAATTAAAGACAGCAACAACACAAGCAGACGCAGCCAGCAGCAATGTGGTTGCACAAGAAAATGTTGCTGTGCCTCGCGAAAAGAAAATTGACGCACAAGGCCGCTCATATGCGACAGGTAAGCGTAAAAATGCGATCGCTCGTGTTTGGATTAAGCCTGGTATGGGTAAGATTATGGTTAACGGAACACCATGGGAAAGCTATTTCGCACGCCCTGTGTTGCAAATGATCATCGACCAACCTTTCAAAGTTTCAAGCCGTTCAAACCAATATGATGTATATTGCACCATTAAAGGTGGTGGATTATCAGGTCAAGCTGGTGCTTTGCGTCATGGTATTAGCCGCGCATTGGTTCATTTTGAGCCAGAACTGCACACAGTTCTTAAGCAAGCTGGTTTCTTGACACGTGATAGCCGTGTTGTTGAACGTAAGAAATACGGTCAAGCAAAAGCACGTCGTCGCTTCCAGTTCAGCAAGCGTTAAGCTTTGCTCTACAAAAAGAGACTTCAAGAGAGCCCTGGATTTCGTGTTCAGGGTTTTTTTCATTGGCAAACAGTGTTTAAACACCATATAATTGAGTGATTAAATATACCATAATTTTTTTAAGGTGCGTAATTCGTAAAATGAAATTTTGTACAGTAGATGCTTTCACCCACACCTTGTTTAAAGGTAACCCTGCGGCAGTTTGTGTGGTTGATGTTTTTCCAGAAGATGACTTCATGCAAAATGTGGCGTGCGAGGTTAACTTGCCAAATACTGCATTCGTTAAGCCTCTATATGATAACCATTATCAAATTCGCTGGTACAGTCCAGTTGGTGAATTAGCCTTATCTGGTCATGCAACGCTTGCGGCTGCACACGTATTGTGGACAGAAATGGAAATTGCGACACGCGAAGAAATCTTTTTTGAGTCAAAAAGTGGAATTTTAAAGGCGTGGAAGAATGGGGCCTCGATTACTTTAGATTTCCCAGCCTATTATACGGAGCCTTCCTCTGCGCCTGATGGTTTGTATGATGCGATTGGTGTTTCGCCAGTGTATGTTTCAGAGTCATGCAATGATTGCATTGTGGAACTGCATTCAGCCACAGAAGTGTTTGATTTAAAGCCAGACACGATTCGCGTTATGAATCTAGATTGTGATAGTGTTATTGTCACAGCAGAGTCACCCGACCCCGAGATGTATGACTATGTGTGCCGGGTGTTTGCACCTAAATTTGGCAGCAGTGAAGATGCAGTGTCTGGCAATGCCCATTGTAAGCTTGCAACATATTGGTCAGAACGCCTTAAGAAGGACGAGCTGAAAGCGTATCAAGCGTCACGCAGAGGGGGTGCATTGCTAGTGAAACACGTAGATGATCGTGTGCATTTAACTGGTGAAGCCATTACGGCATTTAGTGGTAAGTTTGTTGGTGTAGCAAGGTCAAAGTCGTAACATGTTTCAAAATTTATCAAAACGTATTACGGCAGTATTCGACCAAATCAGAGGTCGTGGCTTTATTAGTGAGAACGATTTAAACGACGCTTTGCGTGAAATAAGAATTGCGCTTTTAGAAGCCGATGTCGCACTTGTTGTTGTGAAAGAGTTTATCACCCAGGTTCGTGAGCGTGCATTAGGTCATGAAGTGACAAAAAGTGTGTCGCCTGGCCAAATGATTATTAAAATTGTCCACGAGCATTTAATTGACTTGCTGGGGGCCGATGAAGCTAAAACCCAAATTAATCTTTCAGCAAAGCCGCCTGTTTCCATGATGATGGTGGGGCTACAAGGTTCTGGTAAAACGACAACATCTGGTAAGCTTGCCCTTTACTTAAAAGAAAAACGTAATAAAAAAGTATTGCTGGTATCGTTAGATATTTACAGACCCGCAGCGCAGCATCAGCTTGAGGTTGTTGGTAAAAGTGTACAAGTGGAATCACTGCCGATTGTTGAAGGGGAAAAGCCTTTACAGATTGTTACGCGTGCAATGGAGAGGGCTAAAACTGGTGGCTTTGATGTTGTGTTGTATGACACAGCAGGGCGTTTACATATTGATGATACCTTGATGGATGAATTGTCACAATTAGTGAAAACGATTAACCCACTTGAAACATTGCTGGTTGTCGATGCGATGACTGGGCAAGACGCTGTTTCTATCGCAACAGGGTTTAAAGCTGTTGTCCCCTTAACAGGTCTGATTCTGACCCGTGTTGATGGTGATAGCCGTGGTGGTGCAGCGCTTTCCATGCGTTCTATCACACAATGCCCCATTAAGTTCTTAGGGGTTGGTGAAAAAAGTAGCCAGTTCGAAGTGTTCGATGCTAAACGTATTGCTGACCGTATTTTAGACATGGGGGACATTGTTGCCCTTGTTGAACGTGCAGGTGAATTGCAAAACAGCGAAGAAACCCAAAAGGCAATGGAGCGTATGCAAAAAGGCCAGTTCGACATGAACGATATGGCAACGCAGCTTCAGCAAATGCAAAAAATGGGAGGCATGTCTTCGATGATGAACATGATTCCCGGCATGGGTAAATTGAAAGATAAAGTGGAAAATTTAAGCGGTGGTGACGTTATGGTTAAGCGCCAGCTTGCGATTATTTCTTCTATGACAAAGAAGGAAAGAAAGCAGGTAGGTATACTCAATGGTTCGCGTCGTAAACGTATAGCTGCTGGGGCTGGCGTTCAAGTGTCGGATGTGAATCGCCTCGTTAAACAGTTTGAACAAATGCAAGCCATGGTTAAAAAAATGGGCAAGATGAGTGTAGGCGGCATCGCTAAACATAAAATGGCACAAATGCTAGGGGGTATGTTTGGTGGTCAGCGCTAGCTTGGGGGCTGTTAATGTCTACAAGGAGTTTATATGGAAGAGAAGATGCTTGATGAAAATGCTGTAATCAGCCAAGGAAAAGTTAGAATCTTGATTGTGGATGATGATAAAGCCATACGCAATTTGTTAAGTGAATACTTGCAGCAATATGACTTTGAAACAACAACAGCGGCCAGCACCGCAGAGGCGACACAGTATCTCACACAGCATACATTTGATATTATTATTTTAGATGTGATGATGCCCCAAGAAACTGGTATTGAATTTTTAAGGCGTTTTCGTCAAACATCGCAAACTTATGTGTTAATGTTAACGGCACTTGATAATGTGACGCAAAAAATTGAAGGGTTAGACGTTGGGGCAGATGACTATCTCACCAAACCGTTTGAGCCCTTAGAATTAGTGGCAAGGTTGCGGGCATTATTAAGGCGTAAAAGTAGCTCTGCTCCCGAAGAAAATAAGGTTTTGTATATTGGTCAGTTTGAATTTCATGTAAAGCCAGGGGCATTGCTGCACCAAGGTTCGCAAGTTATTTTATCCTCTACTGAAAAAACTTTGCTACAAGTTTTAGCCCAGCGTCCGCTTGAGCCTACGTCACGTGAAAGCCTTGCTCAGAAAATGGGACACCGTGTGAGTGAGCGAACGATAGATGTTCAGATCAACCGTTTGCGACAAAAGCTCAAAGCCATTGACGCAGAACATGAGACGATTCTTACTGTGCGCCACCTCGGTTATGCACTTAATATCATTTAAGTTCATCAAGGAATCATGAAATTAAAAAGCCCCCATGACGGGGGATTTTCGCTTGAACAGTCTTTACAGCCCAAGTAATAATTTGTCTGGATTTTCAATGCTTTCTTTAATATTGACCAAAAAGGTGACGGCTTCTCTGCCATCTACAAGGCGGTGGTCATAACTTAATGCAACATACATCATCGGTCGAATGACAATTTCGCCTGCAACCACAACGGGGCGGTCTTGAATTTTGTGCATTCCTAAAATCCCTGACTGGGGTGGGTTGATAATAGGGGTGGATAAGAGTGAACCAAACACGCCACCATTAGAAATGGTAAAGGTTCCACCAGATAAATCATCTAATGACAATTTATTTTCTTTGGCTTTTTTCCCATAGCCCATAATGGCAGCTTCAATATCTTGTAAGTCCATCATATCCGCATCTCTCAGCACAGGGACAACCAACCCATTTGGGGCAGATACAGCAACGCCTATATCGCAATAATTTGTTGAAATAATTTCATTGCCTTCTATTCTGGCATTAAGCATTGGCACATCTTGCAAGGCTTTTACACAAGCTTTTACAAAAAATGACATAAAGCCTAATTTAACTCCGTATTTTTTTTCAAATGAGTCTTTGTATTTCTCACGCATGGCTTTAACGGCTGACATGTCAATTTCATTGAAGGTCGTTAAGATAGCTGCTGTATTTTGTGCATCCTTCAAACGTTGGGCAATACGGGAGCGAAGGCGCGTCATGGGTACGCGTGTTTCTTGGCGTGTTGATGTCTTAGTAACTGATGCTATACAAAGGGCTGCAGTATCTGCAACAGCAGCAGGTGTTGCAACAACAGAAGGAGGCACGCTTTGTGGAACATTTTTAATGTCTTGCGCAGTGATACGGCCATCTAAACGCGAGGCTTGCACTTGTTCAGCTTTCATTTGTTGTTCAGCTAACCGTTTTCTAACGGAAGGTGAAGCTTTTTCTCGTAAATTATTGTCAACAACTGGTATGGAAGATGGTGCGGTTGTTACTTGTTGGGTGACTTCTAGCGTGATGGTTTGTTGAGGTTCAGTGACTGTCGCTGCAGCTGAGATAGTTGCTGTTTCAACGGCACTTGTTTCAGGTACGCTTTGGGCAGAATTTGCCGTGGTTGCGACTGCAATAGAGGCATCTTTCTCATCACTCATGCGGGCAATGACATCTTGCACGCATACGGTTTGACCTTGCTGTGCTAAAATTTCAACCAAGACGCCGGCTTCTGGGGCAGTAATTTCCAACGAAACTTTATCTGTTTCAATTTCCACCAATAGTTCGTCAACTTGAACAGTGTCACCAATGGCTTTAACCCAGCGTGCAATTGTTGCTTCAACAACAGATTCCCCTAACTGAGGGACTTTAATTTCAGTAATTTTCATAAAATTCAAACCTATACTTGAGTATGTTTTAAGACTTAGCCAATTTTAATTGTTTTTCCACCATTTAAAAATTGATACGGGGGGACTTCCAAATTCTTTGGTGCGGGGCCTTTTGTGACTCTGCCAGATGCGTCATACTGCGAACCATGGCATGCGCAAATCCACCCACCAACAGCTTCAGCTTTAACGCCATCTGCAGGTGCTTGGGCTTCTTTTTTTTCACTTGGCACACACCCTAAATGTGTACACACCCCTACAACCACTAACCACTTTGGGTCTTTAGCAAAGCGTTCAGCATCTGTTTGTGGGTCAATTAATTTCACAAGTGAGGTTGACTGCACGTCTTCAATTTCTTTTTGTGATCTGTGCTTAATGAAAACGGGTTTTCCGCGCCACATTACAACTTTACTGGTCCCTTCAGCAATAGCAGACAAGTCAACTTCAAGGGAAGCTTGCGCTAAAACATCTGCCGCTGGGTTCATGCTTTTAATGATTTTTAAGCCTGCAGCACCCACACCAACAGCCCCAACAGCACATGCAGTCAATGTGAGAAAATCACGCCTGCTGGCATTGCATGTGGAATGATTATTTGTATCGCATTGTGCTTCTTTTAAAGATGCTTCGTCTTTTGCCTGAGGTGATTTTTGATCTACCATGGGTTTAACACCAATATTTAATTAAATTATCTTCATTATAACAATGGCCCGATTACACGCAAAAATCAAGTGCTACGTTTAATTGCTGGCGCAATTTTATTACGCGCAAGACGCAAGCTCTTACGCAAGCAAACAGGGGAAATAACTCAAAAGATAATGCCCAACAACACATTGCGCGTTCTTGGGCATCACCTTAGTAGAATTTAAGAGTTGTTCTTATGGTATACACTTTGTTGCGCCTCTATTCATGCAGGCTCCGCCCGTACATAACGCGTTATTGGCCGAGGTGTCTTTACATTGTTGGCCAGCAGGACAGCCACCAATACCACCCTTGCCGCATGGGGCTTCACTGATTTTTACGCAACCAGCTTTTGTGTTGTCGTCCATACATTCTGGTGTGAAACACAAACCTGAATTATCTTTTAGCATGCACACAGAAGCTTCACCATTAATTGGGGCGCAACCTGGGCCGCCGTTTCCGCATTGTAGTTGACCTCTTGCAAAACAAAGTGCACCAGACACGTCTGCTTTCACACCGCCTCGACTACATGGTTCACCCACCTTACATACAGTTGACCTGTCACCTTTCATACAGCCTGTGAATGTTTGAACTGCACAAAAGTTTCCGCCCAAACCACACACCAATGTTGTGGGATTTGCACATGTGGTTGTTGCAACATTTGCACAAGGTTCACCTGCTCTACATTCCACATTATTTGGGGTTGCACATACCGTTCCGCCCTCACAGGCTACGCCGCCTTTTCCACATGGTAATGTGTCCGGTACCACACATGAAGATTGTGCGTCATTCATACAGTCACCGCTTGTGCATATTGTATTTTTCGCAGCAACTGCACACACTTGATTCGCATCAGAGCAAGCCAAGCCACCTTTGCCGCACGGCAAAACAGCTTTTGATTGACATGAGGATCTTTTCTTTTTCATACAATCTATGGTTGTGCATAAAGCTGATTTGTCCTGTAAAATACAGACCTGGTCGCTTTGTGCGCAATAAGAACCCCCATCACCACATGGTAGGAATGAAACTTTTGTTACACATTGTGAAGCGCTGTCATTGAGGCAGTCCCCCAGTTCACATTCTGCAGATCTGTCACTTTTCACACATACTTGTTTTTGTAAAGGGTCTTTCGATGATGGGCATTTTGTACCACCTTGGCCGCAAGCAAGCTTATTTGGCACAATACATTTTGCTTTCGCATCTTGCATGCAGCTGCCTTCTATACAAAGGGTTGTATTGTCACCGTCAACAAGCGCGCATACTTTGTTTTTATTACAAGAAGTGCCGCCGTTTCCGCATGCAAGATTAGCTGCTTTATTACATACAGCGCCGCCCTTCAAGCAGTCCCCCTTTTCACACAAACCTTTACGGTTTGCTAACATGCATACGGTTTGGTCTTTAGGGTCTTGGGCAATAGGGCAAGACGTTCCTCCCTTGCCGCACTCTACTGTGTGTAAAGGTTGACAAGAGGATTTGTCTTTCATGCAATCACCTTTTTCACATAATTTGGGTTTGTCTGTTTGAACACAAATTTGGTCTGCTGGGCAAGACGTGCCCCCTTTACCACAAGCAATTCTTTCTGCCGGCAAGCACATAGCACCTGCTATTGACTTATTAATGGCATATTTCTTGCTGCAATCTTGGTTTTCAAGGCACAGCGTTGAGCCGTCTGAAAGGGCACAAAAAGTGTCACTGTCACTTGGGCATGATACCCCGCCATTCATGCCGCAAGGTAATTTTTTTGCAAAATCACAGGAAGAGCTGGTGTCTTTCAAACAGTGTTCAGATTGACATAGCGCCGTTTTTTCAGCATTCATACACACTTTTCCACCAAAGCATAATGACCCACCCATACCACATGGGATTAAGTCAAGCCCAGGATATTGACACGATGTAAGTGGGTCATTCAAACAATCACCGCTTAAGCAATATTTAAGTTGTTTGCCTGAATTATCATTAATAATACAGCTTTTATAGTTTTGGCAAGCTGTTCCCCCTTTACCACATTCAGCATTACTGGCGGTTGACATGCCTGTATTCATGCATATCATCAATAAAACAAAGAAACATTTTTTTAAATAAGAGATTATTTTCTTGTTCATGTGTGTGCTCACAACTTGAGATTTAATTTCAAACTTAAGCTTAATTCATATTGATTAACAAAGAATTAAATTGTTGTATTTTTTTATTTACTTAGTAATATTTTGTAAATTATACACAGCTTAAAAATTTTTGAAAAAACAGATGTATTTTTTTGATGCAATACTCTATAATAGTTCATATTTTAAAATATGGTTTTGCAGATTTTTATATAAACGACTTATGGGTTATTGACAATTAACACGAGATAGAAAATACATACATGAACACACTTACACGATTATTCAACACAACCAAACATCATATTCATTTTATTGGCATTGGCGGCATTGGGATGAGCGGTATCGCAGAAGTGTTGCATAATTTGGGCTATCACGTTAAGGGTTCAGATGCGAGCCAGACATCTATCACGAAACGACTTGAGTCATTAGGGGTGGAAGTGTTTCCTTCTCATCAACCAAGTCATGTTGAAGGCGCACTGGTTGTTGTGATTTCATCGGCCATCAAAAAAGACAACCCTGAATTGCTTGCCGCAAAGACGCTGGGGATTCCTGTGTTACAACGTGCGGAAATGCTAGCGGAACTTATGCGCTTTAAACAATCCGTCGCCATATCTGGAACCCATGGAAAAACAACAACAACATCACTCATGGCAGCTCTTTTTGAGGCTGCAGATTTAGACCCAACCGTTGTGAATGGGGGGATCTTAAATGCGCACAATTCAAATGCACGCCTTGGTGCCGGTGACTGGATTGTTGTTGAAGCAGATGAGTCAGATGGTAGCTTTGTAAAATTGCACCCTACCTTAACAGTCGTTACCAATATTGACCCTGAACACATGGAATATTACCAGACCTTTGATAACTTAAAAAAGGCATTCTTACAATTTATACATAACATGCCCTTTTATGGTGTGGCCGCTATGTGTGTTGACCATGACGTTGTTAAAGAACTTTGCACCACATTAACTGACCGACGTTTTGTGACCTATGGTTTTTCACAGCAAGCCATGGTGAGGGCTGTTAATCTAAGGTCATGTCCTAAAGGCACAACGTTTGATGTTGAAATTTCAGATACTTTTAAACCATTGCTAACTGGCAATGGCAGCAAAACGCTTGAGGATACAACCATTGCCTTGCCATACCGGGTGAAAGATATCTATTTGCCAATGATGGGTAAGCACAATGTGCAAAATGCCCTTTCCCTTATTGTGATAGCAAAGGAACTTGGTATTAGTGAAGACGTTGTGAAAAAGGCCCTATCCTCTTTTAAAGGGGTGAGGCGCAGATTTACTTGTGTGGGTGAAAGTCATGGCGTGACAGTGATTGACGACTATGCGCATCATCCCGTTGAAATTCAAACAGTTATTAAAGCTGCACGGCAAGCTTGTCCGCAAGGGCGCCTGATTACGGTGATGCAACCGCACAGATATACGCGCCTTCAGTCATTGTTCGCCGATTTTTCTAATGCATTTTGTGGAAGCGACACAATTGTTATTGCCCCTGTATACAGTGCTGGGGAAGATGAAATTGAAGGTGTTAATAGTGGAACACTCGCTGCTGCGATTCGAACACAGCATGATATTCCTGTGCATACCATTGCGAGTTCTGAAGAATTGCCTTTGTTGTTGCGTCGCATTGTGAAAGCAGGTGACCTTGTGTTGATGATGGGTGCGGGTAGCATTACGTATTGGGCTGCAACATTGCCTGTTCAACTTGACCAGCTTGGCCTTGTTGAAGCAGACACAGAAGGTAAAGACAAGCAAACTGCGCCGCGCACGAAGATGGTAGGTAACAATAAATGAGTTCACTAGCAGCTACAAAAATTTTATTGCAAGATGAAGGGGTTGATGCCCTTGGTCAGAACGATCATTTATGGCAATTGCCCCGTGTGAAAGGCCGTTATTTATTTGACTATAAACTTTCTAAAATGACATGGTTTAAAGTTGGGGGGGTGGCGCAAGTGTTATTTAAACCTCACGACATCGAAGACTTGCAAAATTTTTTAATGGATAAAGATAAAACCATGCCCACTTTAATGTTAGGGGCAGGGTCAAATGTGTTAATAAGAGATGGTGGATTTAAAGGCTGCGTCATTAAATTGCCTAGTACTTTTGCCAGCATTGAATTTGATAAAGCCTTGTCTCAGGTTGTGGTTGGGGCCGCATGCTTAGATAGAACCCTTGTGATGGAATGTGCGAATGAAGGCTTTTCTGGGCTTGAATTCTTAGTGGGTGTACCAGGGACAATTGGCGGCGCTATTGCGATGAATGCAGGTGCCTATGGTGGGGAAGTGAAGGATAGCTTAGTTTGGGTCGAAGTTTTATTACCAGATGCCACCTTAGTAAGATTATTGTCAGATCAGCTGATGATGACTTATCGAAAGGGCAATCTTCTTAAAGATGCTATTGTCGTCAAGGCTTGTTTCCAGCTTAAAATAGCAGAGCCTTTTGATATTTTTGAAACGATTGACGCACACCTTCAAAAACGTGAAGACACACAGCCTATACGGGGTCGCACTGGCGGCAGCACTTTTAAAAACCCGAAGGATTCCCCTTTAAGTGCTTGGCAGCTTATTGACCAGGCTGGCTGTAGGGGGCTTACCCTGAATGATGCCATGGTGTCAGATAAACACTGCAATTTTTTGCTTAACCTAGACGCTGCAACGGCAGCAGATCTAGAAACTTTAGGTAATGAAGTGAAAGCTAAAGTGAAAGCGCAAAGTGGTGTTGATCTAGAGTGGGAAATTATTCGCATTGGTGAAGTTTAGTCAAAAGACGAAACAAAAGACTTAGGCAAAGGCCAATTTTATTTAAATATCTGTTTTTAAACGGATTTAAGTGATTGATTTTTTCAATTCAAACATGATAATATTTTTAAATACGACACTTCTTGGGTTTATCGAGAGAGCTTGGGGAGTGATTTTGTGATGTGCGGACGTGGTGAAATTGGCAGACACACCAGATTTAGGTTCTGGCGACGAGAGTCGTGGGGGTTCAAGTCCCTTCGTCCGCACCATTTTTAAGAAATATAATTGAATTTAAGGTGTTGAATCAGATGGCACAAACAGCAGCAGTTGCACAAAACTTACAAGACACGTTAGCATTTACCATTGCGCACAATGATATTGAAAAGCGTGTAAATCAGATGCTTGCCAATAAAGCAAAAACATTTAAAATGGCAGGTTTCAGACCTGGAAAAGTGCCTGTCAACATGGTTCGTGACCGCTTTTTTGGTACATGTCTTGAAGATGCGATCAACTTCTTGATTAATCAACAAACAAAGTCTGCTGTGGCATCTGTCACAAAACGTTTGGCGCTGCAACCGGCTTGTACAATTCAAGACAGCTATGAATATGGTAAAGATTTACAACTTACTTTGTCTTTAGAGTATATGCCAACGTTTGAAGTTGAAGGTTATGAATCCATTAAGATTGAACGTTTGAAAAATGAAGTTGAGCAAGCTGAAATTGATGCGATTTTTAAGAATTATGAAAAAGAATTGCCAGTTTACAAAGATGCCACAAATGGTGAAGCCATTACAGCTGACGATTTAGTGTGGATTCAAGTGGCAGCATTTGATTCAAAAACAAAAGAATTCACTGTGAATGAAGAAGCGCCCATTGTTCGCTACGCAATGAATGGTGAACATGAGTTGATTCCTGGTTTGGCAAATGCAATTTTAGGAAGTAAGCTAAATGAGTTTGTTTCACACAATGTTCCTGGTAATAAAAAAAACAAAGACGCTATGTTCCATGTGAAGATTGCAAAACATCGTATTCCAACTGACGAGAAACAAATAATCTGTGAACTTGCGCTTGAAAAGACACCAGAAGAAATTGAAATGGTTCGCAGTAAATTGGCAGAAGATTTCAAGAAAAGTCGCGATAGAGATTTGTACCTTTACAGCAAACGCCAACTCCTTGACAAGCTTGCAGAACAATATAGTTTTGATTTGCCTCCTAGCCTTGTCGATATGGAATTTAAGTCAATTTGGAATCACTTGCAAGTTGAGTTAAAAGAAAATGGTAACCCAGAAGAAGTTACAGAAGAAGAAATGGCAAACATGGAAGGTGATTATAAAAAAATTGCTGAACGTCGTGTACGCCTCGGTTTGATTATTGCTGAAATTGCAAGACAACAAAAAATTGAAATTACCCCACAAGAAGTTAACTACTTGGTGCAGCAAGAAGCGCGTCGTTATTCTGACCCACATAATGTGATAACCTATTTTAGAAAAAATAGATCTGCTGTGGAAGCTTTGGTTGCCCCATACATTGAAGACAGAGTTGTTCAGTTTATTTTGTCAAAAGATGAATCAGAACCTACAAACATTGCTTGGTCTGATGCTGTTGCAAAGTTCAAAGGTGTTCTACCTGGTTACGATGAAGAAGATGAGGAAGTTGCGCAGACTGAAACAGCTAAAAAGCCAGCAAAAAAGTCAGCAAAGGCTAAAGAAGAAAAAACTGAAGGTGAAGTAGAAGCTACACCTAAGAAAAAAGCAAAGGCAAAAGCTGAAGCTGAATAGTTTTTTAAAAAAACATTTAAAAGAAAGGCCCCTATGCGGGCCTTTTTTAATGTCTTATGCGCAACAGTGAAGCTGGGTATTAATAGGTAAATAAAAGCTGTAGGAGCCAATAAGCCTGCACCAAATCGCAGAATAAAAGTGCACCACACATGAACTGAGGCTTCGCAGGCTTTTACGTCATTATGTTTTGGTATAACCCCCTCTAATCATGTGTCTCAAGGGTCATATAGTGCGCGTCTTGTTCGTGCTTGAGCCCCTTGATGTGTTATGTAGTGGTAAACACACCAAACTGACATCGTGATGTTTACATCTCCTTATTCCATTTGAATAAATTTTTACATAAATATAAATTTGTTTAGTTGAAAAGAACAATCAAATGCAACTTTATTTTTCTTTGGAAATTAGATACTATAATGTTAATAATAAAAAAAGAAGAGGAATCAGCTATGTTAGAACTTAATTCACTTGTGTATGATGTTGAAAAATTACCATTTTTTCAAAAAGTCATCAGCAGTAAACTGATAGAAAGCCGTGCGCATTTAAAAAGCGCACAAAGACAGTGTTGTGAAATGAAAGGGGTCTTTCCAACGTCGCTGTATACGATTTTAGAAATTCATGATGACCAGTTATATTTCGTCAATCAGATGTACAGACAATGCCAGTACTGGCGAACCCTGCAGCTGTCCCTTTCCCAAAAGGAAACCATTGCGCAAATAGAAGCTGGTGCACGCCAACTCGAACACTTGTCACACACGATTCTTTATAAAGTAGAAACATTTAAGAAAATGACAGATGAAATGATTTCTAATCAAACTTCAGAAAAACAACAAGCGACACATTTTTATAATTAATCACATCATACACGAAAAGGCACCACTCAGATGAGAGGTGCCTTTTTAGTTTGCAACAAGGCCTTATTTACTGCATTGTGTGTGTGGAAATCATCAATTGGTCTGCATCTGGTTTTGAGGTATGAATTGATACTCTCAAACTTTTAGCTAAATGCCCAAGATAGACAGGCAAAATATTGCGTGCATTGTTTTCAACTCCGTCGGGTGTTTCTAACGCTTCAATATAGCCAGGGCGCAATTGTAAAGGGCTGCCATTGGCAACTAAGAATAATTGGTCATCTTGTATGGTCACGGCAATAGAACCACCATGGGTGAGTCCTTCAATTAAGATGTAGGTCAACCCAAGCAACAAACGTGCAGCGCTTCCGTCTGGGCACTCTGTTGGTAATTGCAAACGCACCTTTGTGAGTTTTCCACATAACATCAACAAGGAATGTACATCAGGGTAAGTGGGTTGTTCTTCATTGATCGTTAATAACAAACGGTAGAACTGTAAACGAAAGGAAGCCTTTTCAAGGCTTTCCCTAAAAGTGGCTTCAATATGTGGGTCTTTACAATGCTCGAAAGCAAAATCAAGCAGCAAATTCATTGCGCTAAGGGGTGTTGCCATGTCGTGGCATATCTTAGCCGCCATTAAATAAGTTTGCCTATTACTGCTCATTTCCACATTTCCTAATATTACTATGACAATTCATTAGACCACAGATAACTTTAAATGTAAAAAATAAAAACAACCTTGGCTAAATGAAATTTGCAATGGGATACCATTAACCCACATTTAAAAGTTGCATTTGTTTGGCAAGGCGCTTAACGGCCCAAATCCACAATAGTACAACCAAGAAAAAGGCAATATACGAATACGGGGCAATGCTTATAATAGCGCTTGTTTGCATAATTGCCAAAAGCAACATTTGTAAATACCCCCCTGAAGCTTTTCCAAGGCGCCCACCTACCACGTCAACAGCAGCCTTTCCTTTTGATTTAAGCTCATCATCCAAGGGAATGTAAGCCATTTCCTTTGTTGAGTCGACCAATGTAAACTTAATTGCTTTTGCAAATATCAATAGACCCGCCCCCATCATCACCGCTATCCAATTGACACTCATATCAAATGCCTTTAAGGCTTTGGAAATGGTAGCGTTAAACATAATAACAAAGAAAAAGACACTACCTACAACAAGCATCAGGTAGGGCAAAACACTAGCGACCGTCTTCCATTTTAAGCGCTGTAGTAGGCTGAGTGCAAAAAAACCAAATATAAAGGATGCAAGGCCTGTATACATAGAAAGACGGGCCATAAAAAAGGAATAGCCAGACGGGTCACCACTATACAGTTGTGCCAATTGATACTTCCACTGTACATCAAATAGATTCATCGCAACGCCATAGGCCAGTACCAAAATGGCGATACACATTAATTCTTTTGACTTAAAAATAAGACGAAAGCTTTCAATGATTGACGCTTTTTGTTTCTGTTTAGGCACAGCTGTTTCTTTTACACCAGCGTCCGTGGCGCTCTGCTGGTTCACTTCTAATTTGGCATTTCGCATCATCCACCTAAAGACAAGGCACAATATCACCCCCACAATAACCGTAAAGACTAATAAGCGCTGCACAGATGAAACAAACAATACACTTGAAAGGTCAATGTATTGAACTTTTGCCCTTATGGCTTTCCAATACATACTTGTTCCATACCCTACCGATATGGCAGCAATGTTTCCAAGCACAATAAACATGGCATAAAACCTTTTAGATTGCGTCACACTCACCGTGCGGTTGGCAAGCGACCAAAATAATAATGATAAAACAGTACTGCCCCACAATTCTGCAGACACATAAAACAAAACATATACCCAGTTTGCCCAAATATGAATAAATCCAAGTGCCCAAGGGTATTGTTGTTCTAACGCTCTTACATAAACGACATCAGGGTGCAAGGCCACAACATTGGGGTACAATACATAACAAAAAATTAGAAATAAACTTAAAAAGAATAATACAACAATATAAAATAATTTGTCTTGTGTGAATATGTTGGAAAGATTGACGTATATGAGAACAAATGTAAACGCGCTTGTGGATACAACGGTTCCCTTAACATACGGAATAATATGCGCACCCACATTTTGAACAATCAATACATCTTTCAAGTCGTGCAATACTGTATAAACTGCCAAAATGCAAAATATCATTAATGCAAGTGGAATGAAATGCGACAATTCTTTCGTGTGGATTGGCCACAACAATGAACGTATCGTGCTAAACTGTGGTGATAAGGTAGAGGAAGTCTTGTTTTCCATTATAAATTAAATGATCTTTAAATAGAACAGACTTGTCATTCTAATGATTAACCGTTATGAATGCAACTGTTTATTTGCTTATTTCTGTAAGCATAACTTAGGCTCTATTTCCATTATGACCAGGGGCGCTTTCCCCACATACTTGTCCCCCATTCCACATGACCATCTTCAAAAATAAAGAGGCCTTTATTGTGTTCGATATTTGCACCATCATACACCACATCTATTGCACTTGTTGATTTAGTCTTCGCTAATTTCGCATTGCTAATAAGGGTTTGACTGCAGTCTTGCAACTGACATATTTGCTGCTGTGCATCTTTTATAAACTGTTTTTTTTGACTATAGGTTTTAAGTGATGTGTCCAGGGCTTGTTTAAACGGGTCAGCAAGCAGTGTATAACCTTTCCACAATCCAAGTTGGCTTGGCATTTTTTGTATGCACATAAGGGGTACACCTAAGTGCTGCGCCCATTGCTGTGTGAAAAACTTGCCTTTCACTAAACTCGACACCCATAAAATATTTTTACAATCTGGCATCTTTACTGGTTCTTTAAGTGCAATATCATACGGCGTATAGTCATTTAAAAAAGCCATGACGCTTTTATCTGCTGCAACATACCCAACAGGAACATGGAGTTTATGAAAAGCAATGGGTAACACAGCCAATAAACAAAGACCACTGATGCGAATACAGCGAAGAGGGCCAACGCAAATCAATAACCCAGCTGTCATCAACACTGGCAGATACCATATTGTAGGGGATGCAACCAAAATAATGGCGCCCGGCAATTGTGCAACCCACTTTGCAATATCACACAATAAAACAATACCCCATTCAAAACATAAAAAGGCAACGTCCCACCCACCAAAGACAAGGAAAAACATACTCATGACCGCCATCGGCATAATCCAAAACGCCGTTAAAGGTATAGCTAAGATATTGGCCAAAATGGCCTGCATTGTAAAACGGTTAAAGACAGCAATACCAATTGGGGTTGTTGCAAGTGTTGCTATAAAAGTTGTTAAAACAACCACACCAACGTAGCGTGTAAAGTGCCCTGCTATTTTCGCAATAAAGGAAGCATTTTCTTTTCTTGGAGGTTTTAGCGTTGTGTAATATTCATAAAACGCAACAAGCGCAATCACTGCCGAAAAAGAGAGCTGAAAACTAAGGGAAAATAAACTATAGGGGTTTGTCAATAAAATTGCAAAAGCCACCAGCGCAACTGACCTCAAAGAAATAGGGTTTCGCCCCAACATTAAGGCGAACCAGACCAACATAATCATTAAGAATGAGCGAATCGCAGGATAGCCGGACCCAGAAATCAGCAAATAAAAGAACATGGTAGACATGGTCACCATACTGGCAATCAACATCAACGGGGCTGTCGGTGAAACTGTGCGCTTTGTAAACAACCCCACTAAATGAACCGTACACAGCAATTTAAAAAATACGAAAAATAATAGACCTGCAACTAAACTCATATGCAAGCCTGAAATTGCCAACAAATGCGCAAGGCCAGAGTCACTAAATTGGTTTCTAATCACCTGTGGAATGCCTGACCTATCTCCGGTTATAAGGGCGGCAGCAATTTCACCATAAGGCTTGTGCATATTTGCTTTAATTGTTTTTGTTAAGTCGTGCCGCCATTGGTCTATTGATGAAGCGTGACAAGCTTTAAGGTGAAAACTGTGAATAACTCCCGTGGCACTTATACGTTTAAAAAAATAATCACGCTTAAACGGGTACCCAACAGGGCTAACGGGGCTGGAAACTGGTAACAAAGTTGCCACAGCTTCGATTGTGCAATGGGGTTTGATTTCGGCAGGCAACACACCATGCCACTTCAAGCGTATATTTTGTAGTATTTCCGTTTCGCCTTTTCGGGCTGTCTTGCTTAACGCTATGGTAAGACGCGTTTGTTGATACTCTTGCTCTTCAATTGCTGTAATGACCCCTTCCACTTTCACATGTTCTTTCACTTGCGTTAAGAAATGCATATCATTCATAGACACTTGCCAATGCGCACGTATCATGCCAGTTAACAATACCAACACAATAAGACAAATCGTCTTAACTATTCTATAGGGGATATCTGAACGCGTGTCTTGGCTTAATGCCAATTCTTTTCGGCTAAACACCCACCATAAAAGCGCTATACAACAAAAGGACATGTACAACGATATGGCTGAAACATTAAAAGGGATGATGATATAGGTTGCAATCCCTGCAGCAAACAAGGCCACAGCATAAATAAATAGGCGCGGTCTTTGTAGGGTAAGCTCATCTATAAAATTGTGTAGTCCTTGTTTAAGGTGATTCATCAACATCACTTTTCTTTCCAAGAGATAAACTTATTTTTGGCTATCAATAAACTGCAGCAATTCATCTGCATCTCCTAAAATATCTTGTGCCTCTTTCAAGCTAAACATGTTCACCTTTTTAGGCCTTGTTAACAATTCAAACATAGGCTGGTCTTTCATCAATTGGCCGTACTGTGCGCGTAAATTATCAAGCTTAGATTGATGTTTATGTGCTTTATTGTTCATTTCTGTAATGGCTTTGATCAATTGTGGGCTTGGTTCTGTTTTTAAAGTGTTTGCAATTTCCTGCGCCATATCTTTTGCACTTTTTTCAAGACGGTTTACTTTGGGCTTTGTTACCTGTTGTTTTTCATCTTTTTTAAGTTTTTTTCCTTGAACATCATTTTTTTTGTTCTTTTTTTGGCCGCTAGGTTTTAAAATTTGATCATCTTGAATGCCATCCATCACTAAGCCAATGACAAGATAGTTTAATAATTTTGGCAATAACTCTTTGTCTTTTTTATTTTTACTATCCATTCTAAACAGTAAGGGTTCTAAAATCTCTATGACTTTAGACCATTGTTTTTGCTCCATATAAACTTGGCTTGAAAAAATAATATGGTAAGGTTCTGTGCTCGATTCCAGTAAAGCGCTTGCTTTTTCTGTTTGCTCCATAGCAAATAAAGCCTTGGCTTTTTCAGTAATGATTTTTGTTTTTAAATCTAAGGTGACATTGTCTATATAAATAGTGTCTAAAATTGCTAAAACGGAATCATATTTTTTATTTTTAAAATATAAATCTGCAATTTCAAAAATGCGATTGATTTTGGGAACACCATCATTCATATCACGAAGTGACCTGTTTAAGATTTCCGCAGCGTCATCAAGTAACCCTAATTTCACAAAGGCATTAGAAATTCTCGTAATCATTTCTTCACCCACTTTGCCTTCAGGTAAATAGTCAGCAAACTGCGCATAGATACTAATCACCCGAAGAGGATGCGATTTATCATAGCTTTTGATAAAGTTATAAAATATACGTTGGATTTGTGTATCAACTAATTCAATAGTTGCTTGTAAAGGAAATTGACGTTTGATTTTTCTCAGGACTTCAAGTGCTTTGGCGTAGTTTTTCATTTGGTCTTGCATTAAAAACATTTGTGCTAAAATGCGATATTCCAAAGAATCTTCACGCCAGTAATAGCTCACAATATCTAATTTTTCAATGACTCCCTCTTCTGTGATTGCCTTTTGGGCTAAACTTAAGTTGATTGCGAAATAATCACTATATGCTTTTAACATCATATTGGGTTGTTCACGAAAGAGCTTTAATTTCATTTCTTGTAGCATTTGTTCTGTTGCAAGATAGTTCTTATTTTCAAAATATATATTAGCTAAACTGAGATGAACTAAGGCATTCATTGCATGCGAACCTCCCCAGTCAATTTTATCGGCAATATACTGAACGATATTTGGAAAGTTAATAGCTATGCAAATATTGAGTATGCGTTTGATTAATGTTTCACGTAGGTTCTTGCTATAGGTTGGTAAGAGTTTTAAGGCATATTCTAGATATTGCTCTACACCATCGTATTGACCTGTTTCTGCCAATGCAATAGCTTTCCAGGTGTCAATTTCTTGAATGTGTGGTAAATATTCCCAGGCTTTTAAGGCCTCTTTAGTTTTACCATTAATAAAAAGTGCCATTCCCAACAGTGATTTATACAACACGTTAGAAGACAAGGCCGGGTAGATATTTGCTAAATTGTCTAAGGCAGCAGAAGCTTCAAAGCCTAAGTCTAACTGAGTTTTCAGCCACGCTAATTCCATAACATGGCTAATAGGGAAGGGGTATGTTTCTCTTTTTAATAAGTCTTGTAAGCGCATTAATTTCTCGCGCAAATCAATTTTATGATCTACTTCAAACAAGTTGACGTAGGCAGCCTCGGGGACATCACTTACCTTTGAGTCATCACTTGCCCTTGGTTGAATAGTCAGAACGTTATTTGAAAAATCAAAAAATGTTTGTTCGTCGTTAACTTTAAAGGCAATTCCTTGATGCGTTGGAACGGAGGAGCACCAAGGGGTATTGAGAGTTTGCTCAATACCCCCATCAGGTGTTCTGGTCATTAAGATATAATAATTAATACCTTCGATAGGTATAATTTGACCAAAGCCTTCGGATAATCCTGTATAACGAAAATTGGGCCAGGTTAAATTTTCTTGCACTATAATTGATGCAGGGGCCAAAACATTTGCAAGGCGCGCCTTTTCAACATGGAAAAAACGTAAGAATTTTTGCGTTGCTTCTATTTCATAGCGTGTAATCACCGAAGGTGCCAAATAAAATTTTACAATAGTATAGTTTTCACTAGGTAGAATTTCAATAAAATCTACGACATTCCTTAACCCTGGCAAATCAACTAATTCTGGGGTAAAAGGAACATCTAAAACCAAATAAACACCTTGCTTGTGACGCACAATAGCTACATTAAATTCTTGTGAGGCCATCAATTTTAAGCGAAATGTCTTACTTGTGAAATTGGGAACCAGGCGCAAAGTATTATAGTCTAGCTCAACGGAATCAATCTCTGACAGGTCAACAGAGATTAAGGGTATAGGAATCCCTTTAACTTTATTTACCTGTTTTGCTTTCGCATTTTTACTATTTAATTTTTGTTGTTCCAGCTTTGGGTTTGCAACCATTGCATGTGGCTTTGTATTTTTTTCTTCCCCAGACGGTTTTGTCAAAGGTAATTTTTCATTATTTTCCTTTGGTAAAGAAGGGGCTTCTTGGCCCATTTCAGCTTTCGCGTTCTTAAGTTCTGCTTGCTTGATAGC
Organism: uncultured Verrucomicrobiales bacterium; assembly: GCA_964478775.1. Classification (GTDB taxonomy): domain Bacteria; phylum Pseudomonadota; class Alphaproteobacteria; order Paracaedibacterales; family CAIOTO01; genus PNMQ01. The sequence continues at coordinate 5,879 of CAYZJC010000021.1, read as the reverse complement.
TTCCTTAATTTTTTTAGTTTGAGCACTCTCTAAGGGAGATGGAATGCTTTGAACAATTTTTCCTTCTGGTGTAATCACAAGTGTTCCCACTTTTTGTTCGTGGGCCATTAAGGCAGTTGTACCTATTGAAAATAACAGGCAAACATTCCAGACAAGGTTACTTAAACACTTACACCATCTTTCCATGGCTAATGTTTCCATTTACGGGGGTCCGCAATATAGTCATCTTGCAATCGCATATCAGCTGCATCAACAGATGTTTGCCCCCCCCTTTCCACACGTACTTTAAATAAAATCACCAGTTCAACAACCTTTTCACCCTTATTCCTAGCACCAAACATATCTTTTATGACAGGTATTTCACTGATACCAGGTATATCATCTGTGTCTTCATGGGCAGAGACTTCCATCAGCCCTCCCAAAATTCCAATCTCCCCATCTTGCAATTTCATGACGGAATCAATCTCACGCACCTCAACAACAGGAACCGTGGAAGATGGTGCTGGGAGATTATCACCACCTGTTGACAGGTTCGCATTATAAGCAATGTTCACAGCTGGGTCAGATACAATTTTGCTAAATTTTGAAATGGTGGGTCTTAAAAACAAAATGACCTCACCTGTTTCAAGGTTAATGGAAGGCTGAACCGCCATAATAAGCCCAATGGGAATTGTTTGAATGGTGCTGGAAACACTTGACCCGCCTGGTGTTAAGTTGTTGGGGTTTTGTTTGTCATAGTTGAGGCGAAAATAGACTTGGTTTTGTGCGACCTTAAGAATGGCAGCTTGGTTGTTCATAACCGTTAGGCGTGGGCTTGACAATGTTTTCGCACTACCAAATTCCTCTAATAAATTTAGAATGCCTGAAAAGTTTGAACCGACAGCACCTATGGAAAATAAGTTTTGCGCACCTTGTGTGGGGTCCGCATGCATGGTGTTTTTAGACATGTCAGCAAAACTTGCCTGCAGTTGCAAGCCCCTTCTTCCATTCAGTCTTGCCCAATTAATACCAGACTTAAATTCATGGTTCAAAGTTACTTCAATAATCTTAGCTTCTATTAAAACCTGACTAGAAGCTGCAATTTTTAATTGTTCAAGGTAAGCACTAACCCGTCTTTGTATTTTTTGTGTTGCAAAAACAGTTAGCAACCCGCCCTGTTTGTGAATTGAAAAATAGCTTTTGGGTTTGTGGGGAATTGCCTTAGGTTTTGCAGTTGCTTTGGTAGAGGAATGTGTCTTAGTTTTCTTTAAAATGACCTCAGGCCCTTTTCCTCTTTTAAGATCTGAAATCTCCTTGTACTCTGTTGGAGATCTCTCTGCTTTAAACGGTACTGGTTTTAAATGTGCAGACTTTGGGGGGGGCTCATGAGAGGAGGATTCCGCATGTGCAGGTTCAGCAGGTTCAAGAGCTTCATCGTCACTATTTTTTAAAATCAGTGTAAGATTCGTTTCAAGTTCAGACCAAAAATCATTGTGATTATGCACGTTCAATTGGCTGTCTGACCCATTTGCCGAATCTGTGCCAGAAAAATTACTGTCCATACTCGTACTGACAGCGCCTGCATCGTTGCTAGCAGGTGAGTTATGTCCATTATTGAAAATATTTGTGGCAACAGAAATGCGGTTTTGACTATTGCGTGTCAAATTTAAAAATTGAATAGCGTATGTATGTGAATAGGGCTGGTCACGTTCTATGCGTATGCGTTTATCTTTGATAATGTAACGCATATTTCCCATGTCGCACAAATCCTCAATGACTTCAATAAATGGTCTGTTAGTGGCTTGGAAAAACATCACTGTTTCAACACCAGGGTCTAGCTGTAAGTCTACCCCAATGCTTTTAGCCAGTGCTGGTAATAATGACGTGACGGGGACATGTTCTGCAATTGAAAGGGAAACCTCTTTGTAAAATGCTGCGTCATACATTTTCGGTTTGATTGTTGGACGCTTGAGAGTGGGGGCAGGAAGAGATGCAACCGGCGACGTTGTAATTTCATCAAACGTATCAGGTGTGATTTTTTTATTTCCAAGCTTAGGGGATTTCACCACTTCATCGCACCCTGCTGTTAACAAGGCGATGATAACTGAAATATAAATAGGTAAACGTTTGCGCATCATTTGACATCAAATTAAAATAAATTCATATCAAATTGTAACAATAGATTTGCCTTACTGGAAAGGAAAAACTTGAAAACGATAGCGTTGTCAATTTCCACCAGAGCAAATAAACAAAGAAAAAGGGCATCAACCTAAGTTGACACCCTCTTGTGTTGAGTGGGATTAAAATCACCAGCCTACATTTTATCTGCTTTTCTTTCTTCACGTTTACGGTCGTTAGGGTCTAAGAACGCTTTGCGAAGGCGAATGTTTTTAGGGGTAACTTCTACGCGTTCATCGTCTTGAATATAAGAAATAGCTTGTTCCAATGACATCAAACGGGGAGGAGATAAACGAATAGCTTCGTCCTTACCTGATGCACGAACGTTGGTTAATTGTTTTGCTTTAAGCGGGTTAACTTCCATGTCTTGTTCACGGCTGTTTTCGCCAATGATCATTCCTTGGTATACGCTCACACCTCCGCCAATAAATAATGTTCCACGTTCTTCAAGGTTCCACAAAGCGTAAGCTACAGAATCACCGTCACCATTGGAAATCAACACGCCATTGCGGCGCCCTTCAATTGCACCTTTGTAAGGGGCATAGCCATAAAATACGCGTGCCATAATGCCAGTTCCACGTGTTTCTGTGAGGAATTGACCATGATAGCCGATTAAGCCACGAGAGGGGGCATGGAACGTTGCACGTGTCTTACCTGCGCCAAATGGACGCATATCTTGTAATTCTGCTTTGCGAAGGCTCATTGATTCAACAACTGCACCTACATAATCTTCATCAACGTCAATTTGAACTTCTTCAATTGGTTCTAATCTTTCATTGGTGTCTGGGTCACGTTGGAACAACACACGTGGACGGCTAATTGAAAGTTCAAAGCCTTCACGGCGCATGGTTTCAATCAAAACACCAAGTTGTAATTCACCGCGACCTGCGACTTCGAAGGCATCTTTTTCTGCTGTTTCTGTAATACGCAAAGCAACGTTTCCTTCAGCTTCACGCTTTAGGCGATCACCCAACATACGTGAAGTGACTTTTGAACCTTCACGACCAGCAAGGGGAGAATCGTTCACAGAAAATGTCATGGCCAATGTGGGCGGGTCAATTGGTTGTGCCTTTAAAGGGACTGTAATTTCGCTATGGCCAATGGTGTCTGCAACGTTTGCATTTTCAAGACCAGCAATCACAATGATATCACCTGCACTTGCTTCTTCAATTGGCACACGGTCAAGCCCTTTAAAGGACAATAGCTTTGAAATTCTACCTGTTTCTACAACGGAACCATCGTGGTGTAAGACTTTTATAGCCATGTTGAGCTTTGCTTCACCACTGTGAATACGGCCTGTCAAGACACGACCCAAGTATGGGTCATATTCACGTGTCGTGACCAACATTTGAAATGGACCTTCTTCTGATTGTGGGGCTTTAAAGTATGAAACAATAGTTTCAAATAAGGGCTGCAAGTCAGTTCTTTCATCTTTTAAATCGCGAACTGCCCAGCCTGAACGGCCAGATGCGTATAACACAGGGAAATCAAGTTGTTCATCGTTAGCTTCTAAAGCAAGGAATAAGTCAAAAATTTCTTCTAGAACTTCGTCTTGACGTGCGTCTTGCCTGTCAATTTTATTGATAACCACGATTGGGCGAAGACCTAGCTTTAACGCCTTGGTTAACACGAATTTTGTTTGTGGCATAGCGCCTTCAGCGGCGTCAACAAGCAAAACAACCCCGTCAACCATACTTAAAATACGTTCAACTTCCCCACCAAAGTCAGCGTGTCCTGGTGTATCGACGATATTTAAACGCATATCATTCCAAACAATAGATGTGCACTTTGCAAGAATCGTAATACCACGTTCACGTTCTAAGTCGTTAGAGTCCATTGCGCGTTCAGCAACGTTTTGGTTAGCACGGAATGTTCCGCTTTGTTTGAGCAATGCATCTACCAATGTTGTCTTCCCATGGTCAACGTGGGCGATAATAGCAATGTTTCTAAGTTCAGTCATGTTTAAAATTCCAAATCGTTAATTAATTAAATGTCCGTGCTCAAAAAATCTAATGTTTGCTTTGTAATTCAAAAAGAGGCCTTCACAATAAAAGGAGAACCTATTTTTTTGTTATGGTTAAGGAAAACAATGTGCAAATAAAATGGCACGCCCTAGAGGATTCGAACCTCTGACCTACAGCTTAGAAGGCTGCCGCTCTATCCGGCTGAGCTAAGGGCGCGCAAGATTGCATGAACACAAATGGTAATAACAACGGAATTTTAGTCCGCTATTTTTACAATGCATCCATGATACCATAAGTTTTTCCAAATCACAATTAAAAGATGTTTGCTGTAAGAGGAAGTACGCGCCTTAGCGACGCGTCGGCAACTTAAGTCTTAGTAAGCCATCTTAGAAAGTATTAAAAAAGGCGCCTTGTCAGACGCCTTTTAAGTTGAGGTGATCGCAATGCGTTAATCGCCTGTATTCATAGCTCTAGAGAGTTGTTCCATGATTTCATGGTTTATCATAATGTCTATGCGTTTTTTAGCAATATAGGTGAAGTATGACATAATGTCTCGTTCAGCTTGGGTTTGCAAGTTGGTTAAAATAGTTTGACGCAGTTTAGGGCTAATGGGCTGTGGGGTCTCACTTTCATGGAAGGTGAAGATGACTTTTCCACCTGGTATGTTATCTGAGATAGCGGTTCCCACAGGGGCTTTAAATAGTTTACCAATGAATTGGGGGTTGACATCTTTTAAGAATTGACCTGTTGGTGTCTTTTTAAACTTCTCATCTTGCATATCAACATAGCTAAAGCTGAGCGTTTGGACTTTTCCCCATTTGTTAGCAGTGGTGGCTTTTTCAAACTCTTCGCTTGTTTTTAAGGTTTTCAGCAGGTCTGAAAATTCGGACATTACTTTTTTGTAAGCTGTTTCAACGTGGTAGTCTGTTTTCACTTTGTTTTTCACACCATTAAACGCAGGGATAGTGGCGGGAATAATTTCACTTAAACGAACAGCAACGCTAAGACCTGTTTTTACATCAACAATTACAGTTTCAGCAACAGCGCTTTGTTCAAATGCTGCTTATATTATTTGTGATCTGTGAACACAGGTTTTTGATCACTATTATGTAAGTGCTGAAGAATGTTGTGATCTATTTTTTTGGAATTTTGATTCCTCCTTTTAGGTTTTTCCGATTAACCCAAATGGTATAAATCTGTTGAATTCCGTAAGCAGTTAAAATTAAATAAAAAGGTTCAATTGGAAGCTTAAATCGGGCATTATTACCAAGGACACCAACGAGGGCAGTCTGATAAATTATGGTGCCGATTAAAACAGATAGAATAAGTAAATGCCTTTTCTTTAGA
>CAYZJC010000021.1:0-401 GCA_964478775.1 uncultured Verrucomicrobiales bacterium | reverse complement strand
TGACACCCGTATGTTGAGCGGTGTCTTCAATGTCTGAAGGGGCGCCTGCGCGGTCAACTGGGGCAACATTATGAATCTCTAACCCATGTGCATTAGCAACTTCTGCGAGTGGTTTGCCGGCAGCTAAAGCGTCTTCAAATTCGTTACGCATCGCTTGGGCGTTTTCTGTATACTTTTCTTTTTGAATAATTTTTTTAACTTCACTACGAACTTCTTTTAAAGACTTTGTAAGTGCAGGTTCAATTTTACGCACAACGTAGATAGAAAAGGTTTTATCTGTTGGGGTGATTTTTGAAATTTCACCTTCCTTTAGCGTAAACACAACATCATCTACAAGATGCATGTGAGAATTTTTTGAAATTTCCCCAAGGTCTTCGTATGTTGCAGCTGGGTTTTGTGTA
>CAYZJC010000020.1:17298-30416 GCA_964478775.1 uncultured Verrucomicrobiales bacterium | reverse complement strand
GACTACTGCAACTTCTACAAAGGGTGTCGTTGAACTGCAAGCAGAAAAAGCAAAACTACAGGGCTACCAAGGTGATGCTTGTTCTGAATGTGGAAACTTTACTATGGTACGTAATGGAACCTGCTTAAAGTGCAACACATGTGGTGCAACCAGTGGTTGTTCATAAAAACTTGATTACCGTATAATTTACACGTAATGTTAAAAGGCCCCTTTATAACAGGGGTCTTTTTTCATAAGGAAAGTTTGGTAATGTCCATTTTAAAACATACTGTCTTTTCATTGCTATGCCTTATTTTTTCTCTTGATAATGTTGCGGCATCAGATGTTTTTTTATGCAAAACTATTACCTTTAGAATAATTGAAAAGCACCATGAACGTGTACACTTTAAAACAGTTAAGCCAAATTCTATTTTAATTTTCCACCCCCTGCTCATTTATGTTGGGAAGGCACATTCTACTACGCTACCAGGCCACCATCATAACATCAGCGTAATGGTTAAAATTGAAATGGCACCGGGCTCATTTAACGCGAAAAATATTCACAAATTAAGATCTGTCCATAAAGGCTATATTCTTTTTCAAGGGCTTATGTCTACTCTTTCGACCACTTTCATACACGACACTGTAGATATCACCCCTGTTGCTTGTAAAACTGTTGACTAACAAGACTATTCTTCGCTTTCATCTATTACTTCTGCATCTTTATTTTTTTTCTTGTTTTTCTTTTTATCCTTTTTTTTCTTCTTCTCTTTAGATTTTTTATCATGCTTTTGAGAGCTATCATCAGATTCGACAGACTCTCTCTCAACCTTATCTGCCTTCTTTTTCTTCTTGTCTTTCTTCTTGTCTTTCTTCTGTTTACCTTTTTTCTTTTTTACTTTATTCTCAGGTATTTTCACCTCTTCACGTTTTTCTTGTCGTTGTTCTGCCTTAGCATCTTCATCAAAGCTCACAGGGCAAGTTGGGAAATCACCATACTCTACAGGGTCTGGTTTAGGTTCAAAAGGTTGAATAGCCTCAGAGTTAAGATCAACAGCAGATAATATTTTAGACTGGACAGGAATGGGCAATACATCATTTTCAGGGTTTGCGATGTGGGGAATAATAATGCGTGTTGGCACAACAAAATCTGATGTCCCTGTGACTTCTTTTGCCTTTCCTTTAACGTCAATCACTTGCGTGGGGTCTGAAATATCTATTGATGTGTTGTCTATCAATTGCCCTTGATCGTCAATTTCTGGTGCTAATGTGGGAATAGAAAGTTGGCGCTTTTGTTCTTCTGGAACCGGTTGTGCTGCAGACTGAATGGTGTGGTGCTGGACGGGCACTTGGGCTGGCACTTGGACGGGCACTTGGGCTGGCATTGGGGCTGACACTGGGCCCTGTTCTAAAAAGATAGCCCCAGGCACCATTTCTTCTGACGCGACATACACTTCCGTTGTCGCTCTCACATTTGAAGCTGTATGAGGTTGAGGGGTATCTGGCAAAGCAATTGCCCCTTGTGGAACGGCTTCTGAAGCTGTGTAAGTCACCCCTGTTGATGGCTGCCCTGTTTGCGCCATAAGTCCTAAGGGCAACAGATTCATTCCTATACACATCCATAATTTTAAAGTCTGCATAACCATTTCCCTAACCTAAAACGGCATCACCTTATTAAGAACTTCTTGCCCCCACGGGAAGCGCTGCATGTCACTTAAATCACCGCGCCCACCATAAGCAATACGAAGTTCTGAAATTTTGTCTTGATTAACGGCATTGGCCGAAGATATATCTTCACGCCTTACAATCCCCTGTACCATGATTTCACGCACCTCGTTCACAAGGCGCACTTCTTGCCTACCAGCTAATACCATGTTCCCGTTAGGCAAAATTTGCACAATTGTTGCAGCCAATTTAAACTGTAATTTGTCAGTGACTTCATACTTTGCTGATGACTTCAACTCTGGATTTGACGATAAATTAATCCAATCTGCTCCACCACCTTGTGCTTTAGGAAATAAGTTTTTAGCTTGCTTTTCTAAGCCCATTAAATTATTGACCACTGTTTTGCCTTTGCTCTCGCGCTTTATTTCAGGCTTCATTTCTATCGACTCTTTTTGGTCAATTAAAACATTCACGGTCACAATATCCCCAACTTTATTAGCACGTTGGTCTTTAAAGAAGGCTTGCGCCCCATCTTGCCACAAAGAGGGTGACCTTCCTTCAGGTGCCAAAGCCGTTGGTGGCATGGGCATAGAAACGGGCTGATAGCCAACAACTTTTGTTGGGTTTGTAATGTGACTTAGCTGCGGGGTTTCACCAACCTCTGCCATTTTTTGTGGCAAGTTACACCCTGCCAATACCAAGCAAGGTAACAGGAGGCTAGTTAACTGAAGTCGATGATGTAAAGTATGTGCACGCATTCTTTTTACTTTCATGAAACGGCTTGGCGAATTTCTGCGCGACCTTCGCTTACAACCACTGCTTGTATGACTTTTTTACCGCTCACTTCAAAGGAAATATGGTCACCCACACTACCATTTGCCTTTGCAAACGCAACTGTCGACACTTCAATCATGGGGTCAATCACAATAACACGCACACGGTCCCCCTTACGAACCACGATTGGTTTTTCAAAGTCACCTTTACGCATAGGCGTAAAAGCCTTAATCACCCTGCCCGCTTTCACTTTCATTCCCGCTAAATCTTGAGGCATCACTATAACATCAGCCGACAATTTGTCTTCATCAAATTCTTCAAATTGCAGTGTTGTTGTATCTACTGGATTTTCGCCGCCCAAGGCCTGCGCTAACACAGGTAATTTAATTTTTCTCACAATAGAACCTACAATCGTTTTTTGAACCGTTCCATGCTGTATCGCTGCACGAAACCTTTTATTGTTATCTTGAAATGACAAAGCTGTCACCTTAATAGGCAAATCTGTTGTATTGTCCCACGCAGATGACCACGTATTAATTTGCAATCGAAAATTGTCTATAGGCATCTTTTGAATGATTTCGTTTTGAATAGCTTGCTCTACACTTTCACGCGACAAGCCTTCCGCACGCACTTCACAATCAACCTCAATTTCACAAAACATACCTAAAACAACGCCTAAAATTTTCCTAAACTTAATCATTATTATCCCTCACAAGTCCTTAACACATTCTTAACACACTCATTTACTTAAATCTTAACGACCAACTTCGTTAGCAGCTGACCACATTGTTTTCGCAGCATTTAACAGCTTTACCAACATGTCATACACCTTTTCTAATTGAATTAAGTCAGTCATTTCTTCAACAGCATTGACGTTTGAACCTTCCCGCCAGCCCTGCTTAATACTTCCACGCTTATTACTTGTTGGCGCACCTATATCTGGCGCACCTGAAGAGTCTGTTTCAAGGTAGGTTGCATCTCCAATAGCCTTTAAACCAGAGGGATTAAAGAAGGTCGCCAATTGAAATTGCCCAAGCAGCTGGGGAATTTGGCTCCCTGATATGGTTACATAAACCTGACCTTGTTCGTTAATATTGATACTGGTTGTATTGATAGGTAATGTAATGCCCGGCTGTACAACGTACCCTGTTTTGGGCATCACAATTTCACCAGTTGAACTTAATTGCAGTGCCCCAATACGGCTGTAACCTGTTGTTCCATCTGGCAAAGTTAGCATCAAAAAACCTTCACCTTCTATCATTAAGTCTAAGGGATTTCCAGAATTAATGGGTTCACCTTGGGAAAAATCACGATAAGCCCCCGCACTTTGTACACCAAGCCCCATTTGTTGACCTGTTGGATTTCTTGTATTGTTTGTTGACGTTGGGGTTGCTAAATTACCTTTGTCTATATAGGGCAAGTCCGTGATGATAAGATGTTGCTTTTTATATGCATCTGCACCAGCACCTGCAATGTTTGTTGATTTGATATGGAGCAAATCTTCTGTTGCTTGAAGACCCGTTCTTGCAACGTTTACTGCGGCAATAATACTCATAAATTTATTACTTTCTTTAACTATATGATTCTACTAATTTTGGTTCGCTTTTGCGTTCATCGTATCGCGCAAAAGTTGTTCATAATTTTCAATCATTTTTTGTTCTTCTTGAAAACGATTGGTAATTTCAAGCAACTGAATGCTGGCATGAATCGGTGACACATTAGATTCTTCATATCCACCTTGTATAAGATTTGGCATCAACACGGGATTCGCAAATTGATCTGTCGCCAATAGACTTCCCCCTTCAAGGCTCATACTTTGTGGGTCATCAAAGCTCACAACACCGAATTGACCAATCATTTGCCCATCTAAGCTCATCGTGCCAGAAGGGGAAACAGTAAAGTTCTTCGTTCCAAGGGGAATGAGGATGATCCCCCCGTTTGAATCTAACACCTGATGACCGTGTGCATTGACTAACTCACCAACATTATTCATTTGAAAACGACCATTTCTTGTGTACTTCACACCTTGTGGGGTTTGCACTTGAAAAAAATGACCTTTTTGGGTTAAGCCAAAATCATGTGAACTGCCTGTCATGATAATGGCACCATTTGTCAAATCACGTGCTTGCCCCAAGGGTTTTACATACGAAATTCTTTGGTGATCCTTCGTTTTGTATATATTTTCTTGCGTCATTGCAATTTGCCCTTGAAAACCACTGGTTCTTGAGTTAGCTAAGTTATTAGCAACAATTTGCAATTCTTTTTCTAGGACACGTTGACCTGACATCAAAATATGCGTTGGATTAGCAACAGCAAGATTGGGTTTACTAATAATTGCGACCATGCGATAATATCCACACTTTTTAATTCTCTTAATGGTGTCTTATGCAAAAGTCGTGCCAAATGTTCTCACCTTGCAAAATCATACAACTTATTGCCCTCCTCCTTGCGATTTGGTTTCCCCTTTCCATCTTCATGCCGCGCTACAGTGTTATTGTTTTAAGCCTTTGCGCTGTGCTGATTATCTTTGCGGCACTCAAACACATCAAGTCTTCCTTATTATCACAAGAAGATGTCATCATTTTTAAAAAAACGATGCACAAGAACTTAATAAAAATAAGTAAAGGAAATTCAAAACTAGAATTGACTTTAAATATTGGTCTGTTAGGATTAAGCTGCAGTTCCCTATACACTTCTTTTGGTAGCCAAGCCGTTGAGACCCGCATTATGGGGTTAATGATCGCATCTATGGGGTGGTGGTATGGTTTTCATTATATGAATCACCGCTTTGACTTTAGCAAACACTTAAAGTCAGCAATGCTTATTGGCATTTTAGTGTCAATGCTAGGGTTAATGATTGAAGCCTACCTGGGGCACCCTTGGCTTAAGTTTGCAAGCCGTCAAATTGATTCGCAATATTCTAAAATAGCCCTCCTGTATGCGATTGCCATTTGGCCTTTAATTCAAGACCTTAAGCCCTCTTTAAAAATACTAACCCTCTTTGCCCTGGGTGGCTTCATATTTACCAATTTAGATTGCGACACAGCTGTCTTAGCGTTAATGATAGGTGGCTTTGGATATGGCTTTGGCGCAATTGCCAAACATCAATTTTTCTATAGAGCATTGCAAGGCCTTGTGGTGATTCTAACGCTCACCACCCCCTACCTTACAAAGACATATCTCACCCAAGACCAGCTATTAAAGTTTTGCCAAACCTTGCCTCCAAGTTATGTACATCGCTTATATATTTACCATGACGTTACGGAACAAATCTTTAAAAATCCTCTTCTTGGCCATGGCCTTAATGCCTCATACCACCAAGACATTGGTAAAAAGCCACTCACTATCGTGGTGACCTCTCAAAAAAACAACACACCCTTTATCATCAACACCAAAACAATTCACACCCACCCACACAACATGATTTTACAATGGTGGCTTGAATGGGGCGCTATAGGGGCTTTGTGGTGGGCCTTTACTTGGGTCGCTTGGATTGAGCGCATCCGTCATATCCAAAACAACCAACGACGTGCAACAGCCATGGCAATGATGGCTGTTGGGACAATCACCGTTTTGATGAGCATAGGCTTTTGGGAGACCTGGTGGTGGGCGTGCTTATTTATTTTGCTGCCTTTTATCAAAACATCCACCACAGAAAAGGGGAATTTGTGCATACAAACGACAAAGTTTCCCTGCATGTAAGTTGCGATAAAATTGCTACATCAAAAAAAGTTGAGGTGGATTTTTCTTTTCTTTTTGATGTTCTTGATTAAAATTTTGCAATATATTGGTATACGTAACCTAAAACTTTGATTCATATTTTCTGTGAAATCACTTAAAAAATAATATAAAAACTAAATTATGATTGATCCTGAACACTACAAACCACTTCATCTTAAAATAAACACTAATGAAACTTTAGATTTATTGTCTACTTTAACGCAAGACGCGCTTTGCAACGTGACTTCTATGCATTTTTATGCAGACAAAGAAATATTTAGCCTTAGGCTCAATCGGTTTTGTTGGGAACTCATTGAAAACAAGGAAGCGCTACAGTCTTACTTTCGCGTGCATAGCACCTTGTCATTTCATGGGGTCAAGCATGCGCAAAAGCGTAATTTTACACAATGCGGGCAAGTACGTTCCCTCAACCTGCTCAGCGTCATGTACCACCAAACACAAACCGAACAAAAACGCATTCGTCTTCTTTTTTCAGGTGATATGGACCTAGATATCATACTTGATGAAACCGGTTACGTTCAAGCCAATGACTTTGGTCACCCTTGGCCCACACACAACATGCCTATCCATTTGCATGACCACTTTGAACAATTAATTTTAAAAGATGTTTTGTAAGCGCATTTGAAGATACATCTTTCACGCAGGATTCACCTTCAATAAGATAAGTTTGACAAATGCCATCGCCTGTTTAACATACTCGTAACAGGATACACACATGCATAAAATGCACCTAAAAAACATCTAGTAGAGCTGGACAAATAAATCTGTTACGCATAGAATATTCCTATGGTTAGCAATACCATTCACGTTATTAAGGTGTCAAAGTGAAAAAAATCGTCATTGTTTAAAGTAAAAAATTAGGTTTATTCAGCGCCTCTTGAAAATAGAGAACGCTATTTTATTGCTTAATTTTTGAAATTTAAATGTCGAGGTTTTTTATGACACATGTTGTGCTGCCAGCAATCTGGCTTATTGTTCTTATTGTGGGTCTCCCACAACTTTCTGAAACTGTTTATACACCATCTTTACCTGATATAGCGCAAGCTTTGCAGGCTTCAGAATCGATGGTGGAATACACTCTCACTATTTACCTCTTTGGGTTTGCTATTGGCACACTTTTTTGGGGTAAAATATCTGATAAATTTGGCCGTAAACCATGCGTCATTACCGGTCTCATCATTTTCATCATCGGATGTATAGGTTGTTATTTTTCAACGAACATTGGCCTATTGATGACCAGTCGCTTCATCCAAGCCTTTGGTGGCAGTATTGGTAGTGTACTTGGGCAAGCTATTTGTCGTGATGCTTTTCATGGCCCTAGCTTAGGAAAGGTCTATTCTTCTACGGGTAGTGCCTTGGCTATTTTTCCTGCTATTGGTCCCGTTGTTGGTGGTGTCATCGCAGAGCACTTGGGTTGGTCTAGCATATTCTTATTCTTGATGTGCTTCGCAATTATTTTAGCGATGCTGGTATCTGCAAAATTACCAGAAACGCATCATAAAGATAACAGACAACCTGTATCCATAATGGGCATTGCTTGTAAACTGATGATGGATAAAAAAGTTATCGGATTCGGTCTGATTGTGGCGGCATGTAACGGCATATCTTTCAGTTATTTTGCTGAAGGATCATTTTATCTGATTAAGGGGTTGGGGCTGTCGCCTAGTGAATATGGACTGAGCTTCATTGCTATTGCAGTCGCTACGATGATGGGTGGGATGCTCTCTAAAAAGCTACACTGTTCTCATGCATCTCAAATTATCATGGGTTATGGTCTTTGGATCATAGCAACTTCTGCTGCAATATTTAGTGGTTTTTCCCTTGTCAATCACAGCATATTGCAATTACCAAATGACCTGATGATAGCTATCACTATAATTAGCCAAATGGTAATGATGTTTGGAATCTGCATGGCAACAAGTAATGCTTTAGCTTTGGCACTCGTGGATTACAAACGGTGTATTGGAACTGCATCTAGCTTATTCGGTTTCTTTTACTACTGCTTAATATCCCTATTTACACTAGGCATGGGATTTCTCCATAATGGCACTTTGTTACCAATGCCTTTGTATTTCTTTTGTATTGCTGCCTTTATGGTAATTGTACAGCGAATCATGATACATAAAGAGTGATAGTTCTAGCCCCCTTAAGAACTGAAGCTTAAGGGGGCTAATTTAAAAAATCACGAGAGACGATCTGAGCTAAGAACAACGAATTTGATTCATGATGAGCGTTATATATTGTTTTTCATCAAATAACTTTTCCGCATATCTTCTGGAAACTTCTCGATTGCATATCTGAGCATCGTTCTTGGCATTTCACACATATGCTGATCTAAAAATGTTACAAGCTGCACTTGATCTCGTTTGCCTGCTTCGCGAAGCATCCATCCAGCCGCTTTATGGATAAGATCATGGGTATCGCGTAGCAGAAGTGAGGCAATCTTGAAAGTCCATGCCAAATCCTTTTGACGGATAAAATACCATGTTGATACGATAGAGATTCTGCGCTCCCATAAGATTTCTGGTGTTGCTAGATTAAGTAATGAACTTCTGTCTTTATCCCAAAGGTGAGCTCCTATAATCAAATGAGCGGAGACATCTACTAGATTCCAATTATTTACATATTTTAGATTTTGCATATAAAACTGGTAAAGCCTTTCTTTGCCCTGATCATCTTCATTCTGATATTGCTTGGTTAAAATTATGAGCGCCAGCAATCGTTCTTCATTGATCTTTGACGCAAGTAAAACTTGCAAATCATCAAGCGTTAAGAGCATAAAATTTTTGGCGATTTTGCGTAAATTTGGAACGGTCACACCTATAAATTCATCACCATCAGCATAGTGCCCTACACCTGTTTTGAAAAAGGCAGCAGCTTTGTGGGGCGGGACGCTAATTGAATGTTGCAAGATGTCTTTAATTTGCATAATCAGATTCATATATAAGCACTCATTTCCAAGGCTTTTTCGGCCCCTGCTTTGAAATTTTCAATCGCCTGAAAGTAGGGAATGGGGCCATAACTAATTCTAGACACGCCCAATTCTGCAAGTCTTTTAGGTGTCGGGCCACTCTGAGTTATCATGATATTGATCGGTACCTTGGATAGATCACATAATTTTTTGATCAATTTTTCATCTGTAAGTCCAGGGGCAAAGAAACCATCGGCTCCTGAGTTGGCATACGCAGCAGCTCGAAATAAGGCTTCCTCTAGATGATCATCACTATGATTTTCAGGTGTAATTTTCAGAAAAATATCTGTTCTTGCATTGATAAATATTGGAACTTGTGTTGACATTCTTGCAGCCTTAATACGCTTACATTGATCATCACAAGAATAAAGTGCATCTGTTCCGATAATTTGATCCTCAAGGTTTATGCCAACAGCGCCAGCCATTATTATTTTTGCGACTGTTTCTTGTATGTCTGTTGGAGTTTGGCCATAACCAGCTTCCATATCAACGGTCACAGGCAAATTAACGACTCTCACGATCCTGTCAATATTTGCGAGGCAGAGGTCAAAAGGCAATTCCTGCCCATCGTCGTATCCATGGGCAGCTGCAACTGACCAGCTACTTGTTCCAATTACTTTTAACCCAACTTTTGAAGCTTCTATAGCGCTTCCTGCATCCCATACGTTGAATAAAACAAGCGGAGAGCCCTTGATGTGCAGGCTTTTTAGTAAAGTGGCACGTTCTAATTGTTTTGTCATTTTATAATCCTTGTTTCTCATGATCGATAAGCCATTGTTTGCGAGCTACTCCACCGCCATATCCACCAAGATCACCATTACTATTAATGATGCGGTGACAGGGAATAACAATGGCAAGTTGATTAGCTCCATTGGCATTTGCAACCGCGCGGTAAGCTGTGGCCTTACCAATAGCTTCCGCTTGCGCCATATAACTTCGTGTCTGGCCATAAGGAATGCGCATGAGTGACTGCCAAACAAGCTTTTGAAATGGGCTGCCTAAAAGATGGAGCGGTGTTTTAAATTTTGTGAGCGTACCATTGAAATAAGACTCCAGTTCAAATGTGATAGATTTAATTGGATCGGTTATCCCTGGAATAATCGCAGCTTTTGTCTTAATTCTAAGCCTTTCAACCTCAAGCTCTAAACCGCGTCTATCGACAAACTCCAAAAGATAAAGACCGGTCTCATCGCTAATTGCAATCATCGGCCCAAGCTTTGTATCAACCCAAGATGCTTTTAGCATTTTATGATGTTGGGTAAATTTTGTAGGCGGCGCCCCCATAATTTTAGAAAAAGCATCTCGAAACCCGCTGCTGGATTCATATCCTGTATTCAGTTGGGCATCAATAACAGCACCACCGCCACGAATTTGTTTCATCGCAATCCCCATTCTTCTCGCTCTTGCATATTCCACAAACGTCATTCCAAAGCGTTTCTTGAACTGACGACGGGCTGTTGATGCATCTACTGATAACTCTTCAAAATCACGATCTTTCCAGCGCTTTGATGGATCAGCTTCAACGGCTTCAACAAGGGTACGAACTAAATCTGATACTTGGCCTGGATGAGAAAGTGGGCGGCAGCGCATACATGGCCTAAATGAGGCCAGCAAGGCTTCTTGCGCTTTTTTATAGAATTCACAATTTTCAAATTTTGGTTTTCGTGCTGGACATGTAGGGCGACAAAATACTCCCGTTGTCTTAACGCCCACAAAGAATACACCCTCATAGTGCACATTTTTATCAAGGAGGCCTTGATAAAATTCTTGTTTTTGTGCGTCTGTTATCATTTATATCCTACATTAATGTCGCTTGAGCTAGAAGCATAACCACTTATCGCTATAGGGTTATTATAAAGATTCCAGGAAATCGTGCAACCGAAATTCAGGCATTGATTTTTTATCTTTAGTTCTCTTTTGGTCCTTGAGTTTAGTTCGTTGATTTCAAGCGATATGTTACTGAATAATATTGTTATTGCGAAAAAATTTCACTTTTCTTTTCTTCAAAGGGGCTGGCGTCATAAAATAGCTCGATTTTAGAGATAAGCCGATCTGTAAATTCCATGAGTACTGCTGCCCTGAACTGACCGATAGGTGTGGGAACTACCATATCGTAAGCAAACATGATCTGATTATCTGCTGAAAATCGTGACCTGATTTGGATATCTTGTAATATCCCGCCAAAATTCTTTGCAGCTGAAACAACTGCATCTTTTCCATGCATTTCTGCGAGTGGCCCGATAAAATGAACATTATCATGAAGATAACTCGCCATCTTATCAAAGTCTTTTGCAAGCATGGCTTTGTAATAGTTATCCGCAGACTTTAAGTTATTATCACTTTCAGAATTTGTTGTATTCATATCGAACTCCTATTATAGTATAAGCACGCTGATAATATAATGTAAGGGCGCTGATATGTCAACATCTAAAGAAATCAATGTCTCAGGTTTGTTAGGTTATAAACTAAAACAGACGCAACACAGCTTGCGCCTTCGTATGGACGAAGCTTTAAGAACCCTTGATCTGACAACGCCACAATATGCTGTTCTGGCGCAATTAGAGCTCCGACCTGGCATATCTAATGCGGCTTTAGCCCGCTCCTCATTTATTACAGCTCAAACCATGCATGGTATCGTGTCTAATTTAGAAAAAAGGCACTTAGTGAAAAGAAAAAGCGATCCACAGCACGGCAGGATTTTGTGCACAGAATTAACAAAACAAGGCATGAAAGTTGTCCAGCAAGCCCATAACATTATCAGCAAAGTTGAGGCAAGCATGACCTCGACCATCACTGAAGATAACAAGGTCCTGTTGGAGAAGTTGCTTCTGGAGTGTTTTAATAATCTGCACGCCAACAGAATGGCTCCTGATATCGAAGATCAGTGAATGCTAAATGCATTATGGACATCATCTAAACTGACCATATCACAGTAAAATTCTCGTTCTACGGGTACATGCACCATTCTCCGCCCCAATAACGAACCTCAAAAGCCGTTTTCAGAAAACCCAGTAAAATCAAGGGTTCTGGACATGCGTACCTTCGGGTCGGACGTTCGCATGTAACGGAGAAACGGAGAACAAAAAGGGAGATTTTGGGGTAAAATCGGTGATTTTGTGATTCTCTAAGTACGCATGTGTCAGGCGACTAAAAGGCGCTAAAGCCTATGAATACTGGGGTTCTGAGACGTCTTTGCTAACCCAGAAATTTTAGCAAAAACTTTTCGATACTTAAAAACTGGAGGAGAGGAAGGGATTCGAACCCTCGATACGAATTATCTTCGTATAACGGTTTAGCAAACCGGCGCCTTCAGCCACTCGGCCACCTCTCCTTACCTATATATTTATGAACGATTTTTGCAAAATACGCAAGAATATTTTTACATTTTTTTTAATTGCAACCTCAAGCAAGATTGTATACATTATAAATATCTTGTGTGATGCAGAGAGGTGGCCGAGCGGTTGAAGGCGCACGATTGGAAATCGTGTAAACGGGTAACCGTTTCGAGGGTTCGAATCCCTTCCTCTCTGCCATTTTTAATTGTTCCTTCTTTGACAATTTGTAAATCTCCTTATTAATATTTTGCTATTGGTATCTTTATTCATCTCATTCTCTGTTTCGGATGTTCTTAGGATAAATCACTGATAAAATTATCAAATTCTTCTTTGTTTATGATATAATACATATACTTATCATATTTCCTGCGTGCCATAATCTTATTGTTGGTTTTTAAATTAAAGGAAAATTATGTCAAAACTATATCTTAAAAATACTTATCAATTTCAATTTGATTCATTTATAACTCATATTGATGAGGATCAAAAAGGGCTTTATCTTATCCTAAATGAAACAGCGTTTTACCCGCAAGGTGGTGGTCAACCGTCTGATCAAGGGTTTATTTCTTGTCATGATTTTAACGTGCAGGTCATTCACGTTCTTCAAGTGGGAGAAGAAATCAGGCACTACATTTCACCAACGCAATCTGCAT
>CAYZJC010000020.1:0-17288 GCA_964478775.1 uncultured Verrucomicrobiales bacterium | reverse complement strand
GCAAGGCCTTGTTAATGAACATAATAGAATGCTTAATGCGCGTTATCATACCGCAGCACACCTACTTAGTAATGTAGTTGAGATACAAAAGCCTTTTCTGAAAGCTGTTAAGGGCCATTCGTTTCCAGGCCAAGCTTATGTTGAATTTCATGCATTAAGTGATGACAATAATAATCAAGCTACTGATAATGTGTCAGATTTTTCTGATTTGCAAAGTGCTATAAAAAAACTTATTTTGCAAAATAAGGAAGTAAAAATATTTGAAATGACTGCCTGTGACTTTGAAAACTCTTTTTATAAGTTACCGTACGATGTGCCTTCACATAAACAATTTCGCATTATGCAAATTGGTGATATGATGCCCGTTCCTTGTGGGGGGACACATCTTGCGTTTTTAGGTGAGATTGGAAAAATGCAAATCAAAAAAATTAAAATGAAAAATAGTGTAGTGAAAATATCGTATGAGGTTGTATGAATTTTGTCTCATTAATTGATTCTTTAAATCAAAATGTGATCACTATCGATCTCAATGCATCTTTATTGCGTGTTGAGATTGATGGTGCTACAAAAGAAAAGCGACTCAAACCTTATATGGCCCATTTGTTATATGCCTTACTTAACAAACATCCCAACCCCTTAAGCTATGATGAAATTTGTGAAATTTTAAAAAGGCAAGGTTTGTTTATGTCTGATATTACACGAATGCATCGCAAACTTTCAGAAACAAGGCATTGCATAGTGCAAATGCATCCTTGCTTGGGTGACTTTATCCTCAACACAAGAGGGGTTGGGTATAGTTTGCCATTACGTTACAAAAATCATCATCAAATTACTCCCGCACAAGATACATGGGTATTTGCCAACGAGAGGTTGGCAAAATCCATTCAAGCCATTGAAATACTAATCACTCATGTAATTGAATTAGCCTCAAGCCTTGACGTTATAAAGAATTCATTTGGCTATGTCCTAAAACGGGAATTAGTGAACGACCATATTGTTGAATTCATTGCAATTTATAATAAAAATGAAACAATTATCTTGGATGAAATACGGATGCATGAAGCAGATTTCATGCATTTGAGGATTGGCTATATGCTTTCAAAGCTTAAAACTTATGTTGGCTTGGCAAGGATTTCTGAATACCCTATTTCACAAGTACAATGGAATGATTGGTTTACACAAGAAGTATGGATACTCTTTGAAGAACTAAAGAGGTTGATAAGATGCACACAAAGTGTCTAAGACTTTTTTGTTCGAATTGATAGCTTAATCTTAAGGTGTCCTTCACTTCATGATTGGTGTATAGTGGTTTTCAAAGTTAGTTTTAAAAATAAAAATCAATGTCATCACCACATCGTTTTCATGCCCCCACTTCACCTACAGCTAAGCCTAAGATGGTAACCCTCATTCGTATTTGGTCTTTTCTTTGGCCAAAGTCATTACCCTCTTATAAAGTGCGTTTGATTATTGCCATAATTGCTATGATTATATCAAAAGCGTTCTTGGTAATGGTGCCTGCAACTTTTAAAGGGCTAATAGATGCTTTATCAAAGCCACAAGCCATGTCTAGTATTGTGATTGTATGTTTGGTGGGCTATGGTGGCCTTCGTGTATTATCTTCATTTTTTGCCGAAATAAGAGACACGCAGGCAGCACGCATTTCCCAACGCGCATTACGCGAGTTGGGTTTGTGTGTTTTTGACCATTTGCATAAATTAAGTCTGCGTTTTCATCTGTCGCGTCAAACAGGTGGCCTTGCACGTATCATTGAACGCGGCACAAAGTCTATTGAAACCCTCATGTTGTTTGCAACCTTTAATATTTTGCCAACTATGGTTGAAATGATTTTGGTGACCATTGCCCTGTTTTGGTTTTATGATTATCGCTATGCCATTATCACACTTCTCACCTTGTTAGCCTATATCAGCTATACCATTAAGCTAACAGAGTGGCGCATTGTTTATGTGCGCAAAACGAACGCTATGGAAACCCAAGCGCAAGCCAAAGCGATTGATAGTTTACTTAATTTTGAAACTGTTAAATATTTTGGAAATGAAGGCCATGAACACGAAAGGTTCGATAGCAGTCTTAAAATTTATGAACAAGCCGCCATTGCTTCACGTTTTAGTTTAGCATACCTCAACTTCGGTCAAGCCCTTATATTGTCTGTTGGGCTTTCGGTAATGATGTTAATTGGCACCCTAGATGTTCTAAATAACAACATGACCATAGGTGACTTGGTAGCTATTAATGCCTTTTTGATTCAGTTGACAATTCCGTTATTTAACCTTGGCTTTGCTTACCGTGAAATTAAATTGGCTTTAGTTAATATTGAAGATATGTTTTTATTGTTAAATGAACCTTATGAAATTACAGAAAAAGAAAACCCAACTTTAGTCAATGAAATTAAAAAGGGAATAGAGTTTAAAAATGTACGTTTTGGCTATTCCCATGAACGTGAAATTTTAAAAGATGTTTCTTTTCAAATAGAGTGTGGCAAAACTGTTGCTGTTGTTGGGGAAAGCGGGGCTGGAAAGTCTACCTTATCAAGGCTACTGTTTCGCTTTTATGATGTCAATGAAGGTGCCATTACATTTGATGGTGTTGATATACGTTCCATGTCTTTGGCACAATTAAGGTCGATTATAGGAATAGTTCCCCAAGACACCGTTTTATTTAATGACACAATCTTTTACAACATTCACTATGGCAATCCCCATGCAAGTTATGAAGATGTTGTGACAGCCGCTAAGAAGGCTGAAATTTATGACTTTATCCAAAGCCTGCCAGATGGTTTTGAAACACAAGTAGGTGAAAGAGGCCTTAAGCTTTCAGGCGGTGAAAAGCAACGTGTTGCGATTGCTAGAACATTGCTTAAAAAACCACAGTTATTTATTTTTGACGAAGCAACATCAGCTTTAGATACAAAAACAGAGCATGCGTTTCAAGAAAACCTTGAAAGAATATCAAAAAATGTCAGCACTTTAATCATTGCGCACCGCTTATCTACGATCGTCCATGCCGATTTGATAGTTGTAATGGACAAGGGGCGCATCATAGAAACAGGAACACACGAGTCACTCTTAGAACAACAAGGGGTCTATTTTTCTATGTGGGAAAGACAACTAAGCGGCTATGAAAATGAAGCTGCGTAAAGGGATATGTCAATGATATTACCTAAGTGTGTTGAGTGTGCTGATCACATCATTTTGTTTTTCAACCATTGAGCCAATCAAGCTCAAACAAGCAAGCCGGTCATTGTCTTTAGCAGATCCTTCCAGTTGCTTGGCGATGTTCGAGATGACAGTGATGCCAACATTGGCAGAACTCCCCTTTAAGGCATGCGCAACTTCACTTAAATGTTGCCATTGTTCATTTTGCAAAGCCTGACGGCATTCATTAATAAGGCGCGTGCTATCTTTTATATATAAGTCAACAAGTGCTGAAAACTTATCGCCTTCTAATATGGACTTTAGCATTTCTAAGTGTTCAATGTTGATATCGGCTTCCATTTGATTATCCTGATAAACGGCTAGAGAAGATTACGGCTTATGTTAAGTAAAGAGGCTGATGTTTTTAAAAAATTCAGCAACTTTTTCAAGGCTAAAAATTTGCATAATAACCTCACTCACAATCAGTAAAATAATAATCCACTCGAGGCGTGAGGAATGTGCATGTTTTAACTCGTTAGATAAAATATCATACAATTCATGAATAACATTTAGTCTTTTATTTAAAATATCCATTCTTTGGTGAATGTCCATATATTCAAAGGCCATACGGTATAAAATTTCATACTTGGGACGTCGCCAGAAAAATTCAGGTGTATCTAAAATATCAGAGTGAAGATTAATAGAATTTCTTTCCGCAAACAGCGCACCAATTTTTTGTGACAATTTTTTACGCGACATGGAAATTTTACCCATTTTCGCAAGTTCGTCTGGAAGATTGCGTGTTTTTTCAATTGTTTTGGCAATTTTAAGTTCAAATGCTTCAAGCTTAACAGACTGTGTCAGACCATGTGAAAGAGATAACTTAATGAGGGGGTCCGTTGACTCCAACACCATTGCATCTTCTTCTTCCTCAATATTTGTCTCGTCACCATAATCGTAGTTAGAGGTGTCGACAGTGTAGTCTTGAAGAGGGTTAATCTGAAATTCTTTAATGCTGTCAATAAAGGAAATCTCTTCTTCTTCATTTAACCCCCATGCACTAATGCACCCGTATGGGAATATAAAAAATTCAAGGTCATGTTCGTGTTGGTCGGACATTTCACGTGGTTTGTGAATATGAATCACGTTATCATAGAATTTGGGGTCAAAACCTTCTTTTCGAAAATATTTTGCAAGTTCGTCGATATCGTAGTTTTCTGCAGTGCAGTACGATGCGCAGCGCATAAATAGATATTGCCTTTAGTAAAGTTTAAAAATTATCTTACATTTAGTATAGTCACTATTGATAGATCTGTTCAAGAAGAATGTCAACTCTCCACCTGATTTCAGGCTAACTATAATAACATCTTTTAAGAGCAATCGCAGTCGTAGTCGCAGAAATTCTCATCTTCTCTTTAACTTGACTACAAAGACTTTGGCATGAAAATTGCAACAGAATAGATCAGAGTTCTTTAAATCACATATCAAGCAATGCCCACAACACTAAAATACACATCTCTTTATCTTATGGCTATCAGTCTTTTGATTTCTCAATTTTTGCGAGCAGAAGATGCACCTCAATCCCCAAAAGGTCTGAGTGTTTCTGAAACATTCACAAACCCTGACTTTAGAGATGAAGATCCATCAACACGCATCAAAGATATTACCACAGTCAAGGGTGTACGTGATAACTACCTTGTTGGGCGCGGCATTGTTGTGGGCCTAAACGGTACGGGTGATTCGTTGTCAACCTCGCCGCAAACAAAGGAAAGCTTGGTGAGCATGCTAGAGCGTTTAGGGGTCAATATTCGTGATGGCAATATTTCAGGAAAGAATGTCGCCATGGTAATGGTCACAGCTACCCTTCCTGCTTTTGCAAGGTCAGGTAGCAAAATTGATGTTGCGGTATCTGCAATGGGTGATGCGAAAAGCCTTAATGGTGGGACATTGATTGTGACATCTCTACAAGGGGCTGATGGCAGAGTGTATGCAGTTGCACAAGGAAATATCTCGGTTTCTGGGGTGAGTGGTGCAGGTATCAATGCGCAGCAGACCAAAGGGGTTCCAACTGCTGGAAAAATTGCAGACGGTGCCTTAATTGAGCGTGAAGTTGAATACGAACTCACCGACCTTAAAGCTGTAAAATTGTTATTACGTGAACCAGATGTGACAACCGCAAAACGTATTGTAGAAGCCATCAATGCGTTTGGGAAAGCTAGAAAATGGGGCGATGCAGTTGCAAAAGCACACGATATGGGAACAATTGATTTAAGCCTTCCAAAAGAGCTTGCACCTATGGATTTGCTTTATGAAATTGGGCATTTGGAAGTAAGACCAGACATTAAAGCTAGAATTGTGATTGATGAAAACAATGGTGTGATTGCTATGAGCACCAAAACACGTATTAGTCCTGTTGCGCTAACGCATGGGTCTATCACTGTAAAAGTTGTTGAAGAACCACGTGTTTACATGCCCAATCTTAACATCAATAATCCTTATATGGGTGGTGCTCTTTCTGGACAAACAGTCCTATCTCTTGAAGCTGCCGCACAAGAGAAAATTGCCATGAGGGATTTGCAAAAAGAACAAATGATATTACTTGAAAAAAAGCAAGAAGCTGAACTGAAAAAATTTGAAGAAGAGAATAAATCCATTGTTAATGAACAAAGCTACATCTCTCAGCATAATGATATGATTAAAATGCATGAAAAGGCAAAATTACAGCTATCACAAAATTTTAACGAACAACTCGCAGCAATTGATAAAAAAGCTGTACAGGGGAATAATATGCCGGCTATGAACCCGATGATGATGCCAGGTATGATGGGTGGAATCAACCCCTTAAATCAAACCTTTGCAACTGCAAGCGGCATGGACTCTGTCATTACCAGCAATACCAACCTCAGCGTCAAGGAGGAAAAAGGGAAATTTAATTTACTCAGTTCTGGTCCTACAATCGACAAACTTGTTAATGCCCTTAACCAATTGGGCGTATCTGTGAAAGATATGGGGTCTATCTTAATGGCGATTAAAAATACAGGGGCCCTACATGCTGAAATCAAGATTGGCTAATGTTTAACGCCACAAGAATGATGGAGGAGATCAGTTTTTTCTATCCTTTAGGTTTTTATTTTTGCTAACCTTAAACATAGGTAAGTTTAAAGAATAAGGCCCACATGCTAAGGAATCGCAACACAAAGATAATTGCAACATTAGGACCTGCATCTGATTCTCTAGAGGCAATTGAAACGCTTTTTCACAGTGGAGCCGACCTTTTTAGTTTGAATTTTTCACATGGCACGCAAGAAAAACATAAGGAAACCGATGACCTAATTCGCCAAATAGAAGTCAAACACAACAGGCCTGTAGGCATTATTGCAGATTTACAAGGCCCAAAGCTGCGCGTTGGTGTATTTGAAAATGGAGAAGTTACCCTTACCAAGGGCCAAAAATTTAAACTAGATATGGATAAAACCCCAGGAAATCAAAGCCGTGTTTGCCTTCCTCACCCAGAAATTTTCCAAGCCCTGCATCAAGATGCCCAGCTGTTGTTAGATGATGGCAAAATAGAATTGCGCGTTTTATCTTTTGATGACAAACAGGCTATAACAGAAGTCATTCGTCCAGGAATCTTAGGTAATAAAAAAGGTCTTAATGTGCCCCATATTAAGCTTCCTATATCAGCCCTAACCGAAAAAGATTTAGATGATTTAAACTTTGCTTTGAATATTGGTGTGGACTTTATTGCCCTATCATTCGTACAAACTGTTGAAGACGTCTTACAAGCCAGGGAAATCATTCAAAACCGCGCCGCTATTGCAAGTAAAATTGAAAAACCAAAGGCGCTAGAAGGTTTAGAAGCCATTATCGAAGCCTCTGACTGTATTATGATTGCACGTGGTGATTTAGGTGTTGAATTACCCACAGAAGATGTCCCCGTCATTCAGCGCAAGATCATTAAGTCATGCCGCAAAGCTGGCAGACCTGTGATTGTGGCAACGCAAATGCTGGAATCTATGATTAATTGCCCCACCCCTACGCGCGCCGAGGCTTCTGATGTCGCTACAGCTGTCTATGATGCAGTCGATGCTGTGATGTTGTCAGCAGAATCTGCCTCAGGCCAATTTCCCTTTGAGGCGGTGAAAATCATGGACAGGATTATAAGACGAACGGAAGCCGATCCTACCTACAGAGAACAAAGACAAGCTGAAATTACTCTGCGTCCGCAAACAATCACAGATTCTATCGCAGCAGCCGCACACATGGTTTCAAAAACAATTCCTATTCAATGCATTGTAACCTTTTCAGAACGCGGTTTTACAACCTTGCGCGTTGCAAGAGAAAGACCCTTGTCGCCTATCCTCTCACTGACCCCAAATGTTTCAACTGTAAGGCGTATGACCTTAGTATGGGGTGCGCATGCAACACTTGTGGGGCATGTTTATAGCTTTTCACATATGGTGTCACTAGCTTGCATGACAGCCAAAGCTGAAGGACTTGCCAAAAATGGACAGCATATTATTGTAACAGCAGGTGTTCCCTTTGGTGAAGCTGGGGGAACCAACATTTTAAGGGTTGCACAAATAGGGGCCGCTGATACAGAATAAGAGATACAAAATCACTTAATTTATCTACATGAAAAGAAATAAAGATGACAAGCTGCTTAAACACAACCATTCCTGATCTTACCATTATTACGATCAATGGAGACACTAAAGAGTCTTACTCAACAAGGCGCCTTTTTGACAGCAAACGCGTCCTGTTATTAGGTATGCCAGGTGCTTTTACCCCCATCTGTACGAATATTCACCTCCCTAAATTTATTGAAAATGCTGCCAAGCTAAAGGAAGAAAAACAGATTGACACCATTGCCTGCCTTTGTGTGTGCGACCCATTTGTCGTGCACCATTGGTCAAATTCATTGGGCAATACAGGGCAAATCTTAATGATTGCAGATTGGAATGCCGCTCTTTGTTCTGCACTTGGTCTTACAACTGATCTTTCAGTTGCTGGTATGGGGATGAGGTCAACACGTTTTGCCCTGCTGGCTGAAAACTCTATAATCACAAAACTGTGGCAAGAAGAGTCGCCAGGAACATGCGATGTGTCTGCATACCAGCAAATAGGGCTGAGTCTATAATTATGCTGTGAATCTACAAAGGTGGTTCAAGGAAAAAATCAAGAAAATCTCCCGCACATTACATGCGGGAGAAATAGCCCTATAGAAAAAGATCTTCTCTTTATCATTGCAAGAGTCTAATCACTTTTTTGATCTAACGGTATTAAGGGTTTGACTGCAATTAAACCAATATTCTCTCTTCCATCTAATTGCCAAATTTGTGAGGGATAAGCCAGAGGCATTTCCGTAACTTTTTCAATTATAAAGCCACTATCTTCAAGCGCTTTACGTGCTGTTCGCGTATCAAAAAAGAAGAATTTTTGCGGTGTATTGTCCATTGATGCTTTAGGAATCAAGTCATAATCTGCATAATCAAGTAAGTTTTCAAGATACCCAGGATTAGGATGACCTTGCGTGACACGTTTTTCAAATTCTGGAATAAAAGTCTCAAAGCCCTTTACGTATGGCGACATCATCACAGCAAAAAGCTTTCCACCCGGTTTTAACATTTTAAATGCAGTGTCCAACGCTCTTTTTAATTCATAAGGGTTCATAAAATGGAAAACTCTTGCGATTAACATCCCATCATATTTATCTTTATCTTGCTGGAAGTGTTGTGGGAACTCCGCAGCTAAAAGATGAACATGCGCTAAAAGCTGAGGATTAAGGTTCTCAAGGCTAAGGGCCAGAATTTTTAAATGCCTTTCGTCAAGGTCATTAGCTGTGTAATCTTGCGCACCAAGCGTTAAAGCCTTCGTACAGGCCAAACCATATCCCACCCCAATTTCCAACACCTTTTTTCCTGGCTGTGCTGCAAATTCAACAAACGCCTGAGACATCTGATCTAAAGCTGGCGACATTGCCCCTTTTTTATTTAAGGTTTGCACCCTGCCATCAGGGTCAGGCTTAGGCGTTTTTAAATTTTGTTCTTTTGCATCTTTTATCGCATTTTGTATATCTAATTCCTTACATTCGGCGAAATTATGACTCATTATAATTGACGCAGCAACTAGTAAGTTTAAGTGTATTTTTTTATTCATTTTCATGCTCCTGTTATTTTTTTTATATTGATCTACTCTGTAGCGCACATCTATCAACCAATTTTCAAGGGCACCTGCGAGGTCGGCTTCGTCCTCAAATCCTACTTGAATAAAAGGTTTTAGAGGTACCTTCTTTGAAAGAATATTTAATCAATTGATTCATTTTACAAGCTATAACTATGCAACTTTAACTTGACTACACGAAGGGGTCGCGACCTTTAGGCGTTACCACCACAGTCACGACATGACTGATAGACAGATTATAAGTGACAAGCTATAGATAAAACAGCTAGAAGAAAAAATATATTTTCATATAACTGCAGGAAAATAAAATGCAATTTTTCAAATTCGGTAAATCACTCTCTTAAAATTTAAACTTTCTTTTCTTATATTATCTACACTAAAAGAATAATATAATATACACTAAGATCAAAGTTTAATTATTAAGCGGTTTTCAACCTATTGTAGAAATTTTTATTAAAATACATTCTCACTTCATTCACATCCCAAACGGCCTCACAACGTTATTTCTGCCGTTAAAGTGCAGTCAATTTAATTTGGTTACAAGGATAAGACTCGACGTGTAGGTAGACGACATGAGAGACGACATGACACTTGAGCTAGCGTATAAGTAACAAGCACTGCCCACACAATTTGGAGAACACAACATCTATATCTCTACTGCTTGTTTTGAGTCAATAATTTTATATAAACAAAATTAAAAAGAAACATAAAAACAATTAATAATAATATAAAATTATAAATTTTTATTGTAAAGCATTATATGAGAACGAGCACGTGAAAATACACTGCATGGATAATCGTTTAATATATACCAGATTTACATTTATGGATACTAGTAATCAGCTCTTGCAAATGGGCTTCTATTTGCCCTATATACTGCGTGGATGTATCGTTAAAATTTTGGCTATTATCTTCAACTAACAAGTCAAAAAACAACTTAACCCTTCTTAAAACATCACAATTGTATTGAAAACTCTCAAAATTACTGTCGTTCAAAAGCATATTGTCCATGATATTTACTCTCTTAGATTGCTGTTTTTATAGCATTTTTAATCCATATTTTTACTATATTAAATTTAATATGCTCTGACAAGCTTTTTTTAACTCACAATCCAAAAATCATTTCACAGCTCTTTGTCAGCAGCAAAGTCTGCCACCAAATCCTTCAGCCACTTGATTTCATGATTTTGAAAATGAACATCATCCCCTACATACTGACTGGCACTCACAGCATGTTCAAAACCTAATTTCTGTGCTTCTTTAAACCTTTGTTCACTTTGATGAACTGCGCGTATCTCGCCTGTTAATCCAATTTCACCAAAATAAATGGCTTGGTACGGTATGGGTTTATCAAGCAATGCTGAAATTAAGGAGGCTGCCATTGCTAAATCTGCTGCGGGTTCACAAATTTTCATTCCCCCAACAACATTCAAATAAATGTCTTTTCCTGCGAAACTAACACCGCACCTCGACTCTAACACAGCGACAATCATTGATAATCGATTAGAATCCCAACCCACAGTGGTACGTTTAGGGGCTGAATAAGAAGAGGCTGAAACCAAGGCTTGTACCTCAACCAAAATGGGGCGTGTTCCTTCAATAGCAGCAAAAATTGCTGTACCACTTACCCCAGATTCATGGTGCGATAAAAAAAGCGCTGAAGGGTTATCTATACCACGAAGCCCTTGTGCCTCCATGGCGAAAACACCAATTTCATTAGATGGCCCAAAGCGGTTTTTAATTGACCTCAGCAGACGGTAATCATGGTGACCATCACCTTCAAAATACAAAACCGTATCAACCATGTGTTCTAACACACGTGGGCCTGCTAATGTGCCTTCTTTGGTGACGTGACCCACTAAAATAAGGACAAAACCTTTTTTCTTGGCTTGCTGTATAAGTTCAAAAGCACAAGCACGCACTTGCGAAACGCTGCCTGGTGCAGACTCTATTTGGTCACTTGCAATGGTTTGAATAGAGTCAATCACAACCACATCAACCTTTGGCATTTTCTTAAGTGCCGTTTGTATTTGTGACAACGACGTTGATGAAGCCAAATGCACCGGAGATTTTTCAAGGCCCAAACGGTGTGCCCGCAAACGAATTTGTTGCACAGCTTCTTCACCAGAAATATACGCACACGAATGCTCGTGTCCCAATTGCGCCATTAACTGCAACAACAAAGTTGACTTGCCTATACCAGGGTCCCCACCAATAAGCAAAACAGAACCACGAACAAGCCCGCCTCCGCACACACGGTTAAATTCATTTAGCTTTGTCTGCAACCTTTCAGGGATAAGTGCTGATTCATCTTCACTTGCTAAGTCATGAAAAAAATCACTTGAAGGCACACTTGCGCCAGAAGTCTGAGCTTTTGCGCGATGCACAACTTCTTCTGTCATTTTATTCCACGCACCGCATGCTTCGCACCTGCCCTGCCATTTAGAATGCGACGCCCCACATTCTTGACACACATATATCGTTGTTTTTTTAATCATCCATCAACCAAATTCTAAGATCACACTTAAACACTTGTTATTATAACTTAAATACGGCAATAATCCCATTGACAATGCTTTGAATACACAAAGCAGAAAGCACAATTCCAAACACACGTGTTAATACGTTTGTTCCTGTTAACCCCATAACTTTTAAGATATAGCCGCTCATTCTAAAGCAAAAATAAGAAAATGTAATAATGGAAATTAATATAAGAAGAAGACCAATTTGTGCTTCAATATTAATGCTTTGTGCTTTTCTCATCAAAATCACAGCTGAAGTTAACGCACCAGGCCCAGCCAAAAATGGAATTGACAATGGGAACACACATATTTCACTTAAACGTTGCGCTGCTGCATTTTGGTCTAACACCTCATCTGTCTTTATTTTAAGGGCTTGCGCTGGTTTGCTTCTTACCATTTCCACGGCAGACATCAACAAAAGCATCCCCCCAGTAATTCTAAAGGCACCTTCAGATATATTTAAAGTATCCAACAAGAAGTCACCAATAAATGAAAACAGACACAGCAAGAAAATACTAATCAAGCATGACTGGCGCGCCACAATTTTCTTGTTCGCCTCAGATTCACCTTGCGTGACTGACACAAACACAGGAACAGCGGCAAATGGGTTAATAATCACAAACAATGTAATAAAAGTTTGAATAAAAAAATCTGTCATTTAAATTTTACATCCTTATTAAATTTATTTAAATCATACAAAATAGACAACATTCTATAAGATATGTAAACCAGCTAACCATTCAACAATTTTCTGACGATAGCTTTTCACCCATACCTCTGGGTCTTTTGCAGACACACCAATATACCTATTTTCAATCAAAGGATTCAAGTTAAATAACCAATTAAAAAAATCATTCAAAGGTTTATTCTCATTAATTACTGGAACTTTTACACCTAAATACCCATAGTCCGTAATTGCATTTTTTTGCGCTTGTGCACGCCACACTTCTTGATTAACCAACATTGTCTTTTCAAAAATTTTAGCTTGTGGCTTGTGAAAATCAAAATGTACAAAATCAAAAAATGAAGTTCTCTCTTGCCCAATTTCATCATCTTTTGCAATCATTGTCAACACTGGTTTGGCGCAAGGCTCCTCAGTCAATTTAGTTTTTAAAACTAAATCTGTCTGTGGGTAGTATTCAATATAGGCAGCAATTCTATCATCATACAAACCCGCATTGCGCGACGCTGGCACGCCTTCTGCATGCCCCATCAACACCACACGTTGACGGTCAACGGTAAACTGCAGATATTGGGACAACTGATCTAGATTGTTGATAATCCAATTTATATCTTTTTGATAATCTGCCATCACTTTATTTGTGAAATCTTGCTTAAAGTGACTGTTTCTTGAAAAATTCCATAAATCAAACCCTGAAGGTAAAATAGGGTGAATATCATTAAATACCGACATTGACGTCACAAAAGGTATTTCTGTTACAAGAACGACGCATCCACACGACGCAAGCTCTTCTGCTAAAATGGTATAATCAAAGCGGCCATACGACAAGCTAGGGGCAATAATCATCACAGGCATTTGGATATACCCCCCATTTTGATCTTTTAATGTGCCTTGGTAAGGGCTTGCATAAGCTTCCACAAACACCCCTTTTAACGAACCTGCCTGGAGCAAAGTAGGTGCATACGGAAAGGTTCCACGCACACGAAAGGGGGAAATCTTAGTTGGTTGATAAGTTGGGAAATAGGCTTGTATCATCCATGAACGCTTTTCCTCTCCGTGAGATTGTTTACGTGACGGATCTTCTACATGGATAGATTTTGTTGCAACAAGATACGGGCCTGTTGGCTTTGGAAGAGTGACAAATGCAAAAGTGGCAAACGCAGAGCCTACCTCTTTTTTACTATCAGCCCCTTCACCTAATGGTTTATTGTTTTCACTTGGCGGCAGCATGAGGTTAGTCTGCCCCCCCACTTGTGAGGCTAGCACTTTCGAGCCTAACCCAAACACGAAGGCTATCATAACGAAGTTCATACATGTTATGCGGATCAGAGACATGAAACACCCTGCAAATGAAAAACAAAATATCATTATTAATATAATACACACAACAACAATCGTCAAACAAATTATTTATGGAAAAATAAATAAAATATTAATTATTAATAAAGACAGGTTTGCATATCGAACTCAATCTCAATAAAATTGTGTTTGCAATCCTCGTTTTTTATTGCAATAACTGAAACATTTGTGCAAATATGGTTTTAATTTGGTAATGCCGTAGTGGCTCAGTGGTAGAGCACACCCTTGGTAAGGGTGAGGTCGAGGGTTCGATTCCCCCCTACGGCACCATTTTTATTTCCCCATTTTCTCAAAAAATCATGTGTTGTTTTTATACAACATCATTTTTTATACAATACAATTTCACGCTAACACCACATTATACAAACCACACAGCCCTTCCACACAATAAAATATTACACACTAAGCCATTTTTTATATATTTATTAAAAACTACCAACTTACAACAACATAAAATACAACATAAAACATCGTTACTATTTTTTTGCAATTTTATTTCGAATATTAATTTCAAAAACACATTTCGTGATAATTGAAACACAATTCAAACAATAATAAATTTCTTTAATGGAAACTTTTGAGCTTTTGCTGGCGTTTAAAATCATTTAATATAGCGTAAACTATAAAGGATAATGTGAAGCATATGATGATACTTTCAGGGAAAAAATTAAGCGAACAACTCACACCCCCTCTATTAGAACGCTGCAGAATAAACAAAACACTCTACGGGCGCTCACCTTCTCTACATGTCTTAATTATTGGAGATGATCCCGCAAGCCACATCTATGTTAAAATGAAGGCAAGAAGAGCAAATGAAATTGGCATGACATCACAAATTCATTACTTTGACACCCACACCTCTCAAGATGCTGTCATGCAAAGAATCCATCAGCTTAATAAAGACCCTGATGTAGACGGTATTTTGGTTCAACTCCCCCTACCCTTTAATTTTTCAAAACCCGAGGTATTAAACGCGATTCAACCCAGTAAAGACGTTGATGGCCTCACCTCCTCTAACCTTGGCATGCTGTTTCAAAACAGCCCCAAGCATGCGCCATGCACTCCTTTGGGTTGCATGCAATTACTAGAAACATGGAAACAAGACATTTCTGGATTAAATGCGGTCGTCATTGGCAGATCTAACCTTGTAGGATCACCCATTTCGATGATGTTAACCAAAGCAAATGCAACTGTCACGTTGTGCCATTCACACACAGCCGATTTAAAGCAACACACAAAGCTAGCCGACATCTTGATTGTTGCCTGTGGTCACCCTCAAATGATTGACGATACCTTTATTAGGGACGGAGCTTGCGTTATAGATGTCGGAATTACAAAAAAAGAAAATATCTTGCTAGGTGATGTTAATTTTGAAGCTGTCAAAAATAAGGTCTCAGCTATCACGCCAGTACCAGGCGGCGTTGGGCCTATGACAGTCTACAATCTTCTTAACAACACACAAAACGCAATGGATATGCATTTTAAACGACTGACATCCTAAGTTGAATGATTCTCCATTTTAACAGCACAATTTAATAATAAGGTGCATATATTAAGATGTTTAACTGAAAAAATTGAAAAAGTTTTTAAATTGAGCTATCTTACAAGCATTAACGTAACTAAGAAACGTGTGAGACTATAGAGATATTTTTCTGTCATCACACAAGTACTATAATTTAAGTAATAGGAAAAATGACAAAGTTTTTAGATTTTGAAAAGCCCATCGCAGACTTAGAGAGCAAGATTGAAGAATTGCGCCACCTTTCCAGCAAAGATTTAAACATTGCTGATGAAGTCGCACACTTGCAAAACAAAGCAGACAAAATGTTACGTCAAACATATCAACAATTAACGCCTTGGCAAAAAGTGCAAGTTGCTCGCCACCCAGACAGGCCAAAGTTTCTTGATTACTTGTCAGTATTAGTAGAAGATTTCATGCCGCTTGCAGGTGACCGTGTATTTGGTGAAGACCTTGCTATTGTTGCGGGGCTTGGCAAAATTCATGGTAGATCAGTCCTTGTGTTGGGCCAACAAAAAGGCCATGACACAGAAACACGCTTAAAACATAACTTTGGCATGCCAAAACCTGAAGGCTATAGAAAAGCACAACGCTTAATGAAATTAGCTGACAGATTTAACCTCCCAATTGTCACTTTCGTTGACACATCAGGGGCATTTCCAGGTATCGAAGCTGAAGAACGCGGCCAAGCAGAAGCGATTGCTTCCAGCATTCAGGTATGCTTAGATGTCAAAGTTCCTATAGTCAGTGTTGTGATTGGTGAAGGTGGGTCTGGCGGTGCGATTGCTATTGCAGCAGCCAATACAGTCTTGATGCTAGAACATGCAGTTTATTCGGTGATTTCACCTGAGGGGTGTGCCTCAATTCTGTGGCGCAGCGCTACAAAAGCACCAGACGCAGCAGAGGCTCAAAAACTAACAGCACAAGACCTTCATCAACTCGGCATCATAGATAAAATCATTGCTGAACCCATTGGAGGGGCTCATCGCCACACCCAAACAATTATACGACACGTCTCAGATGCAATCGAAACAGCGCTTGCTCCATTGTGTAAACTACCTGCACATGAAATCTTAGAACACAGACGTGAAAAGTTTTTAAGCATGGGAAGGTCCAGCTTATAGCCGTATCAATCTATAATCATTCATGTTATGATTTTCAATCTTTACAGCAAATAAGGACATAAATAAATGTTGTCATTCGCATCTCTCGACTTAATACGTGATAACTTATTTTCCCCAATGGTATTAGCCTTTGTGCTAGGGCTAATAGCGGTACGATTTAAAAGCGATTTAAAACTGCCTGACGGTGCTTATGCGGTGTTATCCTATTATCTCCTTCTCTCATTAGGATTTAAAGGGGGGGCTAACTTACGAGACGCTTCATTTGACGCTGTGATTTTACCCGTACTCACAGCTTTAGCGTTAGGGTGCATACTCCCACTTATCGCATATCACATGGCTGTACACCTTGGAAAGTGTGAAAGAGCAGACGGCGCTGCACTGGCTGCACATTACGGCTCTGTTTCAGTTGTCACCTTCATGGCAGCACTCGTGTTTGTTGAAAAGGCAGGCGATACAGCAGACGGATTCATGACAGCCCTTGTTGCAATTCTTGAAATTCCAGGTATTGTTATAGGACTATTGCTCGCACAATCTAAAACAAACCCATCTGATGCTTCTTTAACACCCAAACTACTTTGGTATCGAATCAAAAGCATTATCATGGGGAAAAGTATTTTGCTTTTACTCGGCGGTTTATGCATAGGTTTCATTAGTGGGACAAAAGGCATAGAGCCCATTGCCCCCTTCTTTATCGCTCCATTTAAGGGGGTTCTGGTCCTCTTTTTACTAGACATGGGCATTTTAGCT
>CAYZJC010000019.1:13700-30582 GCA_964478775.1 uncultured Verrucomicrobiales bacterium | reverse complement strand
TCTTTCAAAAGTAGAAACCATGTTTAAAGATGTTATTGAAAGCATACAAAATGAAGACAATGAATATTGCGAATTAGTGGGCCCTGGTGGAATGCATATTTATAAAAGTGACGATATGGAAGAGAATATCAAACACCCAAAGCACTTACCGCAAATGCCAGCTTATCACCTAAAACGCGCAGATGGACAAGGCATTACCTTTATTAATATTGGTGTTGGGCCAAGTAATGCGAAAACAATCACTGACCATTTAGCTGTTCTTCGCCCTAATTGTTGGTTGATGTTAGGGCACTGCGCAGGGCTTCGTTCTACACAAAAATTGGGTGACTATGTTTTGGCACATGGGTATGTACGAGAAGACCATGTTTTAAATGACGACCTTCCCGCATGGATTCCTGTCCCACCGCTTGCAGAAATACAAGTTGCATTGCAAGAAGCTGTTTTTAATATCACAAAAGAAAGCCCAGATGAAGTCAAACTTCGTATGCGAACTGGAACCGTATTAACTACAGATAACCGCAACTGGGAACTGCAGTCACGTGAACTGTATGAAAGATTTAACCAAAGCCGTGCTATTGCCGTAGACATGGAATCTGCCACTGTAACAGCCAATGGGTTTCGCTTTAGGGTACCTTATGGAACACTGCTTTGCGTATCAGACAAACCAATCCATGGGGAAATAAAACTACAAGGTATCGCTAATACATTTTATAAGCAACGTATCGAACAACACTTACAAATTGGCCTTGAAACCGTTCGCTTGCTACGTGAAGATGGCTTAGAGCAATTACACTCTAGAAAGCTTCGTGGGTTTGATGAGCCCCCTTTTAGATAAAGGCACAAGGATTTTGCGATGAATCAAAAAGACTATTATTTCATACAAAAAAAAGAGTTGGTTAAGAAGTGTGCCAATACTAACCACCCCCCTTTTAAAGTTATCTTTTTGCGACTTGCTTTATTAGGGTCTGTGTTGATTCCTATTTTTCTTTTTATTTACAAAAAGTTTTTTGCAGATTAACATCAACATATTCATTTATCGAAAGCTTTAAAAAGTATGTCTGATTCCATCTCATCTGATTTAAATATTACAACAAATCATACAAGCGCCAACGGATACGTCTACCCCTTTTTACTAGACAAAGGAACAGCACGTGGAAAAATAGTGCGTTTAGGTTCAGAGTTTTTGCAAATGGTGCAAGTGTATGCTCATGTGCCTTTCATACAAGAAATTATGGCTGAACTTGCTTTATTTGGCGCCACCTTAATTCCTGACTTTAAATCAAAAGGAACGGTTACCTTACAAATTACTGGGGCTGAACATATTTCCCTTATTGTCGTGGAACTTTCTCAAAGTGGGAGTATGCGAGGTTGTGCAAAGTTTAATGAAGAAGAACTAATCAAAATTCTTTTAGACACCCCTAAAGATGAATTGTTTAAAGCATTACTGCAAAAGGGGCAATTTGTTCTCACAACCCAGTTTGAACACATGCACGAAATCCAACAAGCCATTATTGGCCTTGAAGGGAATACCGTGTCAGAATGCCTTGTGCATTATTTTGACCAATCCGTGCAGATTCCAACCAGTTTCAAGACAGCTGTTTTAACCAATGAACCTATTGCACCTTGCGCTGAGACATCTAGCACGCATATTATAGACCTTAAGTCGAATACGCCACTTCATAACCGTGCATATTTTCAAGCGGCAGGTATTTTGGTTCAAAAACTACCTGCTTTTCAAAATGATGAAAATAATTTTATATCTACCCAAGAACGAGAAGATCACTGGAACACCTTTAATGTCTTTTTAGAAACAATAAAAGCAGATGAACTGCTATCACCTTTATTGTCATGCGACCAATTGTTGCACCGTTTATTTCACGAATACGAAATTCACATTTATGCCCCACAACACTTAAAGTATGAATGCACATGTTCAAGGCCGCAACTGGTTCACATTTTAGGCCAATTTAACCCTACTGATATTGCTGATATGAGTATTGATAGCAAAATAGAGATTGACTGTGATTATTGCAGACAACACTATGAAATTGACATGCATGAAATTGTAAATGTCGAAGATTAATTGAGTTATTGGGGTCCTGCAGCCTCCCCAAAGTGGGGTTGTCCCAGTTTTATAGACAATTAAATATAAAAAGTAAAATATGATTTTCGCAACCGAAAGTCCGAAGAAAATAACAAATTTTTTAAGGTTGAATTATTTTTTGTTGTGATAGCCTTCATATTTGTCTTGTGTTTTCAAACTTTGTCTGCTAAAAATAGTTTATATTTTAATGGTCACATAGCTCAGCGGTAGAGCACTACGTTGACATCGTAGGGGTCACAGGTTCAATCCCTGTTGTGACCACCATTTCCAAAAATTATATTGTCTCTTGCTAATGAAGTTTTACTTTAGCTTATTGCCGTACCTGTGGTAGTGTAGGGCACAGATTCCTTATCAACTTCTTATGTGATGAATGACACAAGATACTAGCCAAGCTCAGCGTATTGCAAGTGACCCCTCTACTTCTGTTTGGGTATCAGCTTCTGCTGGAACAGGTAAAACCAAAGTTTTAATTGACCGCTTGTTTAATATATTGGCGCAAGGCACACCTTTATCACATATCATTTGCTTAACGTTTACAAAAGCTGCAGCCTTTGAAATGCATGAACGCTTGGTGCTACGCCTTGAACATGAAGCAAGGTCGCACAGTCAACATAGCAAACGCGCAGCAACTATTTTAGAAGAATTGTTGGAATCCCCCGAATCTTTAAAAATTATGACACTGCATGCCTTTTGCCAAGGGCTGTTACAGCGCTTCCCTTTCGAGGCAAGGCTTACCCCCTTTTTTAAAGTCTTAGACGAACAACAAACCCAGCAAATGTTAACGCAAGCCCTTAATGAGGTGTTGCTAGATACAACAAAGCAAGACTGCGTTGAAGCTATTGCGTGTCTTTCGTTGCAATATGGTGAGGGTGTTTTTAAAGATACCCTTATCCAAACCTTTCAAAATTGGCACAAAGTCAGAAGCTTAGCGCGTATTGTTCCAACAGCTAAAGCCTATGAAGAAATGCTTGAGGCAAACCTGATAGCAGATGAAGAAGGCGCCCTTTCCTATAGTGCTTTCAATGTTGATGAGGCCTATAGGCAAAGCTGTATACACACCTTAAGGTCGTTTGATGCACAAAAGGAAGAAGAGCTTGCCAAGGCATTAAGTGCGGGTGATGAGGCCTTTTTTAAAGCCATTACCAAAAAAGATGGAACGCTATATAGCCGTTTACTAAGCGCAGCCTTTCAAAAAAAACACCCCGATATAGCACAAGACCTTATCCACCATGCCAATTGCCTTTATCAAGCAAAGCAATTAGAACTACTTAAAAATTGGATTGCTCACAATGGTCAGTTTTGGACAATTGTTCAAGCAGTCTTAGAACATTACACCACTCAAAAAACCACACTTAATTTATTGGATTATCATGACTTAATTTTACATGGCTTAGCGTTATTGTCTGACGACTTGGATCTTTCATATATCCATCAGCGATTAGATTATATTATTGAACACATATTAGTTGATGAAGCACAAGACAATAGCCTTGAACAGTGGCAATTTATTTATCAGCTTGTACAACTCTTCATTTCGTGGGACACCCCTCACCG
Source organism: uncultured Verrucomicrobiales bacterium (assembly GCA_964478775.1). Classification (GTDB taxonomy): domain Bacteria; phylum Pseudomonadota; class Alphaproteobacteria; order Paracaedibacterales; family CAIOTO01; genus PNMQ01. The sequence goes on along the minus strand of CAYZJC010000019.1, from coordinate 26,924 downwards.
TTCTTTGTTTGTTGTGGGTGACCTTAAACAATCTATTTATGGGTTTCAGGGGGCAGCACCTGAAATTTTTGAGCTGATGGAAGATAAGTTGCGTGCCTTATTAATTGAACGCAATCACGAATTCACCTCAATTACATTAGATAAATCATACAGAACGACAAAACAAATTTTAAGTGTTGTTGACCAGGTGTTTAATTCTTCCATTAAATCTTCCTCAGCATCAGACCATGACACTATTTTTAAAATGGGTATGCCACAAGTGAACCATAGTGCACACCGTACAGATAATGGGTGGGTTGAATGCGACACGCTCACTGATGATGACCAACAAAGCACGCTCACTGATAAAGCTGAACCCTCGCCAGATGATTTAATGGATGATAATCTTCAGCAGACTTCTTTTTTGTGGGATATTATGACCCATTACACCATCAAACAAAGTGGTGATCAAAAACTAGCCACTAGTGTTGCTTTGCGTGTTCAAGAACTTTTGGCATCTACTTGGGTTTCACCTTCAACAAATCAACCCGTTCAACCGCAAGATATTTTGATTTTGTTACGTTCAAGAGGTGCCCTTGCCCCTTTAATTATAAAAGCCTTAAACCGTCTTCATATCCCAACAGAAGGCATAGACCAATTAAAACTTGATAGCAATTTAATTGTGGCTGACTTGATGGCTATTCTTAAATTTTTGTCATTACCGTCTGATGACTGGTCGTTATGCCATCTGCTTAAAAGCCCATTTATTAATAAGGGGAAAGGTCTTACTGAAGAGCTGTTACTTGAAATTGGGGCTAATCGCACGACATCTTTATGGGGGGCGCTGCAACAACATGCCCAAGGTGAACAATCGCCAAACGCAACTCTATTTCAAGACTGTGTGACAACCCTCAAAACGTGGCTTAAACTTGTAGATTATGAAACACCGTATCATCTGTTGTCACACATTACACGCGCACAACTACACCATATGCAAGAACGCCTTGGTAGGGATGCTAAAATCATTGTTGACGCCATACTGACCTTAGTGCACGAACGACAACAACAATGCCCAACTTTGTCAGCCATGTTAGAAAGCTTAGAGGAATCTTTGCCGCTTTTAAAGCGAGAAAACACCAAACCAACAGGTGTTCGTTTAATGACTATTCATGGGTCTAAAGGCCTTGAAGCCCCTTGTGTATTGCTTATAGACAGAAAAAGTGTGCAAACACTTACCCAAGATAAAATCATTTGGCCAAAAAACTTAACATTGCCAGACCATATGACTCACCCCGTTTTTTGTTTAAGACCCTTAGCTAATCTAAAACACCCCTCTTTAGCATTGTTAACGCAAGACATTAAAGATAGTGCCCAAGAGGAGCGCAACAGACTTTTATATGTGGCCTTAACACGTGCACGTGATGGACTGTGGGTCATTGGTCAAGGTGATTGGGCAAAGGGAATAACAGCTTCATTAAAAGATCTCCCCTCCACATCTTTTCATGAAATACGTCAACAACAAGCAGATGAAAAACTAATTATTTCAACGCCTTTAAATGAGAAGCCCACCAATATAGCTAAAGAATTAAAACTTTTTAAGGATGCAATGACTCATGTTCCTTCACCGCTAACACAAATAAAAATATCTTTAAAAAAAGACTATACATCAACATTGACTTCGCTTAATCTAGCTGAAATTTCACATGAAGACGGAATGTCTGCATCCATACTTGCAAAACGAGGTGAAATGATTCATGCTCTTTTTGAAGTGTGTGAACGCTTGTCTCACGTCATAACAAACCAAGTGACTTTTAAAACTTTGCTAACGGACAAAGGTAAGAAACTAGGTTTGACCCATATTGATATTGCGCGTGTGTTAGATGTGTGGCACCACCCCACTTGCCAATCTTTCTTTGCGCAATTAAAAAATGAAAGCACCGCCACCAGCGTTTGTGAAATGAGCCTTTCACATATGGGAAACTTAATCCGTTTAGATTATTGCGTGGAAACACCCGCTTCTCTTATTATTATCGACTTTAAAACGGGAAAACGAGGCCTTACCACAAAAACCACCTTTACAAAGTACTATCAGCAGCTTGAAAAATATGCAATGGCACTGAGTGGTATAAAAACAAAACCAATTCGCAAAATATTGCTATGGGTTGATAGTGGCATCATTGAAGAGGTGTGTTAAGTCAACCGTCTACAGCAGGGCAGGTTCACTTAACAGTTGAAAGCCGTTATTCTTTAATCGAACGACAAGACGTTCCATCTAGTTTTTTGCAAAAGGAATCAGCAGCTTCTTTTGAAGGAAATGATTGGCGTGCCACAAGTTTATAAGCTGTCTTACCATTTGATAAGGTTGTTGACTTTACCAAAACATTAGTGTTGAGGTGCTTTTTAAACTTTTTTTGTAAGCGTTGCTTTTCAGTCGTGGCTTTTTCTTTTGAAGGCAGTGTACCCAATAAGACCATATAGTTGCCTTCTTGCACTTGAACAGGGAGCACTTGAGAACTTTGTGTCGCAACCTCTGCACGAACACTAGGTTGCAAAGGTGCTGCGACTATTTCGTTTGGTTGAGTTTGGGCAACCGGCTGCGGTATCTTGGTAGGGAGCTCTTGATTTTGCGCATCAATGGCAATCGCAGCAGGGTTTTGTGTCGCTTGTTGGGGCTGCAAAGGTTGGTGTTGTGGTAGCGGTGTTGTGGATTCAGCGACTTGCACTGGCACAGGTACTTGTACAGGTACAACTTCTTCATAGACAGGAGGCTCAACCACTTGAATTTCAGGGTCTGGCAATAACTTTTCAACGTCCTCACCTTTTTCATGGGTTTGCGGCAATAATCTGTCATAGACCAATTTGTCTTGATAAGGAAAACTTGTTCCACCTGGGGTATCTGGTCGTGCTTTTAACGGGGTGCTAGGTGCCGTAATTAAAACAGGACCTTGTGAAGTGGTTTGTGAAAACCATTTATAGGCTCCCCATACGACACCTGTCACTAAAACAAGCCCTGTAATTGAAATCACCAATTTTAGCGAAGCTTTAAATTTCTCTTCTTGGGGGTGTTTGTCAAGTGGAGGTTTGCCTACATTATCTTGATAATATCGTTGTTGAGGTTGAAAAGCCGCCTCTTGTTCAGCTGTTTCCTCTTCGCGCATAAACCGTGAGGTTACACTGTGTAAGGGGGAACGTTGAGCTGGGGGAGCACTTTGATGTTGCTGAGGTTGGCTTGCTTGTGTAAAATTTCTTTGATCTTGCATTTCTTGAGGTGACGCATAACCATACGGCTCGCTTTCCTCATGATACTGGGCTTGCTCAAACGTTTCGTCATTTGGGAAATGATTAGGGTAGTAAGGGCGTTGCTGGGGATGCTCAATAGACTGGGGATAGTGTGCATTCAGCCCTTGAGGCTGTTGTGAATATGCTGAACTACCATGCATGCGCGGGTCATGAGGGTAAGGCTCTTGATAACGAGAGTCTTGATACATTTGCTGAGGCGAAGCCGGATGCGGATGGGAATGTTGCCCTCCCCCCATTCTTGGGTCATAAGATGCATGACTAAACTGTGGTTGAGGAGGATATGGCCTATTGCCCCCACCCGAGACTTGCTGTCCCATTGGCTGAGGCGCAGGATGCTGCGTTGCTTCATACATTTCGTCCCTTGATCGCGGGGTGTAATTAAATTCAAAGTCATTATTATATGGTAATTCATCCACAACATCTTGTGTTTGCACAAAAGACAAGTCTTCAAATAAATCATATGTTTGGGATGCGGGTTGAGATCTTGTGGGCCTGTTGGACTGCATCCTTGGTGGCTGCGCAGGGTATGCTTCTTGTGGTTGATATTCTTCACCTCCCCTCCTGTTCATGCCATAGTCTGGCTGAGAGAAAGATGGGTTATTTTGCTCTAAGGTAGGCGACCTTAAATAAGGTGCAGTTCTTTGCACTTGCGGGTCATCATCATAAGGTGTGGGGTCAAACCTATGGGAACGTTGTGGGTTTTGCCTCATCTCATGATCATGTGTTTGATATGGCATTTGGTTTGAAAGCCTTGGCTCAGGCTTTTGTTCAGTTGTTTTTGTTTTCCGACCAAAGAGAAAAGATAATTTTGACATAAAAGAGTGACCTGTTTGACTAATTTAAAAATATTTTATTGAAGGCGACACCACTAAGGAGGATGCATTTTGACAAATTATAGCGAATCTTACAGCATAAATCTACACAAGCTGCCACTTGGTTTGAAAAAATGATGAATCATTCTTAATTGTATATGATAAAACAAATAATAAATCTTGTATATCCTTTTTAGATTTTGTATACATAATAATGAATAAAAACCTTCAACATAGAGTCTTTTAATGAATAGATTGTCTTTAATTTTATGCACTTGCGCAGCATTAAGCACTAGTAATAGTTTTGCACTGACAGTAGACCAAAATGAAACACCATTACCGGTTATTGAAATGAGTGAAGATATGCGAAAGGTTGAGGGAATTACGAATACACCTCAAGTCATTGCTACACCTTATGGCTATTCAAGTACAGCCCCTAACAGAGTTCGAATATACTGCGGCCTAGAAGCAAACTTACCTTCGACAAGAGAAATATCCTTTTCATCAACACGGCAAATGACAGAGTTTGTAAAAAATCTTTTTGATTTATATAGTAGCCATCAAGTAGATAAAATTTTGAAAATATGTAGTAATTCCTTTGTAATGCCTCAACTCGTTTCTGCACAAGAGATCGAACAGTTCTGGTTTCAAAATATTGAAATGCAGGTATTATCTCTTCGCGAAATGCATAATCAAAGCCCTGACAAATCTCAGTCTGGTGAATATTTAATCACTTTAATTGAAAACTTTAGAAAATATTTCAGATTGTTTGCACCAAATACAATTCCTACACATGAATTCGAGGCACATTTATACTGCCTAGACTTTTTTTCAATGAACATTTATGGAAATGATTTAGCTGCTATCCATGCCCCACAAGATGCATTTATAAAATATATAAAAGCCGCAATAATGTTTGGTGAGTCTTCATTAGACAGAATGAAGCAACTAAGGGCCCTACAAAATGAAATTAAGTGTGACAATTTAGAAAAGACCATCAATTCTAATGAGACTAAATTTAAGACAACTTACACAAAAAACACTTTATTAGTTGAGAATATTTTATTATATAAGACACTATGGAATACTAATTCAACCCATGAAAATAAAAAATTACTATCTAAAATCCAATCTATTTACAAGAGTCTAGTTGACAGCAATCAATTAAATACAGATAACACGGAAATTCTAAGGATGATTCAAAATTGGACAAGAATGAAAGAAGCTGAAAGAATTCCGGGAAGAAAAGGAAAAGAGGAATATCTGAAAATTAGAAAAAATGCGTTAAACCATGCTGCTATTCATACTAAAAATAGAAGAACTGAATTTGTAACTGAAGGGGATAGACTCTTTACTTCAATACACTTGTGGCTATCCAAAAATAAAAAGAACAAGACGGCTCTAGAAAATTTATCGACGGAAATTATCACTTTCGAGAATCGATTATTTGAAATGAGTCGGAAAGATGAGAATCAGATTGTTAAAAGCACAGAAATATCATTGACTGAAAAACTTACACACGCTTATAAAGCTTATAAAAGTATTGATCATGCAAAATGTTTGCATGAGGTTTTTGTTGAGCATCCTTTAATTTTTTTACAAACGGGTGATGTTGAAGGGGCGCTCGCACGCATTGCTGCTTTTAAACTCGTTTGTAATGAAATTGGGGAAGAATTTAGCATCTTAACACGTTACCTATCAGCATTTGCAAGTTGTATACAAGGAAATTTCGACGAGTTAATCGTACTTGAAAATGAAGAAAAGAAAAAAACAGCATCCAAACAAAAGTCTAAAAAGACACGCAATGAAATTGTAACTGAAATTCATGACCACTTAACAACAAGTGCTAATGAAACAGCACAAGAGAAAGCTCATAAGGACCAAGCTGAAACTTTGCGTGAACAAAAAATGACAAAGAAAAAACAGCAACGTAATAACGCTGCCCAGGCTGCAAGTCATTTAATAGATGATGCATCTATAATGCAAGCGTCTGCCGAGCAAGAAAAACTTGAAAGATTGGCACGTCACGAAGCCGCGCAAGCAGAACGCCAAGCTAAAACAGATATAGAAGCAGAACGCGATCAGGATGGGAAAATGAGCGCTACAGAACTTGAGGCATATCAGTCTGCTGAAACTGCGCCAGCTCAAACCATTCTCCCAGAATCTGCACAGGATGCTACTGTCCAAAGTTTATTTCAATTAAAAGGCAAAAAAGCCTTAAAAGTTGAAGATGCAATAGTAACAAATACTTGGAAATTTGAGCGAGATGATTTGATTGCCTATTATATTGCCATGGGATGCGAAACGCGTGATGGAAAAGGTTCACATACAATTGTGAAGCTTCCAAACTCTGTTTCGTTTTACAAAGACGGTGAACTGATTACGGTACTGAGTGATTTTGGTGGGGCTTTGACTTTGCCACAATGGAAGGATTACGTGCCTCACTATTTAAGAGCACAAATTCTACTTGCGAGAGATAAATTAATGAATGCAAAACCTGTACGCCCAAGTGTTGGTTAGATGAAGTAAGAAAAATAAATTTTATCTTATTGAAAAAGTCCTGCTGTTCCTAAATTTTATTGTTTTTGTTTGCTAAGGAAACAGCAGGAGATGCCGGCTTTGTAATCAAGTTCTTTTTATTTTCATTATATCTTGCTTGAGCCTGGCATATCTGAGGAAGGATTGAGGGTTTGCTCTTCGTATGCATTTGTCACAAACCACTTATGCGCTTCCAATCTTTAAAAAGTCACAGCGACACTCATTTTTAATAGCCAATTTCTCTGACCTCTTTCATGTGTGCATGCTTGTAGTATTGGTTTTTGAGTGCAATACTTTGCATAAATGCTTGAATGTAAGCAATAATAGAATTTGTGTTTTGCATGAGTTGTTTTTTGATATCATAGTCAAATGTGTGATATAAAATGACATGTCGGATATCAATGAGTAATTGTTTGGAAAGTTGAAGGTGTTGCCCAGATTGCTTTCCTGCGCGATAGGGTAATTGTATGATTTGTTGAAACCTTTCCTGCAATGCCTTTAGCATACTGATTTGAAAGTTACGTGATGGGCGTGGTACTTTTGAAACTATAACTTGTGGGTAGCTCATTTTCTTTTGTCCGTTTCTTGAGTCAGTCATTAACGATAAAATGCATGATTTTTAAGGAAAAGTTAAGTTGCATTTTTTTTAATTTTTCAACTGTAGGTTTAAAAATCGGAAAAACGTAATTAAATTTTATTAAAAAATCATTTTAAGAAGTTTTATTTTTATAATTTTGATGTTGTTAGTTTTTAATTGCTTTGTTTTTTAAATTTTTTTCAATAAAACGCATTGGTTGAAAACGCATTGTTTTTTCAACCTTGAGAAAAACACTTGTTTGTGGTAAATAATTTATTTTTAAAAACACTATAAGCACGTTTTAATATTATTTTAAAGATTTCAATCACACTTGAATGGGTGATGAAAAAAAATGAACTCATTTTGTTCTTTAGCCTGTTCTTGCAATATGGGATTTTCCCTGAGGGAGTATAAAATAGTATTGCGCCCACGCATGGCATGCGACACATGTTTAAAAAAGACGTCTGTTCCCAGCCCCTATACTTTCCTCTATGCATGACTTCGTCTTTTCTATACACTCGTTTAAGATCCTTCCAGTGAAAAAATCTTGTCACAATTATGCTTTATAAAAAATCATTTTGTTTATCAGGTCATGCCACCAGCATCAAGTTGGAAAATGAATTTTGGCAAGTTCTGCAAGTCATCGCCAGGGAAAGATCACTTTCCCTACAAGGTCTTATCACTTATGAAGACTGTCATAGAAAGAATACAAACCTTGCAAGCCATTTGCGCGTGTTGTGCTTAAATTATCTACAAAGCAAAAAAACTAATAGCTCTACAATGGATGAATCCTAACGACCCAGTTTTGCAAGTTCGACCACAGCTCTTGTTTCAATTTCCAGTAGGATGTGTTGCATTTGTGGGTCGGGGTGGATGCTGCTTAATTGTTCAACTTGGGTTTTGATTTGTTCTAATGTTAAAATCGTTTGATTTTGTGCCTGGCCATTTAAAAGCATTGCGCGTAATTTATCTAATTCATCTAATAATTGCAGACCAGCCATAACGGCACGTTGTCTATCACCTTGGTCATTGAGCTGGGCAAATAATGGATCTATACTCAGTGAAGTTAAGGCCATTTTTGCAGCAGATGAAAACTGGTCAACTTGCGTGTCATCTTCATGCAAAAAGTGTTCGCTAGCTGCTTTTTTCTTTTTAATTGGTAATGTTGTTTTAATCATTTGTGGTTTGATTGATTTAATTTCCAACATAACTGAACACACATACTTTGTTTAAAATTACTCACTCATTTATGATAGTGGCTAATTCCTTAAGAAATCAACAACATCTTAATGATTTGAATGATCTGACTTGTAGAACGTTGAAAAACCATTAAATCATATTTTAAATAAATTTTACTTAATATAAATAAATAATGCACAAAATAAAGATTGATTAAATCAAACAATCCATTATAATTATAAAAATATTATACTATCTTTTAAAACAAAGGGGTTCACACTATGAATTTAAATCTTTCAAAAATAATCGCTACCTGCTTCGCCTTAATCAGTATTGCTTTTAGTGCTGACTTTAATGCAACTGAAACACAACGTGCACACTACACAGATACGATCCAGTATAAGACTGAAGCACTTGACCTTATACAACAAGCTAATCCTGCACATATCACTGTTGCACCACGTTTTGCGATGGGTCAAATACAAGGCCCCGGTTTATTTGTGCCAAAACAAGGTGTTAACCAACCTTACGGAGGTATTGAAAGATTCAGGTTTGGAAGAATATATGAAATTCCTGACAATTTTTGCAACGAAAACTTAGCCTATTTCAAATCGTTTTCCTTAACTCCAGCACAAGATGCAGCTGCCACAGCTGATATGAATACATTTATTGAACAATACAAGCAAGAACTTGCAGATTGTATTAACAATTACCAAACACGACTTGATGAATTAAATGCAGCATAGGTGATTGCGCGCTTAAAAAAATGGGCGTTAAGAAGCATTCCTAACGCACATTCTCTTAATAACACAACAACAAGATTAGTCACTTAAAACTAAGCCATTAACAGATGCTGGCGTTTTTTTTGTTTTTGTGGCGCTGGATTTTTCAATAATCTTCTTTAAGTCGTCTTTTGATATGCATCCATACTTTTTGCCATTTGGTGTTTTATATTTATCACCACTAACAACCCTTTTATCAGACAAAGGAATTTTAATATCCTTTGTAACGAAACATTCACCATCTTGTATTTTGCATGGTTTTGAATGGTCACCACATAGATGTTGAAATGTCTGAATTGTAGCTTCATCAGATCTTTGTTGAGCAGCATCAGGTAATGGAACCGCCGCAGAGGCAGATGCACTCATTCTTACTGGTTCCACTAATCTAAAGCTGATTTTAAGCATATTAAGGATACGTAAATGTGTTTGAGCAGCGTTAGCACCTATTGCTTTTACACAAAGTGGCGCACTCGGGTCAGTGTTACGCACTTCTTCCATGTCATTTGCATCAATATCAATCGGGCTTGGTGAACCATTCGCATTTTTAATCACTTCACCGTTATAATTTTCAATTCTATATTTGTGTCCAATTTTTCTAGCCTCTATTGCGTCATCGTTGCATGCATCAAATTTTTTGGGCAACATACCAATTTTACGTCTTAAAATTGTTTGGGCCGCATCCATATTGGAAGGCCTCCAACACCTAACATTAAAGTCTCTACCATTAATCCTTGAGGAATAAGAGGCACTATAATCAACTTGATTATTTGGCACCACATAAGGTTCACTTAAAAGGAATTCGCCAAGAAATTGCACTTCACACCTTTTGGTGTTTTTATCAACTTGAACTGGAACACACGCAATTGCGGTATCAGTGTTGCAAGTACGTGCAGGCGGTGCTGGAAATTGTTCTTGAAATGAAAGTTGGTTTGCATAACCCGTGCTAATCAATAACGCACCACACAAAACTTTTTGTAATATTTTATACATACAGCTGAAAACACCTTGAATTTATATACATTAACATTAAAGTAAAAGTGTTAATATTGTGTTAATTCGTCAACATAAAGCCATTCTTGCCCACACCCCTTAAGAAGTGCTTGTTGCATCTTGCAAAGTTTTGCCATAAAATTATGTCATCACGTATAGGAATACTCATGAACAAACGCCCCGTTATCCTCATTACTGGTGCAGCAAAAAGAATTGGCAAAGCAATTGCTTTCGCTGTTGCAAAAAAAGGCTATGATCTAGCCTTGCATTACAACATATCTCGCAGTGAAATGGAAGAAAGCGTTCAAGAAATCATTCAAGCCAATAAAGACATTCGTATATGCACATATCAAGGCAACCTTTTAGACAACACCTTTTGCAATACCCTTGTGGGGGATGTGTTAGAAAAACAAGGCAGGCTTGACGCGATTATTAACAACGCATCAACCTTTATGTATGACACTTTTTCCAATGCATCAATAGACCAAGTAGAAAATGCTTTTCAACTTCATGTAATGGCACCATTTATACTGTGTCAAAAATTTGCCGCTTATTGTCAAGCTTTACCAAACGACGAAAGCACCCTACAAAAACACATTATCAATATGATTGACGCACGCATTTGTAACCCTACGCCTTTTTTCACCTCCCACCTTTTATCTAAGCAAAGTTTATGGAACCTTACAGCGCAAATGGCACGCGAACTTAGCCCCTACATTTGTGTTAATGCCATTGCCCCTGGCCCTTGCTTAAAAGACAACAAACAATCAAGTGAAGACTTTGCTACCATGTGTCAAAACCTGCCTTTACAGCGAAGTGTAGATATTACAGATATTCAAAATGCAATTATATATGTATTGTCGACACGCACCCTTACAGGGCAGCTACTCACCATAGATAGCGGCCAACATATGGGCTATAAAAATTCACCCAACAAAACCCCTGATTATCTCCATCACAACACTTAGGAAATGAAAAATGATAAATAATCTAAACCTTGAAACACTTGACTATGTTTTTATTGACCGCCTTAGGGTTGCGATGTCGATTGGTATTTTTGACTTTGAAAAAATGGCATTGCAAGAAGTTCTGCTTTCAGCAAAGTGTTACTATGACCCTGGTGAACTTTCAGCAGGTGAATACGTTTGCTACAAACGCATCGCAGACACAATGCTTGACATTATCGCGCAATATGACCACATTGAACTTGTTGAAAATTTAGCCAAATTCATTACAGATGCACTTTTTAAAGATAAAAACATTAAAGCTTTACGCTTAACAATAGAAAAACCACAAGCTATTTTTAAAGCCAGTAGTAGCGGCCTTACCATCACACGCTTTAATCCAAGCGTATAACGATATTTTCATTGAACGAAAGGAATTTTTAATTTATGTCACAAACCCTTCTCACTCAAGACCTTTTGCCACAATGGGACTTATCCGCTTTATACGACAGTGAAACAGATCCGCAGTTTTCAAAAGACAAAGAAAGTCTTTTGAAAAAGGCACAGCAATTTGAAGCTGAATACAAACAAGTACTCACATCAACAAAGATAAGCGCGCAAAACCTTTACACAGCAGTTACAACCTTTCAAGACATGAGTGAATTAATGGGTAAAATTTATAGCTACGTTGGTCTTAGATATTATAAAAATGCTTTAGATGAAAAAAATATTCAGCTATACCAACTAACGCAAGAAGAAATGACAATTGTGGAATCGCACCTCATTTTCTTTTCGCTTGCTATCAACGAAATAGATACTGCAACAATCAAGGCCTTGTGCAACGAAATGCCAGAACTTAATTTTTTCACCCCCTTTTTTGAAAAAGTGCGCTCTCACAAACCCTTTCAAAAAAGCCATGAGGTTGAACAAGTCCTGCTTGATAAGTCATTAACCGCAAATAATGCTTGGGTTCGCCTTTATGATGAAACAATGGCCGATCAGACTTTTTATATAGATGATCAACCTTATAAAATGGCAAGCATCACCTCCATGATGGGGGACAGCAACCCCACTCAGCGGCGAAAAGCTGCGATGGCGCTCTCTCATGGGCTTTAAAAAAATGTGAAATTATTTGCTTTTATCACCAACACCCTTGCCAAAGATAAAGCCACGACAGATAAACTACGTGGATACAAAGATGCCATGCATTCAAGGCACATCGCTAACCAAGTTGAAAGTGAAGTGGTGGATGCACTGGTAGAAACAGTTCGCGCTCACTATGGGCGCATCTCTCACCGTTATTATAAACTCAAAGCCAAACTGATGGGGGTTGAAAAATTACAATATTGGGATAGAAACGCCCCTCTTCCCTTTACCCATGACCAGCAATATTCGTGGCCTGAGGCTATGCAAATCGTCTTTGATGCCTACAATAGCTTTAGTCCTCAAATTGCGCAGATGGTTCAACAGTTTTTTGACTATCATTGGATTGATGCCCCCCTTACTCCAGGAAAAGCAGATGGAGCCTTTGCACACCCAACGGTTCCAAGTGCACACCCTTTTATTTTAGTCAATTACACTGGCACCAAACGTGACATTATGACCTTGGCCCATGAACTAGGCCACGGCGTTCACCAAATGTTTGCTTATCAGCAAGGCTATCTGCTTTCTGACACCCCGTTAACACTGGCAGAGACAGCCTCAGTGTTTGGCGAGATGTTAACTTTTCAAAGCCTGTTGCGCAACGCTGTAACTAAACAAGAAAAGCAAGTTCTGCTGGCTGGAAAAATAGATGATATGATTAACACAGTCATCAGGCAAATTGCCTTTCATACCTTTGAAAAAGAGGTGCACCAACGACGTTTAGAAAAAGAACTGGGCATAACAGAACTCAACGAAATATGGCTTACCACCCAACAAGAGGCATTAGGGGATGCGGTTCACCTTGACCCACTCGTTGGTAACTATTGGGCTTATATATCTCACTTTATACATGTGCCGTTTTATGTTTATGCCTACGCTTTTGCTGACTGCATCGTCAATTCCTTATACCAAGTATATCAAAACAATCCGCAAGATTTTGAAGACAAATATATTAAAATGCTGACAGCGGGTGGTTCTTT
>CAYZJC010000019.1:7349-13690 GCA_964478775.1 uncultured Verrucomicrobiales bacterium | reverse complement strand
ACTTACTAGCCCCCTTTGGCCTTGATGCAAGCCAAAAAGACTTTTGGCAACAAGGGCTCACTTTAATTGAAACCATGATTGATGAATTAGAAGCCTTAAGCCATGATGATCTCCAAACCTAACGTGCATCATCACAAACTTATGCAAGGTCCACACTATCTCTTTTCTGATGACTTGGTGGAATATGAAGAAGCCCAGCAAGTCATGCAGCAAATTTGCCAAGAAATGAAAGCCCCTTTATGTGAAGACAAGGGGCCAGTTACAATTTGGTTTTTAGAACACCCCCCCGTTTATACGGCAGGAATTAGCGCTAAAGAAAAAGACCTTTTATCCAACAACTTAGACATACCTGTTGTAAAAACAAACCGAGGTGGCCAATATACCTATCACGGACCAGGCCAACTAGTTGTCTATTGTATGTGCAACTTAAACGCGCTTAACATAGATGCGCGCGTTTATGTAAAAGTCTTAGAAAATTGGGTGATACGTGTTTTAGATAAACTGAATGTAAAAGCCTTTTTAGACCCACAGCATATTGGTGTATGGGTAAAAGATGACGTGTCAAGTAGCCAAAATAAAATTGCAGCACTAGGTGTGCGTGTCAGTAAGGGGGTGACGACTCATGGTATTGCATTAAATTATGCCCCTGACTTAAGGGTTTACCAAGGTATTGTTCCTTGTGGCATTTCAAAATTTGGGGTCACATCTTTAGAGAACTTAGGGGTTGTGGTGACAAGAGAAGAATTAAGGTGTGTGTTTCAAGACACTTTGCCCGTTGAATTTTGCAAAAAATAGTTATTTTTACCCTTTTTTAATGTTTTTCACACAAAAGGTATTGACCAATAAAAAACTGAATTTGTAAGATGAAACATCAACCCAAAACCATATGAAAGGTTATATTTCATGAATAAATCAGAACTCGTTTCCAGCATTGCGAAAGCAACAGGCTTTAAGTTGGCAGAAGCAGAATCAGCTTTGGATGCTGTATTTTCATCTATTACAACAGCGCTCAAGAATGGCGATGAAGTACGCCTATTAGGCTTTGGTACTTTCGCTGTTACAAATCGCCCTGCATCTGAAGGTCGTAACCCTAAGACAGGTGAAAAGATCAACATCCCAGCAAAAGTTGTTCCAAAATTTCGTCCAGGAAAAGGCTTGAAAGACGCAGTTGCCTAAACTCATATCTTTTTTAGATTTTCTTACCCCGCATTTCTTAATGTGGGGGTTTTTAATTTATGTCACTCTCTCTTCGGGTCGGGGAACTATAGCCACGCTACCCTTTGACCTTTTAAGCTTATGAATTACTACTCTTAACAAAGATCCTCCCTAAGCTCATATTACTATTGACACGTAACACAGAATGATTGCCGAGCATTAAAGGTGTTGTAAAGCCTTCTTCAATATCAATAACTGCACCACCTGACTCTGCAAATTCAAGATAACCAGTTCCCACAGTGTCAGTCATATTACCCAAAATCGCATTTCTTCCTGCCACCAAAAGTGGATAACCATTTAAAGCAAGCACACCGTAGTTAAATAAATTTTGAATGCTTGCATCATGCGCCATTGCAATTTTACCACCCTCTTGAATCGTGATATCGGTGAATACATCACTGGTATCTGATAAAATGCATTTATCACCTATATTAAAGCCACCAGTAGAATCGTTAGCAGTCCCATCAATAGTGAGTGTGTTTTCTTCATCCCCTGAATTGATAATTGTTAAAATATAGCCATGCATCGCCATGTCTTGCATGACAGTTACGTCAAAGCCATTAAGGTCAAGCGTACTATTGGCATTTAAAGTGATCTTTTTAGAAAATTCACCACCTACAGCAAGCTTTAGTGTTCCACCACTTAAAATCAACGTGTCAGACGGTATTTGGTTCATACTTGACAAAAGCAAGGTTCCTTCTCTTACATCCACACTTGCTGTGCCTGAACTGTTATCAGCACTTAAGGTAATTGTCCCTAGCCCTTTCTTGATAAATGCATAAGTTTGCGTCAAGGGCGAACTATACGTGAGCATACCATCTTCAGCAACGGCAATCGCACTCGTTTGTGCAAATGTAATGTCATGGTCAAATGTCATCTCACCTTCCATTTCAAGTGCAGCATTATCTAACAGGATGATGCTTCCCGCGCCAAGATTCTCTAAACTTATAATTTTTAAAGTACCTTCTGACACAGTGGTTGTCCCTGAATAAACATTAAGGCCATTAAGGGTTAAGGTGCCATCGCCACATTTTATAAAGTTTGAAATGGTGCTTGCTATGGTACCTGAAAAAGTAGAAGCAGCTGAATTTTCTAGGGTTAATGACGCACTTTGCGTAGAGCTTTGAATTGTTCCAGTGCCGGTGGCATTAAGCAGTGTTCTGTTCGTGCCATTTAAGTCATAAGTACTTACAATTTCAACCCCACCAGAAGATGAAATATCCCCCATTAATATACCTTGCGCAATTGTGGTTGTGCCTGTATAGGTATTAGCACCATTAAGAGATAAAGTAATATCACTATTGTGCGTTAAAGAACCAGTTCCACTGAAGCCTAAGGTATAGATTTGATCTGCTGTCAATTCAAATACCAACGCTGACATATTCACAATACCACCTGTGCCCGTGATGTCACCCACAACCGTTAGGGTTCCACTTACAATTGTTGTCACCCCATCATAGGTATGCGTACCCGAAAGTGTGATATTGCCTTCACCTTGCGTTGTCACATCACCGCTTCCACTGATTGCTACATCAAAGATAAAGTCTGTATCTTTATCAATAACAACAGTTGCGTTATTGATAATATCACTTGCACTATTGAGCTGACCTGTGATTGTGAGTGTTCCACCACTTACTGTCGCTGAACCGGTATAAAGGTGAGTATTGGTAAGTGTGAGGTTTGCTATCCCCGTTTTTGTAAAGCCATTCACACCACTAATGACGCCTTCATAGGTGAGATCATCATCTGGTGAAAAAATTAGTGTGGCTTGGTTATTTAGTAAACTACTCGCAAGCACCCCTTTAATGTTTAAGGTACCTTGCGAAACAGTCGTTTCTTCCGTATAGGTATGTTCCCCTTTTAATATCAAAGTTTCATTCCCCATCTTGATCATTCCCCCCAAGGAATCATCTAAGGTGCCCTCAAAGGTAGAGCCCACTTGAGAAGTAATTGTGAGGATATTATTACCGCCAGAGGTATCTTTAACCATACCGCTGCCGCTTAAATCTGTCACTGAAAGAGGAACCCCGTTTACATCATAAATCCCACCCTCACTTATACTAACAGATGAAGCATCACTAATATCACCTTGTAATGCCCCAGCTTCAATTATGATTGGCCCCGCATACGCAGTTGCAGCATTGAATGTAAATACACCATCCCCAGTTTTCGTAACAGTCGAAATGGAACTTGCTAAGGTGCCTGAAAACAAGGAGGCTTGTGTCGTTTCAATGATTAAAGCAGTGTTCGCATTTGAACTTTGCACCGTTCCCTGCCCTGTTAAATTCAGCAAAGTTCCAGCCGTCCCTTTTAAATCATAAAATGCAGGCTCTGCGATTTCGAGAGACGCACTAGAAATATCCCCAATCAATGTTCCAGCCTCAATTAAAATGCTACCAGCATAGTCTTGCGAAGCAGTAAGTGTTAACGTATACTCACTGCCTTTTGTTATTTGTGAAATGGTTGATGCAAAAGTTCCAGCGAAGGTGTTATTATTTGTAGATAAAAGCGTTATAACAGCATCGATAAGCGAACTTTTAATCTCACCTGTTCCTTGCAAGTTGTAAAGACTTCTATTGTTCCCTGCAAGATCATAAATTGCATTAACTATCACATCAGAAGAAGCAGATAAGTTTGCTATCAGTACACCTTGTGTAATTGTGGTAGGCCCTGTATATTCATTAACTCCACTTAAGGTGAGTGTATTTTCGCCGGTTTTGATAAGGCCACCTAAAGTATCATCAAGAGTACCACTAAAGGCGTCATCATCACTGCCTGTAATCGTTAATATGCAAGATGAACCAGAAGAATCTTGAATCATACCTGTACCACTGATAGATGAAAGTGTCCTATTTACACCATCTAAGTCATAAACACCATCAATGCAGACAGCTGAAGACTGTGATATGTTTCCGCCCAGTATACCATCAAGAATTGTTGTCGTACCCGTATAATTATTCGTCCCGTGTAAATAAAGTGCATAGCCCCCAGACTTAGTCAAATTCAAAATAGAGGTGTCTAGGGTTCCTAAAAACTCTGAATCTATAGAATCCATCACGATGGTAAGGTCAGCAGATGCTGTGGAACTGGTAATCATCCCACTTCCACTGACATCACTAATCGTTTGGTTCACACCAACCAAATCATATGTGCCATTTATCAACACGGAATCACAGGCGGAAATATCACCAGACAATGTTCCATATAAAATTTTAGTAGCCCCACTGTGGGTATTTGTTCCATTTAAAGCCAATGAGGCTGTACCTTCTTTAATGAGGTCTGAGATATTAAACAATAAAGTACCTTCAAAAACAGAGTCTTGTGTGGTGGTAACCGTTAAGGCGGCGTTGGTAACTGAACTACTAATCACCCCTGTCCCACTTATATTTTGAAGAGAAGAATCCGTACCATTTAAGTCATACGTTCCATTTATTTCAACTGAAGTTGAGTCTTCAATATTACCCTTTAAGGTTCCCTCAGAAATTGTGGTTTTTGCAGTGTAAGTATTATCACCTTCCAAACTTAAGATGGTGTCAGTTCCCTTTTTAATCAGCCCTCCAACGGTGCTAATGTTGCCTGTAAAGGAAAGATCTTCTGCAATGTCAAATGTAGCCGTTTTAGGTGAACCTGATGAGTCTTTAATTTCACCGGACCCACTAACATGAATTAATGTACGGTCTTCGCCGTTAAGGTCATATGTCGCATCAATTAATACGTTAGTCGCTGCTGAAAGATCTGCTATCAAAGTGCCTTGTGAAATTGTAATAGAACCACCAAAATCTGAAATAGTCGATAGGGTTAAGGTTGCAGTACCCGTTTTCGTAATACTGTCAACACCAGAAAAAGTCCCTGCATAAAGGCTATTTGCAGTGGAATGAAGAGTGACATCAACATTGTCTTGTGAACTGGTAAGTTCCCCTGTTCCACTCAAATTTTGAAGTGTAAGAGATGTTCCATTAAAATCATATATACTATTCACTTCAACGGAAGTAAATAAAGATATATCACCCTTTAGAACCCCTTCACTAATAAGAAGTGCCCCCTCGCAACTGTTAACCCCTTCTAACGTCAATGAACCTGTGCCAGTTTTACTCACGCCACCAAGGGAACTGTCAAAATCACCTTGAAACGCTGTAACATTTTGCAAGGTTAATGTGATAAGGGCTGAAGAACTCTGCGAGTCCTTAATGCCACCACTGCCACTAATATTAACCACTTCTTGTGATTCACCATTGATATCATAAAACGCATCTTGCGCCACTGTTACACTTTGTGACGTTGATATATTTCCGGCTAAAGTACCTGCTGAAATGATTGTGTCACCTGTGTACGTGTTAACCCCTTGAAGCACTGCACTAAATACACCTTCTTTTGTTACAGTCCCACTTCCACTGATGATTGACGGGTAATTCGTATCTTGTGCAGGGGCTAAAATCAAATTCGTATCATTGCTGATTTCACTACTTTGTGTAGAATCTAAAAGCTTTACAGTACCTGCAGAAATACTTAGAACCCCCGCGTGAGAAAGTGCTGATGAAAATGTTAATAGAGAAGCCCCACTTTGCGTAATCCCCCCTAAACCAATGATATCATTATCATGCGTATACTCACTTGTTATTGCAAAATCAACTAACGTTTCATCACTTAACGTAATGTCACTGGTAAGATCACCTAACAGTTGCAAAGTACCAGCGTTTACGGTGGTATTGCCAGTAAATGTTTGACTTTGTGAAAAAGTTAACATACCCGGTCCTGTTTTCGAAACACTACCTACCCCGTTTATAACGCCAGCATATGTGTAATCATCTGTTTGTGAAAAAATTAGCTCCCCACCATTTTCAACTTGAGGGCTATCAATACTTTGAACAATTTCTAAAGCCCCTTGTGAAATGGTTATTGTTCCTGTATAAGACAGTGCACTGCTGACTGTTAATTTGTTTGTGCCACATTTAGTAATCCCCCCAATTACATTATTAAACACCCCATCAAATGTGGAATCTTGTGAAATATTAAGGGTAAGGATTGACGTTATCAGAACAGAGTCTGTTATCGTTCCACTTCCGCTTATGTTATAAAGTTCACGATTAGTGCCATAAAGGTCATACACACCATTTATAATCACAGCT
>CAYZJC010000019.1:0-7162 GCA_964478775.1 uncultured Verrucomicrobiales bacterium | reverse complement strand
ATCACAGCTGCAGCTTGCGAAAGGTCGCCCCTCACATCCCCTTGTGAAATTGTGAAATTTCCAGCACAGCTATTTGTGCCCGATAACGTTAAGACGTTATCGCCAGTTTTAACGATGCCACCCAATGAGCTCGCCAATGTGCCTTCAAAAATAGAACCATTGTTTGAAGTAATTGTAAGCACAGCTTGATCACCGGAAGTATCTTCTATCACACCTGCACCACTGATATCAACAAGGACTCTATCTTCCCCATTTAAGTCATATACCCCATCTACGCTGACGCTTTGAGAACTTGAAATATCACCAATAAGTGTTCCTGCAGAAATTGTAGTTGAACCTGTGTAGGCAACTGCTGTTGATAAAGTTAAGGATTCATCCCCTGTTTTGACAAGCCCACCAAGAGAACTGTCTAATTCACCTGCGAATACCACAGGGGAAGCAGCATTAACCGTTAAAACAGCTGACAAACCGCTGGTGTCTTCAATGCTTCCAGTACCACTTATATCAGATAATTCTAAGGCAGACCCATACAAATCATAAATTCCATCAATCACAAGTGAAGACGCTGAAGAAAGATCACCTCTCACTGAGCCTGCTGTAATTGACATAATACCAGTGAAAGCATTCTCACCAGCTAGGGTTAAAATATAATCGCCTGTTTTTGTTAGATTCACAATAGACGAGGCAATACCTCCAGCAAAAGAAGAGTCTTGTGTTGTATGAATAATCAAATTCGCATCTGTTGTAGAGCTTTGAATGGTACCAGACCCAGTGATATTAAGTAAGGTTTTCTCTTGACCATCGAGGTCATACAC
This sequence comes from uncultured Verrucomicrobiales bacterium, assembly GCA_964478775.1. Lineage (GTDB taxonomy): Bacteria > Pseudomonadota > Alphaproteobacteria > Paracaedibacterales > CAIOTO01 > PNMQ01. Next base: position 6,347 of record CAYZJC010000019.1, on the reverse strand, counting down.
ACCATTAATCTCAACATTGGCCATTTCAATATTCCCAGCTAAAGTCCCTGCACTTACAAGAATGGCCCCTGTATAATCATCAGCTCCGTTTAAGGTGAGCTTTTCACTGCCGGTTTTGGTTACACTTAAAATAGACACATCAAAAGTACCAGCAAAAGTGCTTGCTGTAGAAACTTCAAAAGTCACAGCAACAGGTGTACTTACACTTTGCAGTTGACCTGTTCCGCTGACGTTTAAAAGCGTTGCAGATACACCATTTAAGTCATACATTCCATTAACAACAAGTGAAGTCGCAAGTGACGTATCACCTATCAACGTACCTTCACTGATCACCACATCACCAACGAAGAAACCTAGATTTTCAAGTGTCAAAAAGCCGCTTCCTGTTTTGGTAATGCTTGCAATGGAAGAAGCAAATGTCCCTCCAAAGTCAGCGTTATCTACCACAAATAAAGTTAGGTCAGCAGGCGCTGAAAAACTTTGAATCACCCCCGTTCCACTGATACCTTTTAAGGTTCTATTTTCCCCATCAAGGTCATAAATCCCATTGACAGTTACAGCACTAGACTGTGAGATATCCCCAATTAAGCTACCTTCACTAATCACCGTGGGTGCACTATAGTTATTGGTGCCATTCAGCTTGAGTTGTTGTGCCCCAACTTTAATAATACCACCAATAGAATCTTCAATTTCACCTAAAAATTCTGAGCCATTAAGGCCACCAATCGTTAAAGTTGCAGCTGGTGTTGAGGTGTCTTTAATTACCCCTAACCCTTGTAAGTCGTTCACATGTGAATCTTGCCCTTTTAAATCATATCCAGCACCGGCTGATAGCGATAGATAAGATGCAGCCGACACATCCCCACTCAAATCACCCTCTCCCACGATAAGGCCACCTTGATAGGGTGTTCCATTTAGCACCAAATCATAGTCACCCATTTTTGTCAGTGTGGAAATAGATGTCTCTAAAGTCCCATCAAAAGCACAATCTTGCGTTACGTATAAGGTAAGGCCAGCGTCTGCATTAGTGCTTTTAACCGTGCCAGTTCCTGTAAGATTGTAAAGGGTTCCATTTACACCTTGAAGGTCATAGTAACTGTCTACTTGCACAGAAGATGCACTAGAAAGGTCGCCTTCAATTGAACCTTCTGAAATCACAAAGTTGCCTGTGTAACCACTTTCGTTATCTAGGGTTAAAATCCCTTCCCCTATTTTAATGACGCTTCCAAGTGAACTTGCTAACACTCCGCTAAATGTAGACCCTGTCACACTATTAATTGTCAAGCTTTTATTTGTATTTAAAGTGTCTTGAACAGTTCCCTCTCCACCTAAATCACAAAGCTGCGCATCTACCCCATATAAGTCATAAAAAGCACCTGTACCTATGACCACAAACTCTGAAAGTGATATATCGCCCCTTAGTGTACCTGACGCGATACTGGTATTGCCTGTATAGGTATTTTGTGCCAATAAACTTAACACCCCTATACCATTTTGTGTAACAGAACCCGTTCCGCTAATGACACCTTCAAAGACATCATCCTCTCCATAAGCAAAAATAAGAACAGAGTTATTTAAAATGGCGTTACTTGTGTCAATTCCACCTGTTACTTTTAAAATACCAGAGGTAATAATCGTATCTCCCGTGTATGTGTTTTCTTGTGATAGCGTTAAAGTACCAATGCCATTTTGTGTAAGAGACCCTGTGCCACTCACCACTTTGTCATACGTTACGTCATCATCATAAGCAAAAATAACATTGGCATTTGTTTCTATCCCACTGCTAGTTTCTATGCTCGATTTTAAGGTTAAATTTCCAGATGAAACAACTGTAGGGCCTGTATAAGAATATGTCCCGTGTAATGCAAGTGTGGCACTTCCCTCTTGAATTAAAGACCCTGCGCCACTCATTTCACCTGTATGCGTTTCATCTTCAGTGAGGGCATAAATCACAGACCCATCATTTTCAAGCGCCAAAGTTGGTATTGATGTTAATATTTTTAACCCACCAGCTTGAATAGTGAGTGTCCCTGTGTTTTGAAATTCCCCACTTAAAGAGAGGACACCGGCTCCACTTTTAATGATATCTTGAATTGTGGGGGCTATAGTCCCACTAAATTCACTTGCTAATGTTGAATTTAAAGTCACCGTTTTGTCAGTGGACACTGAATCTAAGATGGTTCCTGAACCACTCAGGTTGGGTAAAGTTGCAGCACTGCCATTCACATCATAACTGCTATTCACTTCAATCGCTGATAATTGGGATAAATCACCTTGAACAAACCCTTCATTAATTGTTAAAGCACCTGTGTATGTGGCCCCATCAAGTAGAAAAGTCCCCTCGCCTGCTTTAGTAAGTGTTGCAATTGAAGAATGAATGGTTCCTGAAAACGCGCATGAGGATAGTAAGTTTAAAATAAGCTCAGCATCACTACCAGTGCTTTTAATTAAGCCTGTGCCACTTAAACCTTGAAGCGTTCTTGTTTCACCATACAGATCATACGTCCCGTTGTCACCAATCCAAAGCCCAGTAGAAGTGTCCATGCCACCAACCAAAACACCAGATGATATCGTTGTGGTTCCTGTATAGGTATTTTGATCTGATAACGTGAGAACAGCTGAACCGCTTTGGATCACCCCCCCACTGCCTGTGATGACTTTATCGTAAACAAGGTCAGCCCCATAAGCAAAGGCAACAGTGCCATCAACTTCAATTCCACTGCTGGCATCAATAGACCCAGACAACGTTAAAATACCGTTTAGAACCTTTGTGCCCCCTGTATAGGTTTGATCTTGCGTTAAGGTGAAATTAGCAAGCCCATCCTTGGTAAAAGAACCGCCAGAGCTAATTACCCCTGTATAAGTGGTATCATCATAAGGCGAAGCTACGAACTCTGCACCGCTTTGCACCACAACATTTCCCATTGTTGCAGAAAAAACTTTAAAAACAAGAGAACCACTTGCAATCGTTGTAAGGCCTGTATAAGAAGGATCACCAAAAAGCGTTAATTTATAGTCACCATTTTTTGTAATGTTTTCAATTGTAGAATCAATATCTCCATCAAACTCACAATCAGCTGAATTAATTGAAAAAATAACGTCTTTTGGTGTGCCTGTGGTGGTGATATTCAAATTATCCACTAAATCAATTTCCCAAAGCGTTCCTGCAATTGTAGAGTTTGGCGTGTAGGTTGAGATATCCATACTGCCAGATGCAAACGAAACAGAGGCCAGCATACTATTGAATATCAAAGAGATAATCATATTACCCACAATAAAAGCACGTCTATTAAATACCAAAAGAGGGACTTTCTTTTGTGTATGTATATGTACTTGATTTGTTTTTTTCATTTTAAAATTATCCTTAATATAGAAGCTGTGGCATATATTCATACTGTTTTGGAATTGTAAATTCTGACTTGATTAGCACCTGAAACAATTGCAACGCTTAAGGTGTTTCCATTTAAATCAAGAGCTGAAGGGGCAGTAGAATGAATTTCTTGAGGCAACGTAAACGAGGCACCTGCTTGCAAAGTTCCTCCATCCAACACCAAGAAACCTGCACCGATTGAATTGGCAGACGTTAAGTTAAGAGTTGCACCCTCTTGCACATAAGTTGTGCCCACATAACCACTTTGACCACTTAACGTCAATAAATGGTCTCCACTTACAATCACATCTCCAAGTGAGCTTTCAATATTTCCTTCAAATTCTGAATCATTTGTCGTATGAAGAGTGAGTGTATGATCTGTTGAGATGGTATCCTTAATGACACCTGTCCCTTTAAGATTTAAAAGTGTGCAATCTACCCCTTTTATGTCATAAACCCCGTTGTTGGTAAGGCTGGTTACTTGTGATAAATTACCACTTAATGTCCCTTGACTAATCACGACAACGCCAGCGTAGGGGGTAGAGCCTGCAAAACTAAATGCTGCTGCACCAGTCTTTATCAACTTTGAAATAGAGGCCGCAATCGTTCCGGAAAATGAATGCTCAGCCGTTGATGTCACGGTAAGTTGTGCTGAAGCCCCTGAACTTTGAATCACACCAGTGCCCGTAAGGCCCTTTAAGGCACGAGAAGTTCCATTAAGATCATACGTACCATTGACAGTCACGACCGCAGATGGGCTAATGTTTCCAATTAAGTTACCAGCTGAAACTGTTGTGTCCCCAGTATAAATCTGTGGCTGCAGCATTGTAAACGTACCAGTTCCACTTTTAATAAGCGAGCCTGTCCCACTAATTACACCGGCATATGTCTGGTCGGTATTATTTGAAAACATGACTGTAGAAGCATTGGCAATATCACTTACAAGTGCGTTTAACAGTTTGACTGACCCACTTAAAATTTGCGTATTTCCAGTATATGTCTGAGACTGACTTAAAGTTAGCATACCGGTTCCACTTTTCGTAAAAGAGCCTATCCCGCTAATCACACCGGCATATGTTTGGTCGTTATCATTTGAAAACTCAACACTACCAGCATTGTTAATGGTGGATGTTGCCACAGGAGAAGTGAAAAGAAGACGACCAGCATTAATTGTTGTATCGCCGGTATATTGGGTATTGCCAGCACAGGTTAATGTCCCAGACCCTTCTTTAATCACGTGTGCTATAGAAGAATGCAGGGTTCCCGAAAATGTTGTGTTTGTGGTGGAATTAAGTGTTAAAGTACGAGAAGCGGAAGTAGCCATAATTGCCCCAGTTCCCAAAAGATTAGAAACGGTACCATCCCCGCCATGCAACAAGTAACTTCCATTCACTTCTACAAAGGCGGCATTCGTAAAATGCCCCACAAAATTTCCTGCAGAAATAACCATGTATCCTGTGTAGCTGCTCGCTCCAGGCCATTGAAAAGTTGAACCCGTCTTAGTAAATTTACTAACTGAAGACTCTAATGTGCCTATAAAGGTAGTATCACCATTCAAATTAAGCGTCAACTCTGCTGGTGAAGGGGTACTTTTCACAACCCCACTACCATCAATCTTTTGAATTGCTCTATTAACCCCGCCTAAGTCATAGGCCCCATTATTGGTAAGGCTGGTCACTTGTGATAAATCGCCACTTAAGGTGCCCAGACTAATCACAACAACACCTGCATAGGGTGTAGCACCTGTAAGACTAAATGCTGCAGTCCCTGACTTTGTCAGTTTTGAAATGGACGCCGCAATCGTTCCAGAAAATGAGTGATCATCCGTTGATGTCACGGTAAGTTGTGCTGAGGCCCCTGAACTTTGAATAACACCATTTCCCGTCAGCCCCTTTAAGGTAAGAGAGGTTCCATTAAGGTCATAAGTACCATTAATAGAAAGAGACGAAGCTAAGCTGAGATTTCCATTGATCATAGAATTACTTGAAACCACCACTGCACCTGCATAAGGGGAGTTTCCACCAAAAGTAAACGTATATGCACCTTCTATAGTAATTTTTGAAAGAGTCGTCTCAAACACGCCATTAAACACACAATTTTGTGTGAGAACAATGGTAAGATCCGCATTGGTACCAGTGCTTTTGACGCTCCCAGTTCCCGTTAGATTTTTTACTGCTTGAGAAGATCCCGCTAAATCATAAATGCCATTGACAGTAAGGGCTTGTAGTGATGAAAGATCAGCAGCAATTAGGGTTCCTTGCGAAATGGTAAGGGGGCCTGTATACCCACTCATATCTTGCAAGGTTAGTGTACCTGTTCCCTCTTTAATTAAAGAGCCAGTCCCACTCAATGGAATAACATATGTTTGGCTAGACGCGCTTGATAAAGTCAGTGTTGCACTATTAATAAGGCCAGAACTATTCGCTAGGGTTGCTGGAGAAGTTAAAGATAATGTCCCTCCCATAAGTGTGGTACTACCTGTATAAAGCTGAGTGGAAGAAAATGAAAAATTAGTTCCACTTCCTTCAATTCGGACCCCGCCGCTTCCACTCACAACGCCGCCATATACCATATCTGTAGAAGGTGAAAAAATCACAGACCCATTATTGTTAACATCGAAATTCCAGCCCGAATTTACTTTTAAAGTGGCTCCTGATTGAACATTAAGATCTCCACTTTGGGCACATGTTCCAGACAATGTAAGTGTTGAATTTCCAGCAATATTTACATCTGACACAGAAGATTCAATCAGACCACTATATTCACTTGTCTCGCTATTAGACAATGTTAATACAGCATTTGTGGTTGAACTCCAAATACGACCTTCACCTGAAAGATTCGTTAAGGTCGTACTATTTCCTTGTAAATCATAGCCTTTAGAAACGACGCGAACACGACTGTTGCCCGGATCTGCAATATAAATACTTCCCTTTTCTTCTACTGTAATCCCTCGAGCGTTACTAAATAACGCCTCAGT
>CAYZJC010000018.1:0-31684 GCA_964478775.1 uncultured Verrucomicrobiales bacterium | reverse complement strand
TCAGTAAGTCTTTATTTTCTTCTACACCAAATATCTTTTTAAAGGCTATATCAACACAAGGGTTTAACATCTGAACACTCTTCTTTATTCTAATAACAACAGTATATCACAAGTGAAATGGGGATGAAAGGTGTTGGTTGATCCCGCCGGGGACAGCTCTCACTCTTGAATTCTCACACCTGATTGCCTGATATATTTAAAGCCAATCTTGATGATATTAATTTAAATTAAAATCACTTAAAAAGTGTGATTTTCCTTGACCAAGGCGCCAACCTTTATCATGCTATATCATGTACAATATAGTAGTGGAAAATCATAATACAATGACAGCAAATTCTTCACATTCAATGGTATGGCAACCAACGCAAAGTCGTTTAAAAGCATCACTCATTCATGACTTTGCAAGTCAAGTGGGCATTGATGACTATGATACACTCCACAAGTGGTCATGTGAACACGTTGAAGATTTTTGGTCAAAGTTTTGGGACTACTGTGGTATTATTGGCCATAAAAAAGGCCCAATAATCTTTCAAGAAAACACAAGCGGGGAACATGTTTTTGAAAACACACGTTTCTTTAATGAAGCCACCTTAAATGTAGGTGAAAACTTATTAAGGCGTCGTGGGTCTGCAAAGGCGATGATTTTCGCATCTGAAACGGGCGTGCATCAACACTTGTCATGCGATGATGTCTATAACCGCGTCAGTCAAATTATTCAGTTCTTAAAAAGCAAAGGCATTCAAAGTGGAGACCGAGTTGCTGGTTACATACCCAACATGCCGGAAGCTGTACTTGCGATGATTGCTTGTGCAAGTATTGGTGCGATATGGACGTCTTGCTCACCTGACTTTGGGGTGCAAAGTGTAGTTGACCGTTTAAGCCAAACGAAACCAAAGCTTATATTTACGGCAAGTGGCTATCAATATAACGGTAAAACGTTTGTATTGCTTGATCGCATTTCTGAAATAAGAGCCGCTGTTCCTTCTATTGAAACAGTTCTTGTGGCTGACTATCCCGGCATTGAAACGCAATTAAGCGAAGAGGATGAATCTATCATCAGTATGAATGCGCTTTATAATGAATTTGCCCCGCAAGAAATCATCTTTGAACAATTTCCCTTTAATCACCCTTTGCTGATACTTTATTCATCAGGCACAACTGGTGTGCCCAAATGCATTGTGCATGGCGCAGGTGGCACATTAATTACCCATATGAAAGAACACCAACTGCAATGTGACATTAAAGAGGATGACATCGTCTTTTATTTCACAACCTGCGGATGGATGATGTGGAACTGGTTAGTAAGTGCATTGGCTTCTAATGCCGCCATCGTTTTATATGACGGCTCTCCACTGGCTCCAGATTCAAGGATATTGCCAGAGCTCATTAATGAAGTGAACATCACCTTCTTTGGTGTTTCAGCAAAATATTTAATTGCCCTTGAAAAAAGTGGGTATATTCCCCAAAAACCATTTGCAAGTTTAAAATCTATAGCTTCAACTGGCTCACCCTTAGCCCCACAAAGCTATGACTATGTTTATAATAAACTATCAAAAGATGTTCATTTGCTTTCCATTTCTGGCGGCACAGATATTGTGTCTTGTTTCTTTATAGGACATTGTTTAGGTCCCGTCTACCGCGGAGAATTACAATGCGCCGGTCTTGGCTATCATATGGATGTGTATAATGACCAAGCTTCCTTTGAAGATGAAACAAATAAAAGCCTTGAAGTTGGTGTACAAGGTGAATTGGTATGCCTCACCCCTTTTCCAAGTCAGCCTTTATATTTTTGGAACGATTTAGATACAAACACAGGCACCCTTAACAGACCTGCACAAAATTACCACAAAGCCTATTTCACACGTTATAAAAATGTTTGGCACCACGGTGACAGAGTTGAAAAGACAGAACATTCAGGCTATATCATTCATGGAAGGTCAGATGCTGTTTTGAACCCTGGTGGCGTTCGGATTGGCACCAGCGAGATTTATCGTCAAGTTGATCACTTCCCACAAATTATGGAATCAATGGCGATTGGGCAAGAATGGCAAGATGATATTCGCATCTTACTATTTGTCTTAATGAAGGAAGGTGAGACCTTAACAAATGAACTCATAGACGAACTTAAAAGCCAAATTCGCAAAAATACAACAGCAAGACATGTACCTGCTAAAATTTTACAAATCTCAGACTTACCGCGCACCAAAAATGGCAAGCTTGCTGAAATTGCTGCACGCAATGTGCTTCATGGTGTTGAAAATACAAACCTCGCATCACTTTCAAACCCACAAAGTTTAGACGTGCTAAAGGGCTTTTTGCCGCAACTTATGACAAGTTAATAGGGGTGTGTTAAGGTATGGATAGCAAAAGTTAGACATGATCTCAAATCATCACAAATAAATTTACTCCTCTATTTTTCATAAAAACTAAAAAAGGGGAGGCTTTATAGCCTCCCCTTAATATGTGGAAAAATTGAAAGTTTAACCTTCAAAATATTCTTCAACCATTGTGTCTAGCAAGCGAACACCGAAACCTGTAGCACCTTTTCCGGTAAGGGGTTTGTCCTTTTTGTCCCACGCCATACCAGCAATGTCTAAGTGGACCCATGGCACATTATTGACAAAGCGTTGTAGGAATTGGGCTGCTGTTATGCTGCCAGCGCCTCTGCCAGAACCAATATTTTTGACATCTGCAACATCAGAATCAATATCACGATCATACGCTTTGTTCATTGGAAAGCGCCATACGGGTTCTCCAATTTTGTCACCAGCTGCTGAAATTTTTAAAGCTAAGTCGTCATTATTAGAAAAGAGACCAGCGTATTCATAGCCTAATGCAACAGTAATCGCGCCTGTGAGGGTTGCAAGGTCAATCATGGTTGTTGGCTTAAAGCGGTCTTGTGTGTACCATAATGCATCTGCAAGCACGAGTCTTCCTTCAGCATCTGTGTTCAAAATTTCAATGGTTTGACCTGACATAGATTTGACAATATCTGCAGGGCGCTGCGCTGAACCAGATGGCATGTTTTCAACCATCCCAAGAACACCAACAGCATTCACATTTGCCTTTCTTAAGGCAAGAGACTTCATTAATCCTAGAACTGCCCCTGAACCACCCATGTCATATTTCATGTCTTCCATATTGGCTGATGGTTTAATGGAAATACCACCAGTGTCAAAAGTGACACCTTTACCAACGAAAGCAATAGGAGCCTTAGAAGCTTCTGCGCCATTCCATTGAATAACAATCAGTTGTGATTCACGAATGCTGCCTTGTCCTACGCCCAATAAGGCACGCATTCCAAGAATTTCCATTTCTTTTTCACCCAAAATTTCAACTTTTAGACCGTAACGTTCTAAAGTTTTGGCATGAATGGCCATTGTTTCAGGGTAAAGCACATTTGGTGGTTCACTCACAACTAAACGTGTAAGGGCATTTCCTTCATTAACGGCATGGAGCCTGTTATAAGCGGCTTGTGTTTCATCGACAGATGTTGATAGAACGACACACGCTTGTGGTCCCTTAGGTCCCTTTACATCAACAGTTTTATAAATATCAAACTTCCATGAACGAAGTTCTATTCCACTTACAAAACGTGCAAGCCCATCTGACCCATGTGGCAGGTCAGGCAGACAAATTGTCATAGTGTCATACACTGTTTTTGCAACGCACGCCATTACTTTTGCACCAGACTCTTCTAGGGACTTTGGTGTAATATCTTCTTGTTTTCCAAGGCCAACGACGATAATCACATCTGCTTGAATTGAATGTGGAACCACAATTTTCAATACTTCGTCTTTTTTGCCCTTAAAGCCTTCTACTTTTATACTTTTTGAGATATGGCCAAAGGTTGAAGTGTCTATTGCTTTCGCGCTATTTAATAATTCACCATCTTCTAATGCACCTAAAACTAATATGCCGCTTTGAGGTGTGAATTTTTCATCATAGCTTTTAAATTCAAATTTCATAATTTGCATCCTTTCTATTTTGTTTATTGTTATGCAAGTTTTAAACTTGGGTCTATCCAACCAATATTGCCATCTGCACGTTTGTAGACAACATTTAGTTCACCATTAGCCGCATTTCTAAAGACAAGTGCTGGGTTTGGTGATAAGTCCATTTTCATAACGGCATCACCAACGCTAAGGGTGTGGATTTCTGTTTCCATTTCAGCAATCACAAGTGGATTTTCCTCGTGGGTATCTTCTGCTTGTGTTTGTAAAATGAACTTTTGAATTTTTTCAGCAACTTGTGCATGGTCGTCTTTTTTACGGCGCTTTTCACGAAGGCGTGTTTTATAGCGGCGCAATTGCTTTTGTAATTTTTCAACAGCTTGTAGAACACTTTTATGTGCGTCTATATCTGTTCCAATGCAGTGTACGTCTAATTGACGGCCCACATGGACTTGAATATCTGTCTTAAATTGGGATGATGCATCCTTTAATACGGTCACTGTGACGTCTACATCACCTTCCAACATAGTATTAATCAAAGTTTCAACTTCGCTTTGAATTGTCTCTTTTAAGCTTTCACCAAGATCAATTTGTTTACCTGTAATTACAATGGCCATAACACTATCCTCATCTGATTTTTAAATAATGACTTGCAGTACGAACTGCACTGTAACAAGGATAGTGCGTGTTGAACTGTACGTCAACCTATTGCGAAGAGTTTGAATGGAAATTTTATAAAATTTTGGATAATTTAGTGGGGATATGAGGAGGGAAAGTCTGCTTGTGACTATAAGCGATAATGAATGCCAAGTTCAACGACACGTCTATGTGGAATTTTATAAAATTCAGTGCCACTGACAGCGAGCCTTGCCAATAATCTGAAGATCCTCATTTCTATTCGTTCTAAAAATTTATGTTTTCCAATTGTAATATATATTCTTCTACTTAAGTAATACCATATGGGTTGGTGGGCTTCTATAATGTTATGGTCTGTGGCCCAGCGTATAAGGCGATGAATATCTGGCACTTCCTTAAAGCCATAAGTTGCAACAATTTGCCAAATACCTGGGTAGGCTTCTCTGGCTTTAAAGTGGTGTATAGGGGGAACTTTTGGTGTTTGGGCCGTTATCACTGATAACAAAATAACGCGTTCGTGAATGAAATGGTTATGCATAACGTGCGTTGAAAATGATTTGGGTACGGTGTTGGCTTCACGGTTAAAAAAAACACCTACACCTGCAATTCTTGCTTGTTTTTGTTTTATATTTTCCTTGAGGTATTCATCCACAGAAACTGCATGTTTGGTATGCCACAACTCAATTTCGCCATTGACCTTTAGCCATATGCGTACGATGGAATAGACGGCAAAGCTCACTACAATGGCAATCCATGCGCCTTGGTGTATTTTCCCAAAGCTAGCGGTTAAAAATAAGACATCAACGAAAACAAGGGGTGTGAACACGCAGTACCTTTTAAGGGCAGACCATTCCTTTTTTTCATAAAAATACATAAATAATAACAACGTTGTCACCAACATCATGGTAGCCACATTCATGCCATACGCATGGGCTAAATTTTCAGATGTCTTAAAGATGAGGAGCAATAGAATACTAGAGACCATCAAAACACCATTCATCGCAGGGGAATAAACTTGCCCAATTACTTTGTTTGAGGTATGAAAAATGGTAAGGCGAGGGATGTATTTCAGCATCACGCTTTGCCATGTGAGTGAGAAGATACCTGAAATAATGGCCTGTGAGGCAACAACAGTTGCAAAGGTTGCCAAAATGACCATGAAGGGGAGATAGTCTGCAGGCAACATCAGGTAGAAAGGGTTGCTAATCGCTTTGGGATTTTGTAGCAATAATGCCCCTTGACCTAAGTAGTTGAGTATAAGAGAAGGGCAGACAATCCATGTCCAGCAGCGCTGGATAGGCTTGAAGCCAAAATGGCCTAGATCTGCGTATAAAGCCTCACACCCTGTTACCACCAAAATGACACCCCCTAAAACAAAAAATGTCGTGAGGGGGTTGTGTTTGATAAACTGAATGGCCATGAGGGGATTAAGCGCATGTAAAATATTTACACTCTGTAAGATTTGGTAAATGCCAAAACCCGCAAGTGCACAAAACCATAAAAGCATGATGTACCCAAAGACTTTGCCAAGTGTTCCACTGCCGCGATGCTGCGCCATAAACAAGAGAACAATAATACAAATAGCAATCGGTAAGACGAGTGCTTCAAACTTCGGGGTGAATACAGCAATGCCTTCTGTGGCGCTTAAAATAGAAATGACAGGGGTGATCATGCCATCACCCACAAAAAGGGCAATGCCTAAAATGCCAAAAATGGTATAGATTTTTTTCCTGTGCTTGCCACTAATAGCTGAACAGCATGCAGAAAGGGCTAGAATTCCCCCTTCACCATCGTTGTTTACCTTTAAAACGAGATGTAAATACTTAAGGCTCACAATGATAAAAAGTAACCACAAGATTAAAGATGTTATCCCAATGACTGTAGAGGATACAATTTCCAAGTTTGCAATTACAAAGCAGGTTTTAAGTGCATATAATGGGCTTGTGCCAATGTCACCAAACACAACTCCAAGTGGCGCAATTAATGCCCAATGCTTCGTGTTAGAAATGTGAGAAGTAGCATCATTTTCTGTTGGAAAAGATAACCTCTTTTTGATGCTGCTAAAAAGTGATGCAAGAAAAGCCATTAAAAACACACAATTATTATATATAAACATTTATTTCTACAGTGTGGCATACAGATACTTAATGAAAGACTAATGCAATAGATGTTTCATTTCATAAAATCTTAAACGGGGGTAAAAGCCCCCGCTTATCTATGTTATCGACGTACTTTATTCGGCGATAAGGTGGCTGATTATCGATTCTATCTAGCGAGCTATTCTGTGTTCAATCACAGCTGTGGTTTTAATTTTATTGAACTGGGCAATAGCTTGGGCTTGAACTTTCCTTTCAAGCAGCATCATTTTTACTTCATTGTGAGAAGGAAGTTGATGCTTGCCTGGCTTTGTTTGATCGCACCACATCATCACCATTAATTCAGTTGAGCTGATGCGAACAGGTTGTGCCACTTTGCCAATACCAGCTGTTGTAAGCAGTTTCTTAAGTTCTTCATGCACGCCATTCACAGGCACATCGTTTTGTTCACTAACAGTTGCGCCGTGTTCTGTTGCAGCTGTTTTAAAAGCAGGACAGCCATGGAAGGATTGTGCCATTTCCATAAACGCATTCACATTTTCTGGGGCTTCTTGGGCATCTTCAGGTAGGGTAAACTTTGCGGTTGCAAATGACATTTTTGTTTCACTTTCAGCTGCCTGTCCTGGTACTTTTTTGTCAATGCAGTAGTATATGGTTAATCTGTTACCGCTCAACACAGGTTTTGTATATTCACTCACCTTTAAGTTTTGGGCAGCCGCAGGGGCGTTATCTTTTGCAATCCACCCAATAGAACCCCCTTGTGCGCTGGTGGGAGATTGCGAAAAGTTACGCGCAAGCGCAGAAAATGGTGTGCCTGTTTGCAAGTTTTCATAGTGAGATTCAATTTCTTTTTTTGCACTGGCTTGTTCACGTGGGTTGCTAACGAAAATAACAAGCTCTGCCAGGTGCAGTTGTTCTTTAGCTTCCATAGCGTGAATTTTTTGCATTTCTTCTTCTACGTCGCGGTCAGAAATTTTCACTTGTGACATAAAGGCAAGGCGTACGGTTTTCATCCATAATAAGTTTGACTTGAGGCGTTCAGCAAGTGTGGTAAGGGGAACACCCTTAGACAAGAAGTATTCCTTCATTTGTTCAAGGTTCATTTTGTTTTCAGCAGCAATATTTGAAAGTGCGGCATTAACATCTGCTTGTGAGACTTCAATGTTAATACGCTTTGCAATTTGTCTTTGAAGACGTTCTTGAACTAGGGCCTCTTGTACTTGTGCTCTCAGTTCAGCAGTGATGTTAGATGTTTCTTTTCCAGAACTCAACAAGATGAGTGCTGCACGTTTTTCAATGTCACCCACTGTAATAACTTCATTATTGACAACAACAGCAATGGTAGATTTTGAAGTGTTTGCAAAGCCCAAACGTAATCATATTGGAAAGGAGAAAATACGTGATTTGTTTTTTAATCGGACTTTTCATAAGTAGAAATCTTTCTTTTTGTGCATGTCATCTTGTTAATGGTCATCAATTACTTTGCGTGCTATGTTTTTGTCAACACAACGTAGTTATTTTTTACCAAATCTGTTATACTTCATTCATGTGCCTTGTGGGTTGTTTTAATTGTATACACCGTAGACAATAGATCAACGTCACTAACATATGTAGATATAACCATTTTTTAACACTTTTTTCCATCATAATTTTAATGTTGATTTTATTTAAGTACATTTTTAAGCGCTTGATGCTTGTTCATGCCACGTTGATAGGGCTCATCGTGGGGTTGATTTGGTTAGCACAGTCACTGCGCTATATGGACTTAATTATTAATAATCGTCTGAGTTTGGTTTCCTTTTTTTCTCTTGTGAAATTTTTACTGCCAGATTTGTTTGTTATGATCACCCCCCTAGCATTTTCAATTGCTTTGCTATTTGGGTATCATAAACTGATGCTAACCCACGAAGTGTCTGCCTTTCGTTCAATTGGCATGAGTAATTTTCGCCTTGCAAAGCCTGCGCTTGTGTTAGGTGGGCTCTTGGCTACTCTTTTGCTTGTTCTCAATATTTTTGTGGTGCCCAAAGCGTTTCAAGAATTTAGACAGCGTCAGTATATGATGCAAAGCGCTTTTTCCTCTATCTTGTTGCGTGAAGGCAATTTTAACACGGTTAAGAATACAACTGTTTATGTGCGTGAACACAATCATGCAGATGAATTAAAAGGGGTATTTATTTACCAGGTTGACGGCAAAAAAAATGTTAACATTACAACATTTGCAAAAGCGGGTAAGGTGAGCTTGTCGAAAGACAGTGTGTTTATTTATTTAAGTCAGGGTAGGCGGCAAACGTACGACCCTAAAACGGGACATATCACAGAGGTCAGCTTTGATGAATTAACCTATGACTTGGCTGACAGGTCTTCAAAAGAAGTCAAACCAAGTGAAAAGCCAACTGAAAAAAGTTTGGTTGAACTGTTAAACCCACCGCAACATTTTACGCAAGAACGACAAGGGCGCTTTCGTATGGAAGCGCATCAGCGCATATTGCTGCCCTTGCTATGTTTGTTAGATGCTTTGATTGTTACAAGCATGTTATTAGGGGCGCCAGTTGGTCGTATTTATAAAAGAAGACCCTTAGTGATTGCAAGCATTGCGGTTTTTATCGTCCATATTGCAACAATTGGCTTGATCAATGCTTCTGCAAAAACGCCTGGTTTGATTGTGGTAAATTACATCCTCTTTGCACTTGGTAGTGTTGCCTTTTTAGCTTACCTGCTTAAAGATAATTTAAAATATTGGTTTTCTGTTTTTTCAAATAAGACTTAAAATGTAGTCAACTTTAGGATTTTTTATGCAAACAAAATCAATTTATTCGCCTTATTATTCTTGGTTATATTTAAAAAGCACAGCAAATTTGTATGTGATGAAAAATTACGGCATTTGGCTATTGATTGTAACGTCTATTATCACCAGTGTCGTGGCTTTGTTTGAAGGCATTGAAAAAATGCGCACAACATTTGGCCGTGCAGATGTTTCTTTAGGTTTTATTGTTGAAATGACGCTGCTTCGTGTGCCTCAACACCTCATAGATTTTATGCCCTTCATCTTTTTTTTAGCCTGTTTGCTAGCGTTGTGGAAGCTGAACCAAACCCAGGAAATGATATCTATGCGTGCATGTGGAGTATCTGGGGCACAAATTAGTTTAGGGTGTTTTACAGCTTCATTTCTCATGGCTTTACTTTCTCTGTTTATTTTGAACCCGATTGCCGCCAGTTGTAATGCGCGCCATCAACACTTGCAGCAAAGAATACTCAAGCATAATGACCAAAGCTTAGCTATTTCAGCAACTGGCTTTTGGGCGAGAACGCGTGAAGAAACGGGAAAAACTATTTTTCATGCACAGTCATTTACCTTAAAAGAGAGTACCTTTCACACAGTTACCTTTTACGAGTACGATAATAATGACATGCTTTTAAAGCGTATTCAGGCTGAAAATGCTGTGCTTAAACTCGGGAAGTGGGACTTAAAACAGGTTAAGGTATGGACCAGTGAAGGCCTGCAACCCCAAAACATAGCAGTGCTTGAAAAGCCAACTCATATCACCTTAAAGCAATTGCAGCAAAGTTCTACAGCCCCAACCCATGTGCCGTTTTGGCAGATTCCCCATATGATAGATGTCTTAAAACAAAGCGGGATGTCTGTTTTGATGTATGAACTTTTTTGGCATAAAATGTGGGCTGAATTGATGCTGTTGGGTTTTATGTCTGTGTTGGCCGTTGGCTTTTGTCTTAAAAACCCGAGAAAGCAAGCCACCAGCCGGCTAATCGGCCTTGCGATAGCGACTGGTTTTGCGATTCATTTCTTAAACAAAATCATTAATGCCTTCGGTGAGGCTGAACGTTTAAGCCCGTTATGGTCTGCTTGGCTCCCCACCCTGATTACAGCCTTGGTGGGGATTGGTTATTTAATGCATTGCGAAGAACACGAATAAGGGGGTGTCACTTACCATAATGCTCATCATGACTTTTCGGCTGACGGCTTTGTGTCAAATTGTTTAAGACGAGCTTGCCTCATTTTTTCCTGATCTGACAGTTGATTGACACTAGCATTGTCGCTAGCCGCTGATGGCCCCACTTGGCTAGTACTGTTCTGCTCTGCTAGAGCTGGTTGACGTTGCTGCGCATATGCCGTTCTTTCTTCCATGGTCAATTGATTGAAGATGTTTTGAGGAATAGTTTTTAGCCCTCTTGCTGTGCCATCAGCAATTGCAGTGCGAAGTTGTTGAAGCTGTTCTGCTTGTTTAGCCCTTTCATTAAAGCGATGTTGGTCTTGTTGTTTTGTTTCTTCAAAGGCGATGTCTTGTTCTGTACGTAATTGTCTTGCTGCTTCTAATGCACGTGCAGCTTCAAAACGTTCTTGGTCACGTTGTCCAAATTGCCGGATGTAATCATCAATACGAAAGGCATCAGTAAAGTTTTGTGTATGCACTAATGAAAAATCAGGGTTAATAGTGGCAGGCGTTAACAGTTTGCCTTTTTCATAAACAGCAGGGCTTATCATCGTCACGTAGTAGATAACAGATGCTGGGTCAAGGCGAATAGGCGTGTTATCAGCATTCACTTCTCCTGCGGCGAGCCTGCTCATATATCCAAATAATTCTTGGTAAAAATCTTTCGCTGAATGAATGCCTTGCAAACTATTCATGAACGGGTTTAAATGTAATGATATTTCATTTAAATTATAGATGAGTTCATCGTCTTGTTGCACTTCTCTTGCTGCTTGTTGTGTCTCCTTGCGATCAAGGTCAATGACTTGTCCAGTGTTATCGCGTAGACGCCCTTGTAAAGTTGCCAGGATGAGCAGTTGTATACGACCCATTTCACACCGCAACACATTTGTTTCAGTTACACCCTCTGCTAACGCATTCATAATGCCTTGACGCATTCCATCACGGTCATTTTGAGTATGTGCGGATATTTTTTTATCTACCGATAGTTTGCTTGAATCCACAACTGATTCATCAAAGGTATTGGCAAAGTGCCAAAAGCGGGCAATGATGTCTTTTCCATTCATTGCTATCGACTTACCGTTGGCAGCGAGAGAGAATATTCCTGATTCATTGACCCCTGAGATAAGGCCAGACCAGAACTCTGTTGGTGGTTTCTCAAGGATAGTACCGTTGGCATCAATCCCAAGGCTACGTAATACTTTGTCACGTTTTTGACCGTCTAATTGGTTCACAGCGTTTAAAAACTCAGCATAAGCAATATCTAGTTCTTCTGGTGTGGTTTGCACAGTGTCTGTAAAGGTTTTTATAGCCTCTATTGTGAAGTTATCACGCTGCCCTGCATGCACGTTGATTCCCGCCGCATACGGATTTCGTACACCTTGTGCAAGCTCATGCATTCCTCCAATCATAAATTCCTGTTGTAATGGGGTTTCTAATAGATGTCGCAAATGCCCAAGATTACCCGTACCGTAAACGAACAGTAGGGTGCGTGCAACATATAAGGGGCGTTCGTCTGCAGGAATTTTGGAAAGATGTTTCATGATATCTTTTATCTCCCCCGCCTTCATATATGGGTTGATGAGTTGGTTGACTTGGTTTATGAATTCTGTTCGAACATTTGTAGGAATTGTGGATAGTAAATTGATACACTCAACTTTTGAAGCTCCAGGCAGATAATGGTTTCTCAATTGTTGGACCTGAGTGATGAGTTCTGATCTAATATCTGCAGGGATTTTGGACAGTATGGTGATCGCCCAAGCTCTGCTGTTTATAGTCATAGCCCCTATCACTCGTTTGAGTTGGTCAATGAAGATTTGATTTTGATCCTCGGGCTTAACCTTGGACCATGCATTCATAATCTCTTCTATATCATACGAATTTTTCTCTCCTCCTATAAATTGTCTGACTTGGTCAATAAAAGTTTGCCGCCCACTCAGAGGAATTGAAGAAATAATAGTGATCGTATTAGCAATTACATCCCCCAGATCCTTCGTTGGTGCCACCCTACCCAATCCACCGATTATCTCCCCAGACGCATTTTGTGGGAACAATTGTTTGATTTGGTCAATAAATGCTTGGTTGCGATCATGCGTCGGCACCTTAGAGAATGCAGTGATAATTTTCATTTTCTTGAGCACCTTCAGTGCTGGATCTGTTGCTAAAAATTGATTAGCTTGCTCCATGAATTCCTGATTACACTCATTCACTGGTATACGATAGAATGTGGTGAGTATACTTTTTATTTCTTCATGACTCATATCTGGTGTTATAAATTGTAATGCATAATAACCAGCATGCTTTCGGTTTATTTCGGGGAATTCATCAAACGTTAACATGAAGAACATCGCCCTGAGATCTTCCCACCCTAGACCTTTTAAATAGGTACGATTAATCTCAGGAAAGTCTGGTGTAATAGCAACTTGTCGATTGCTCATAGAGCTTGGCATGCAAGGGGCTTCTTCTTTTTCTGCACAAAAGCAAGAGGTGCTAACCGATAGCATAAGTGTTGTGTATATAAATTTGTTCATGAATATATCCTTATTGATGTTATTTTTTTTATTATACTTACTTTTTGTAAACAAATCATTAAAATATACACATATATTTAAAAATAGGACAATGGGGATAAAGGAGGGACTATTCTTTCCAAAAAGAAGGCATTAATAACACAATTACGGTTAGAAATTCAAGACGGCCCACAATCATGCTGAGCATCATAATGATTTTAGCCAATGAGGGAAGGTCGCTCATGTTGCCGCTATAGTTCACAAGTTGGCTAACGCCAGGGCCCACGTTGCTAAGGCAAGCAACAGCCCCACTCACCGCTGATTGAAAGTCTAACCCAATGAGGGCTAATAGCAAGGTGACCAATACAGTAGATACAATGTATAGACCGATAAAGGTGAAAATAGAAAACACAACGGAATCTGTTATGCGAATACCTTGATAGATGGCAACAAACACACCATGGGGGCGGCGCAATTGCAAGAGGTGGGTTTTAATAAGCTTTGAAATGACTTGGAATCTGAAGATTTTAATACCGCCAGTAGTAGAGCCCGTGCACCCCCCACAAAAGCTCAACATAAAGAGGATGGTAATCGCAAATGGCCCCCACAAAGTATAGTCATTGGTAACATACCCTGTTGTTGTTATAAATGAAATGACCGTAAATGAGCATTTTCTCAAAGATTCAAGTAAGGAGCCGTTTTGTGTAACCCAATGCCATGAGGTTAAGACCAGCACACTGATGATGGTCAGAAATGTGTAGGCTTTCAGTTGGCTGTCTTTTAAGACCTTCCAGTCATGGTTCCAAAGGCGTACATATAAGATGAGGGCGCTTCCCCCTATAAACATACACACCATTAATATAAATTCAATAAGTGGGCTATCGAAGGCGGCAATAGAGGTGTCTTTGGTGGAAAGGCCACCAGTTGAAATAGCTGTCATGGCATGGCATACGGCATCAAAAAAGGTCATGCCAGCAAAGAAAAGGGCTAGAAAACTAACGAAGGTAAAAGTGATATACGTTACTAAAATGGCTGATGCAATTTGTGAAACGCGCGGTAAGATTTTTTCTGATTTATCTGAAAACTCTGAGCGAAAAAGCTGCATGCCTCCAATGCGAAGGGCTGGGAAAATAGTCATCGCCATCACAACGATTCCAACCCCACCTAACCATTGTAAAATAGATCGCCACAATAATATACCACGCGGTAACTTATTGAGATTATTTAAGACAGTCGCACCAGTCGTTGTAAGGGCAGAAACAGCTTCAAAGTAGGCATCAACAAAGGTGATGTTAGAAGCAGCATGATAAAAAGGGAAGGCTGCAAAAAAACAGGTAAAGACCCAGGTTAATGACGTTGTGACAAAGGCTTCGCGTGTTCCTAATTGAATTTTGTCTTTAGGTTTATTAGCGAGCATCATCGCAACACCAAAAAAGCCCGTGATTGACATTGACTTTAAAAAGACGATGGCATTATCAGGCTGAAAGCTTAACATGTCGCAGACAATAGGCAATAGCATGGTCGCAGCAAGCCCACTTAACAGACAACCAATAATGAAAAGAACGGTACGGAAATTCATGATGGTATTTACTTAAATTTTATTCACGTTAATAACGAACCTTATCTGTTTTCTCTTTCCATAAGTCAAAAGCTTTTATGGCTTCACCTCGCATGTGTGGGGTAAGCGGCATAGAACGATCCCTCATGTCAAGGGCCAGTTCTTTGTAGAAAAACTCATCGTCAAAGCCAATGTCCGCAGCATCGTGGCGCGTGTTAGCAAACACAACGTGGTCTATTCTTGCCCACATGGCAGAGGCAAGGCACATCGGGCAGGGCTCGCAGCTGGTGATCAGCTCACACCCTTTTAAGTCAAAGGTGTTAAGTGCTTTGCATGCATTTCGAATGGCAACCACTTCTGCGTGTGCGGTGGGGTCGTTTGTTGAGGTGACTTGGTTCCAACCTTCAGCAATGATAGCACCGTCTTTTAGAATGACTGCACCAAACGGGCCGCCGCAACCCCCTTGCATTTTTTCAATAGATAATTCAATGGCTCTTCGCATTGCCTTGTCAATTTCTAGATTTGTCATCAAATGGTTCCTTATCTTCCGTTGTTGATGTACACGCTTGATGCATAAACACCATGGGGGTAAAAAATTTACATAAACCCATTATGGCATATCTATTGGAAATGATAAAGGTTGCATGCCAATTTCAATGCTGCTTAAAAATAGAGGGGTTGAATTTTATATACACTTCTGTCATGCTATGTCCTACTTAAGTAATGCTGTTTAAATGTTATAATTATTGGTTTTAGGTATGCGTATTTTATTTTGTGGTGATATTGTTGGTAAATCAGGGCGAGACTGCATGGCAGCGCATTTGCCAGGTTTACGTAGTCAATTACGCCTAGATTGTGTCATTGCAAATGGTGAGAACGCAGCCCATGGCTTTGGAATTACTAGTAGTATTGCCAATGACTTATTTAAAATGGGTGTGGATGTGATTACAACAGGTAATCATGTTTTCGACAACCGCGACATTATGCCCTATTTGTCGAGTGAAAAGCGAATTGTTCGCCCTATAAATTATCCACAAACAGCGCCTGGGCGTGGTTTTACAATCATGACGACTCAGCGTGGGGCTAAAATTTTAGTTGTTAATGTCATGGGGCGCGTCTTTATGGACTCACTTGATGACCCGTTTTTTGCACTTGAACACTTATTTAAAACTTATGTGTTAGGTGGACTTGTGAACGCAATTGTTGTAGATATGCATGCAGAAGCAACATCTGAAAAAATGGCCATGGGTCACTTTTGCGATGGCAGAGCAAGCTTAGTGGTAGGCACACATACACATGTTCCAACAGCAGATTGTCAGATTTTTCCAAAAGGAACCGCGTATATGACTGACGCTGGTATGTGCGGTGATTATAATTCAGTTGTAGGCATGAACAAAGAAGTGCCCTTGTTTAAATTTACGCGAAAACTACCGCCACCTTCTCGTATGGAACCTGCAACAGGTGAGGGAACCTTATGCGCAGTTTTTGTAGATGTGGACGATCAAACAGGACTTGCAAAATGTGTGCACCCTGTCCGTATTGGTGGTCGACTCCAAGCTTTTATTCCTACTTTATAAATTTGCTTAGACCTGCTTTTTTTTGAGATAAGACATATTGTTGTAAATATTATTTATTATAAATTTGAACAGGTGTTTTTTCTAGGAACTGTCCATGAAAAGATCATTTCTGAAAAAACAATCGTGTAATGGGGGGCTTGGTGTTCGATTTTTCTGATCACACACACACCGCTAATTAGTTAAAAAGTATATTAATTAAGTCAGGAATTTGATTGATCTATTAACACCTTGTTAACCATAGGCAGTTCATACTGGTCGTGGAGCAATATTATGTGTGCGAGAAAAAAATGAACAGGTCTTTGTCCTTACCTTACGATTTAAAAAAAAACAAGTCAGCAATTTTACTGATGAGTCTTGTGTGCTTATTTCAAATTGTCGCTACAAATAAGGGGTACACAGCAAAATCTGCTTTATCGGCATCCTCCATACCAGCTGCTACGCCTGCACCAACAGATAGCATTACCCAATTGGTCACTAATGCATCAACAATGAAAACGCAAGATGTAGACACAGCTACTGCGGTTGCAGATGCTATTTCAGAGCGCTCATTAGTACCATTAATTACAGATATTCCAAGTACTTTTACATTTCGCGCAAGCTGCATTAAAAAAACATATATAGATGGGTTTTATAAAAAACAATTAAACGCACCTAAATTGGTTAGAAATGGAAACGGAGTTTACACCTTATACGCAACTTGTTTAAATGGCTTAGGTGTGCCAGTTGATACGAAAATTAAACTTAAACTTATTATTAGGCACATTGGTGATATTCGAACGATTAGCATTCGTTCCATTGTAGATCATACCAAACGTTATCGTAATTGTGCTGATATCTCAAATCAAAACGGAATTTTAGTTTGTACGCCACCTGCTAAGCAAGTAGCACAATAATTTTGTGCAAAACTGTTAGGTGCCTTGAACCATTTCCCATAAACGATGGGTTGCATTGGGGCATGCAAAGTCTTTGACACGTGTGGTGGTTTCACTTAAGTCTTTGGGGTTGTCCATGGCCCACTTTAAAAATTCACTTAAACGTTCTGGGGTAAAACTACATTCTTTCATGACCCATGCAGCATTTGCGTCTTGAATGTGTTCTGCATTGCGGGCTTGGTCCCCTTCAACAGAACCAGCATAGGGTACAAATAGGGCAGGGCGGCCAGCCATTGCAATTTCAGCGACTGTTGAAGCACCAGCGCGTGTAATAACAAGGTGTGTTGTTTTATAATAAAAATCTATATTGGTAATGAAAGCAGTTAAGTTTTTTTGACAAGCAATTGACTTATATGTTTGTTTCACATCAGGTATTTGTGCTTCTCTGCATTGTTGTGTGACAACAAGGCGTTTTTGATAATCAAAAGGTAATAAAGCGATGGCTTGCGGAACCACTGTGCCAAAAATTTTAGCGCCTTGACTGCCGCCCACCACTAAGAGGTAAAACAATTGGTCGTTGATAGATTCTTCATATGGGTGCTTTGTAAGGACTGAAAATTCACGCCTTACAGGCATTCCAATTAAGTGGTAGCGACCATCTGCTTCTTGTTCGGGGGTTAAGGGGAAGGATACCCCAATTTTGATGGCGCGTTTACTTAAAAAACGGTTTGCCTTTCCTAAAAACGCATTGCCTTCATGAATGTATGTTTGAATGCCTAACAGTTGGGCTGCAAAGACGCATGGAAATGAAGGGTACCCTCCAAACCCAACTACTGCCTTTGGTTTCTTCATCAATAGCCAAATAAAGCATTTGACTAATTGCGTTGCTAAACTAAAGGGGTAGACAAGTTTGCCAAATAACCAGTGTGTCCGCGTGATTGTGCATAGCAAATGGGGGGCGACATCTACTTTTTTATAAAAGTGTGCCCCTCTTGTGTCTGTGACAAGTAAAGCTGTGTGCCCTGCATGGGCAATTTCTTTTGAAAGACTTAAGGCTGGAAACAGGTGGCCACCAGTGCCCCCACTTGAAAGCACATACACATCTGGTTTTTTTATATCTGTTTCGTCAGTCACAACTTCGCCTCTATTTATCAACTTTAAGAAAAAACTTTTACCTCGTGTCAGGTTACATTTAGCATGGAAGATTTTTTAAAAAAAGTAAAGGGTGCGCTTTGAATATTAAGCGGACTTAAGCACTTTTAGCAAGGGGTGTGTGAAAGTCTAAGGTGATTTCTGTTCCACTTTTATGCGTTCCTTGTTGTTCGTTAGGATGCATCTTTCCTTCAAAGACAGTCATCGCCTTTGCTGTAATCATTAAGCGATCATTTATGATTTCAAGGTCTAATACACCAGTTCGCGCAGAGGCTTGAAGGGCCTTTAGTTTAGTTTTTCCGTTAAGAAGCTGTGACCATAAATAGCTTAGCCTTGCATGTGATGACCCACAGACTGGGTCTTCTGGAATGCCAACTTTGGGTGCAAAGTAGCGTGATTGAAAGTCAAACCCATCTGGGCCTTTTGCCGTGACAGATACAGCCCTTGCATCAAGCTTAGAAATTTTAAGTAAATCGACATCTAATTGGGCAAGCTCACTGGGGTCTTGTAAGACGACTACATAAATTAACTCATCGCGATATGTGCGTTCAATATGTGCATATGAACCATCTTTTAATCGAAGGGCGCTCGTTAAGGTTTCGGGGCAGGGGCAAGCTGTGACTTGGCGTATTGGAAAATCTAAGGTGATAAGGGTATTATTGTGGGTATCTGTTGTACGAAGCGCTGTTAAAGGGCCTGCTAATGAGTCAAAGTTGATTATATGTAAGTGTTGATAGCGTTCAAATAAAACATGTGAGCATGCGAGGGTCGCATGACCGCAAAAGGGGGTTTCGTCCTTAGGTGAAAACCAGCGGATATGTGCTTGCAGTGTTGTTGAATGATTGATTGTTGTGATAGCGCTAGGGGCAATACGAACAAAGGCTGTCTGTGACCAGTTAAGTTCAGTTGCAATTGACTGCATGATATGTATTTCGGGAAAGTCTTCCACCAAAAACACACCTGCTGGGTTACCTTTAAAGCGTTCGTTTGTAAAGGCATTAACCATCCAAAACTGTGATAACCCATTGATTTTCATAAGCATTGTACCTTTTATTTATAACTGTTTTTCAACTTATCTAAAATATAGGTACGTTGATGTTAAAATGCAAGGGGCAATCTGATTTCGCAATCCATATGGTGATAAACCCTATCGTGATTTCCTAATTTTCATCGGGAACAGCTGAGGCGTATTCGTTATCATTCTCAGGGGTTTCATCATCAGGAATCTCTGCTGGTTTAATGGGTGAAACAATAGCATCGTTTTGTTTACTATGGCGTTGTGTTTTACCTTGAGGCGTATTCTTGATAGGTTTTTGCTGTTGGCGTGTTTGTTTTGGCGTGTTGTCTGGTTGTTCATCGCCAGCATCAGCTGAAGTTTCTTGTGTCTGTTCTTGTGGTTGACGTTTGACTGGCCTTGGCGGTTGTTTTTGTTTTGGTTTTTGTGGGGACTCTTTCTGTTTTTCTGCTTCCTTGTCTATGGCTTTCTCATTTGCTTTATGGTCTGCATTTGCATGCGGTAGTGTAAGTGTTTTACATCCCGCGTCAGTGTTGCAATAACTGAGTTGTTCAGTGATATTATCAAACACATAAATTCCATTTTCTGTTTGGGGAATAAAAAAACTAAAATTTTTCGAAGGGGGCTGGAAGATAAACCACCCACCCATAGCTGTAATGACAGCAAGGACTATAAGCCCGATCTTTGCGCCTAAAAACATGATGCATTTCACTAGATTGAATTTATCTAAATTTATGCTAATCTAAATTCAGTTAACAAATTCCTAACAAGAGATTTCATCCTCCATGCGTTTAAGTAAAAAGAAGTATTTTTCAACCTTGCTATTGTCAGCTGTTATTATTTCTAACGGCCTTTTTTTGCCTAGCATTTCTTTTGCACCCGTGTATGCGGCTTCAGATATTCAAAAAAAGATCAAAGTGGATGATACGCAAGTGCCAAATTTACTTGTGCACCAAAAGCAACTTGATTATATTCTGCCAGAGTTTGAAAAATATGTACACAAAGCGATGCAAGATTGGAATGCGCCCGGTGTTGCAATTGCAATTGTTAAAGATGGGAAAATTGTGTATGAAAAAGGTTTTGGGGTACGTAAAGTTGGCACCAAAGACTTAGTTAATGAAATGACAGAGTTTCAAATTGCGTCTTTATCCAAAAATATGTTAGCGCATGTGATTGCAAAGTTGGTCGAACAAGGGGTGCTATCTTTTGATGATCCCGTGCAAAAGTATAACCCCCAATTTCGCTTGTATGAAGATGGTTATTCTTCCCAATTTACGATAAGAGATTGTTTATCTCACCGATCAGGACTTCCTCACTTTTCTGGTGATACTTTATGGTATATGGGCTTTAGTCATGAAGAAATGCTAAGTGGACTTTCTAAACTTCCTTTTAAGTCCCAACCCAGAACGCAGTATGGGTATCAAAATCAGCTGTTTGGTTTGACAAGTAAAATTGCAGAAAAGGTAACTGGAAAATCGATAGAAGTATTGTATAAAGAAATCATTTTTGACCCACTTCAAATGACAACAGCGCATGTTAGTTATGAAAACATTAATCCCTCGCTTTGGTCATGGGAAGGAATGAAGCGCTTGTTTAGTAAAGCTAATATCGCAACACCTCATGATCATAGAAATCATGAACCGCATGCACTTGCCTTTTCAAAATTGAATTACTTATATGCGGGTAGTACTGGGGTAAGTATATCAGTGCATGACTATTCGAAATGGTTGCAAGTAATGTTGACTGACGGTGTGTTTGAAGAACAACGCCTTTTTGATAAAAAATTGATGCATGAATTGAAGACTGCACATATTCATTGTGAATTTTCTGACACAGACCCTATGTTTGCCATAAGCAGATACCACAATGTCCACTACGGCTTGGGCTATTTTCGTTTCCATTATGGAACAAAAGATCGAAATGTATTGGCCTATAGTCATATGGGGGCTTTTTATGGGGTGCGTTCATTGATGTTGCTTATGCCAAGTGAAAAAATGGGTATTGTGATTTTATCTAACCTTGGGTCTAACCGTATCAGTTTATTGCCTGAAGGGGTTATGAATCGCTTTATGGACTTGTACTTAGGTCTTGAAGATATTGACTGGAGCGAGCAAACTAAGATGAACTTAAAAGATATTCAAATTTCAAACAAGCGTTATAAGGCAATGGAAAGAATGAATAACCCACAGCCTAGCGGACCGTTAGAAGCCTATGTGGGGACCTATAATAATGATGTCTATGGGGAATGTCGTGTCTCACTTGAAAACAATGCTTTAACAATGACTTATCGTGGTAAAACGGTTCAGTTGACCCATTTTAATGGTCATCAATTTTCCTTTGCAGGCAATATTTTATCACCTGCTTATTGCGAACATGATACTGGTTATGTTTTCTTTGGGGGCAGAAAGCCTCAGGCAATTGAATTGATGCAGATCCCAAGCTTGCTTCGTGAAGGGTTTGAAGAAGGTCTTTTTGAAAAGAAAAAGTAGGTTGTTTAATTACGCTTTTTTATGTCGTAGAATAAATCTTAAAAGATTTTAATTTTGTATTATGAAGATGGGTCTGCTGTCATGTTAAATAAAAAAATGGAAAGCATATTTACAATCCTTAGTATTGTAACGTGGTTGTTGGGGTGTGTAGGGTTTACTGTTTTTTTAGTGGATTTGAATGAAGATCTTGCAAAGTCACCTTTCGCATTAGTTGCTATTTTGCTGATTTTCCTTTCTGGTATATTAGGCGCAATCGTTGTTTGGGCGTCGCTTAAACAAAAATATATCTTGCGTAAAAAAATTGCAGTCTTTGAAAATGCATTAGAACATTATACCCCTGCACATGAATACGTTTTATTTGACAGTGAAGGTCACACTGTTTTTTCTTCTAATCTACATTTGTACCCCAATAAGAATGAATTTATTAGAAAAACAATGTCACGTTTTACGTCAAGCGGAGACACTAATGATTTTTTGCACTTGGTTGCCAATGGGGTGAAAGGTCATTGCTTGCTCAAAGGGGGGGCCAACGGGTTTTCGCAAAAGATGTCAAGGTGGCTTGTTAACGTGACTCCAATTGAATTTTCAAAGCCCTTAGGTGGAACGCATGTCGCTGCATTGCTAACCAACATAACGCATTATGTGGAAGGGTTTGAAGGGCTTCAAAAACAAAACACGTATCTTGAAAACTTTATTGACTTTGCACCTTTTGGTATCATATATCTAAGCCCTTCACAACACATTGTAGGAATGAATGGCACATGTTCGTCTTGGTTAAATCATGCAAAAGATAGAATGATCGGAAGTCCTATTACAGATGTTTTGGATGTGCAGGATCCGCATTTTAAAGCCCCTAAAGTTGTTATGCTGAAAAGACATAAAGCAACACCTATGCGTGTCTTATTGGTACCATCACATGTACATGGGGCATGGGCTAATGCACTGGTGATCATTAAACTAGATGAGCAGTCTGTTGATTTATCAAATGTGTCACATGATAAATCTATTGCTCAAGGCTTTACCCATGCAACGATTCCATCATTAATCTTAGATGATAAAAATCTGATTTTAAGCGTAAATCATTCTTTTATCCATTTGTTTAGTAATGAAAAAAAACATATACAAGAAGGTGATAATTTTCTTGATTTCATTGAGGCGTCTAAACGTTCAGATATATTGAAAAAGATTAATCATGCACGTCAGTCAAAGGTGCGCATAGTTCCCTTTGATATTCCTTTAAGTGGTTTGCAGTCATCACCCACAGCCTTTGTTTCCGTTATTCATTCCAACATGCTTGAGGAACAAAGACAATACTTAGTGCTTCAATTTATTGATACCTCAGAACAAAAACGTTTGGAACAGCAATTTATTCAGTCGCAAAAAATGCAAGCAGTGGGACAGCTAGCGGGTGGAATTGCCCATGACTTTAATAACCTTTTGACAGCTATGATTGGTTTTTGTGATTTGTTATTGCAGCGTTATATGCCAAATGATTCCTCATATATGGATATTATGCAAATTAAGCAAAATGCGAATCGTGCCGCTAATTTGGTACGTCAGCTTTTAGCCTTTTCTCGTCAACAAAACCTGCAACCAAAAGTGATTAATATCACAGATACTTTAGCAGAACTTTCAGCATTGCTTCGTCGTTTGATTGGGGCACGTATCGAACTAACAATGAATCATGGGCGCGATATTTGGCCAGTTATGGTAGATGTGAGTCAGTTAGAGCAAGTCATTATTAACCTTGTTGTTAATGCACGAGATGCCATGGAAGCCAACCCTAATGGGGGGGTGATGATTCAAACCAGTAATTTGCAAGTTCAAACAGCCATTCAGCTTGAACATGAAATGATACCGGAAGGTGACTACGTCTTGATTGAAGTGATTGATTCAGGTCATGGTATTGAAAAAGGTGTGCTAGAGCATATTTTTGAGCCCTTCTTTTCTACAAAAGAAGTGGGGGCAGGAACGGGCCTTGGTTTGTCAACGGTATATGGTATTGTTAAACAAACTGGCGGTTTTATTGCTGTTAATAGTGTTATTGATAAAGGAACAGCATTTAAAATTTATTTGCCAAGACATACAGGGGAAGAGACACACTACACCCAACTTCCTGAGCCGGTTGCCACTGATCTTACGGGGAGTGAGACCATCTTGTTGGTTGAAGATGAAGATGCCGTAAGGCTATTTAGTGCACGTGCATTGCGCGATAAAGGGTATGAAGTGTTGGAAGCGGAAAATGGGGATGTAGCTTTAACCTTAATTGGTGAAGGTAAAAAGTTTGATCTTTTGATTACGGATGTGGTGATGCCGCGTATGGATGGCCCAACACTTTGTCAAAAAGTACGTGAAATATTCCCAACCGTTAAAACAATTTTTATTTCAGGCTATACAGAAGATACATTTAGAAATAATCTTGGTAATAATGCAGATATTCACTTTTTACAAAAACCATTTACATTAAAAGACTTGGCCCAAAAAGTGAAGGATGTATTGAGTCATTAGGTTTGTGTGTTTAAAAAACGGTTGAATTTTCGAGGTGTGCATGTTAAAATTTCACATTAACAATAATTCATACCTTAAGACATTGGTCCCTTCAGGGGTCAATCCGATGCTGGGTTTGCGTAAGTTTTGTAAGGCAAAATGATGCGTGTGCACAGTTCTAACTTAAGGGGGAATAATCGGAAACCTTATATCTCACAGGAGAGCACAATGGCATTGCCATCATTTACAATGCGCCAACTCTTAGAAGCTGGCCTACATTACGGACACACAACACGTCGCTGGAACCCAAAAATGGCTCCATTTATTTTCGGCGAACGCAACAAAATTCACATTCTAAACCTTGAGCTCACAGTGCCAATGTTGCAACGATCTATTCAAGTGATTCGTGACACTGTTTCAAACGGCGGACGCGTTCTTTTTGTTGGTACAAAACCACAAGCTGCAGAAAAAGTAAAAGAAGCTGCAAAGCGTTGTGGTCAGTATTATGTGAACCATCGTTGGCTTGGTGGAATGTTGACAAACTGGAAAACAGTTAACCAGTCCATTAAACGTCTTAAAGAAATGGAAGAAGAATTGTCAAGCCCAGGTCGTTTGACAAAAAAGGAAATTTTAAGCCGTCAACGCGAACGTGATAAGTTGGAAAATGTTATTGGTGGTGTTCGCGAAATGGGTGGACTACCAGACATTTTGTTCGTTATCGACACAAACAAAGAAGACATTGCAATTAAGGAAGCAAACCGTTTAGGTATCCCAGTGGTTGCAGTTGTTGACTCAAACTCAAACCCAGATGGTATCACCTATCCAATCCCTGGAAACGATGATGCTTTACGCGCAATTGATTTGTATTGCGGGCTGCGGCCCCTTTTTTTATATGCTGGCGATCATGATTAATTTTACACTAATGATGCATCATGGTTTACAGTGTCCCGTTACTTAGGAGAATTCAAAATGACAGAAATTACAGCAACTCTCGTTAAAACATTGCGTGAAAAGACAGGCGCAGGGATGATGGATTGTAAAAAAGCACTTGGTGAAGTGGCTGGAGATCTTGAAGCCGCGATTGACTGGCTTCGCACAAAAGGTCTTGCAGCTGCTGCGAAGAAAGCAGGCCGCGTTGCCGCTGAAGGCTTAGTTGGTGTTGCAAATGCAGCAGACAATAAATCAGCCGCTCTTGTTGAAATCAACGCAGAAACAGACTTTATTGCTAAGAACGAACAGTTCCAAGCTATGGTGAGCCAAGCTGCTACAGCTGCAGCTACAGGTGTTACAACCGTTGAAGGCTTGTTGGCTGCTGCTTACACAGGTACAGAATCAGCGACTTTGAGTGATGAAATCACACGTCTTATTGCTGTGATTGGCGAAAATATGAACTTGCGTCGTGTGACAACAGTTTCTGTTACCAATGGTGCCGTTGCAACATATGTACACGGTGCCGTTGCCCCTGGTATTGGTCGTATTGGTGTTGCTGTTGCGCTTGAGTCAACTGGTGATCAAGAAAAATTATTAGACTTTGGTCGTAAGCTTGCAATGCATGTTGCAGCAGCTCACCCCATTGCGTTAACAACGGGTGAAGTTGACCCTGCTTTGCTAGAAAGAGAACGCGCTATCTTGACAGAACAGGCCCTTGCATCTGGTCGTCCAGCTGAAATGATTGAAAAAATGGTTGAAGGCCGTATTCGTAAGTTCTATGAAGAAAGTGTATTGCTAGAACAAGCTTATGTACTTGATGGTAAAACAAAGATTCGTGATGCTGTTGCTGCATTCGCAACTGAAATTGGTGCCGCAGTAGAATTAAAATGTTTCGTACGTTACCTTCTTGGTGATGGTATTGAAAAAGTTGAAACGGACTTTGCTGCTGAAGTGATGGCACAAGCAAAAACTGCTTAATGCTATTACAATAGAGCTAAGAAGATTAGGCCAGTCTCAAGGGACTGGCCTTTTTTAATGGAGTTTAGACAAGAGATTGAGTCAACGCTATTCAATATTCTAAGATCACATTTTTCTATCTATTTTTGCTTATCTATACGCATTATTAATTTTTTTGAGTTAATAATTATTTTATCAAACCAACTTGGATATTTTGTTGGTTTTTTGTAGTTAATGATGCTTTTTTACTTTTAATAGGAGAACTTTGCAATGATAGGAAAGAAAATGATTTATGCTGCGCTTACACTCAGCTCGGCAATTGCGCTTTTTGCCAATAGCACTTTAGCAGCTACAGCTACTTTAGAAATTGTTGACGGAAAAACTGCTAATGACTTGGGGGTTAACTCCATTCGCGTTGGCTATGGCGATACGTTAGCTAAAACAGGTGCAGGAACATTAGCTATTAACAATTCGCAAGGTGCGGAACAAATTGAAAAACCAGCGGCCATTGAAGGGATGATTGATCTTCAAGCAGGTATTGTGAGTGTGGGGCACAAAGATGCTTTAGGAAACGGAAAAAAAACAACACTGATTGGTGATCAATTGGTTGATTCAGACAACAACGTTTTAAGAATGGCGGACGCAACAAGATTGGAATTTGCAGCTGAGCTAGGTGCGCCATTATCTGTGCCAATTCAAGTGGCTAATCAACAAGGCAGTGCTGCTATTTCTTTTGATTTTCGTCAAAATGACAATAGTCTTCCAGGTATTGTACCATTGGGCAGTCATGCGATAACAATGCATTTCATGAATTCGCCAGCTAATTCGGTGAGCAATATGAAAGATTTAGCGCTTTCAAAGGCTTTTATTCCAGGTAACGTTGCAGATAGAATGATGGCTGATAAAGATATCAATTTGGTTGTTGATGCGGATATTGAAATGTCTTTAACCGAAAAACAATACAGCAATCGACGCCAAGTTGTATATGCACCTGATGGAGGTTTGAATGGTGGCTTTAAGTTAAATGCTGGAAATTTTGGTTTTGGAACACCTCAGACATTGTCTGGAAATGAGTACACAATTTACAAGGCTGGTAGTGGCGATGCTATGGTTTATCACCTTTATACTGGGATGACTGAAGGTCAATGGTTCCAAAATAATTTCACAACAGTTTATGTGGAAGTTGATTCATCTGTTGGTGGAGGTTTTAAAACTAGTGCAGATAGTCAGTATTCTGTGCAAGTGAGTTTAGTGAGTGATTCAGCTTTACTTGTTATGAAAGCAGCAGGACAAGATGTATATTACACGATGTCATCAGGTGGTGTCTCGGTGGCTAACATTCCAATGTCAAGACTAGCACCCGTTGTGGATTTGGCTGATGGCTCACAGTTAACAGTATTAGGGGATGTTGTTCTTCCTCAAATCAATTGCGTCATGTTGAATGTTGTATAATGTATATTGTTTAAGTTTTTAATGGATTGATTGAAAATCCCCACTCTCAGCATGATGAGGGTGGGGATTAATTTTGTTAATGCTGTTAAGTAAATTAGCCACGTTTTAGTTTTGTATAGTGCGCACCTTCTGCGTGGATGTATTCAAAACAGTGCTCTGTCTCATCAATGGCCTGCATCAACATTAGTGGTTCTTCGTGCAAGTGAAGTATATCCCCTGTGCTATAAATATTTACGGGGATATACACATCTTCGTGCAAATTAAGCAATACAATGTTTTTTTTGAATAAAAGGGATATGAGTTGGATGTCATCTGACGTTGCCCAATATTCAATACTTTTTCCAGAATATACATCACTGATAACTTCCAATATTTCCCCTTCAGTCGAGGCTGTACTGTTGAGAGTGTCGCGTCGTTGAATCCATTTTTCACGTTCTTGTGGACTTAAGTCTGCTTTGACAAGCTTTTGGTTTGTTATATTATCTCTGACAGTTGCGCAGATTTCTTCTGAGTAATTGTATATATTCTTTTGCAAAGTCTTAATAAATTCAGCGCGTGTTATGCCAAGGGCATGAAAGGCGCAGTCACCATCAGATGGTGTAGTCAGTCTTTGGAGCTTTAATGTCTTAATATAGTTAACAACAGGCAAAGCTTGCGGGTCTTCTAAAAATTGTGTGGCAATAGCTGCATTCGTCATGCGTTGTCTACCAACGCCCATCATATCTGTGCCTTCGAGTGACTGGGCTGTAGCATAAGCTAATTGTTCATCAAAAGACATCTGTAAAAGTCTATCCTCGTTGTAAGCTGATGGGATTAATTGGTCTGGGTTGGGGGCTGAGGGAACTCTCTTTTCATCAGGAGTATAAGGGATTAATAGGCCTATATCATCTAAAACTGAATCTTCAAGTGCTAAGCTGAATGCCTTGGAAATTTCTTCGTCATCTAGACTTAAATTATTTTCTAGACTGGTTTGCGTGCTTGGGTCATATTGCGCCAATTTTCCGGATAGCTGTAAAATTTGATTGAATTCTTCTTCAGTGTCGTTCGTATCGTTCTTATTCATTGTTTGTAAAGACATTGCTATTGCTAAATCCATATCTTCATCATTTTCTTGTGCTTCACGTGTTCTTTTCCCTGTTGCCGCATTGATCGCATCATTTAGATTGGTGAAAGTTGGGCGTATAGCTGCACGCTGCGTGTCTGGTTTTTTATCTGTGTAAAGTGCCCCTAAGTTTGAACCGTGGGCGTGCAAAAAAAATGTGTTCATAGCACTATAAAATATACAATTTATTAATATGTATTTTTTGAATATATGCATTTTATATCTCCTTAAATTAGTTGTAAAGAACTTACTACATCTTGTGAGAAAAATCAATACTTATTATGCTGAAAAGAAAGAAGTATAGAAAATATAGTGTGCATTTTCTGTTAAATGTGAACATGATTTTTTTACAACAAAAGCGGTTATAATCTACATTGATGCTGAGGAGATAGCGGGCTGTAGACTCGCATCAATTAAGGTGAGTTCAAAGTGATGTATAGAAGTGCACTTTTTTATACGTCACCCAATTTTTTCAAGTTAACATTAGTTTTTTTCTTTGAATCTACCCTCGTTCTCACGTATGATGACCTTTAGTTAAATAAAATAATAGTGTTGGAATGTCAAAAGAAGATCTTATAGAATTTACAGGTGTTGTCGTTGAGGTGTTACCGAACACCATGTTTCGTGTTAAATTAGAAAATGAACACATTATTCTTGCGCACACATCTGGTAGAATGCGCAAAAATAGAATTCGCGTATTAGCAGGGGATAAAGTTACCGTTGAAATGACCCCTTATGATTTGACTAAAGGACGAATTACCTTTAGGCAAAAATAGTTAAATGGTATAGAAAGACTGATTGCGTGATGGATTATATCCTTTTGGAAGACTACGATAAAGCCCCCATTAAAGGATATAAAATTGCCTACATCCATCATAATCAAGTTGTGCACATAGGTTTTGAAAAGCATCTCACTGACAAATGTGGTCAGTTGGACGATATTGTCGCATGCAAGGTTGTCTCGCGTAGAAAAGATTTTGTGTGGGTGGAGGCTCATCTCGACCATGACGCGGTGATAAAATCAGGCGTGTTTGTGAATCGTTTGCCCAATGAAGGGACTTACCTTTGGGCGCAAATTGTAAGAACACCTTGGCCAGAATCTTCCTCAATTCCAGGTTTGGAAAAAGGGTATAGACTTAGCCCTAATATCACATCATTTGGCACATACTGGAAGCATCACCCGACGTCGAGCGATCTTGATTTTGTGTGGCAGTTGAGATCTAAGTATCAAAGACTTACCTCTCAAGACCTAAACGCACCAGAAATAATGCGAGATAAGCGTGATTTAGAGTATGCTTATGTGGCATTAAAAACCCCGCCTAAACAATTGGGTTTGTTTAAAAGGTCACTAAACCAGTGGCAAAGATGGGCGCGTGACCATGCCACACCGTTAACGATTATCGCAGCGTCCCCCTCCTTATTAGCAATTGCAAAACAATCCCAATCGCTTTTTGACCCGGATGGCAGACATGAGATTAAACAAGCCTGTCTGCATGATTTGCCTTTATTTGAAACCTTTGATGCGCAAGAACACTTTGAAGAGTGTCTACAAGCCCAGGTACATTTTAAGGGGGGAGGTTCGCTTGATATTAGAGAATGTCCAGCTGGAATTATGATTGACCTTAATACAGGTGCGGACACTTCTGATGCCTATACCTTTAATTTGCGTGCACTGGATGCCGTTGTGCAGCATATTGTATGGCGTCATTTGTCGGGTAATATGTTGGTTGATTTTGTACGTATCCCAAAAGGACAGCAACAAAGCTTTACAACAAAAGTTCAACAGGCCTTTGAACATACAGATGTCAAAGTGATTGGGTTTTGCGAACTTGGTTTAATGCAGTTGCAAAGAAAACGGATACGGCCATCACTTATGATGACCCTTAAGCATTTATGTGGGACTTGTTATGGTGATGGTTATATCTGATAATTATTTTTAAAATTAAAACAAAATGTGTTGCACATTTTTAATGAATAAGAAAGAGCCTTAGTTTTAGAGAAAAGCTCTTTTTTATATTATAACGCCGATTCAAGCTTTAAAAATACCCAACAAAGCTAACACCTCTAATGCATTAAAAAACAATAAGGGTACCATTTCAGAAAAAATGGGGGGCATTTAACTGCACCCCCACTTAATTGAGATGCATCCTTTTATGCAATCATACGAATCAATGGCGTTAGTCTTGTTCTGCCTGCATGCGTTAATTGCGGTAAGATGCGCGCCCAAACTTTTTGAGTGACGTACACATCAGTCAAACCACCACAATCATATAAGAACCCACCCCCAACAGATGTCAGGTTGTTTGGTAAGGTAAGGGAAGTGAGGTTACTGCAATTATATAAGAACCCACCCCCCACAGATGTCAGATTGTTCGGTAAGGTAAGGGACGTGAGGCTGCTGCAATCAGATAAGAACCCATCTCCCACAGATGTCAGGGTGTTAGGTAAGGTAAGGGAAGTGAGGCTGCTGCAATGATATAAGAACCCACGCCCAACAGATGTCAGGGTGTTCGGTAAGGTAAGGGAAGTGAGGCTATTGCAACCATATAAGAAGTACTCTCCCACAGATGTCAGGGTGTTCGGTAAGGTAAGGGAAGTGAGGCTGCTGTAACCAAATAAGAACTCATTTTCTAGGGCTTGCAAATTTTTACCAACAATGCTGATATGCCTCATATCTTGAAAAATATTATCCTGACCATAACGAGAGGGTGTGTACGTCAGTCCTAGAAAGTCCACCACCAGGGTCAGGTTGGGGCGCTGTGCAAATAAGTTATGTAAATTGTCATTATTAATTAAATCTGGATAGCGAGCAAAGACATGGCTATGTTGATTTGTTATAT
The DNA here is from genome assembly GCA_964478775.1 of uncultured Verrucomicrobiales bacterium. Lineage (GTDB taxonomy): Bacteria > Pseudomonadota > Alphaproteobacteria > Paracaedibacterales > CAIOTO01 > PNMQ01. Next base: position 111 of record CAYZJC010000018.1, on the reverse strand, counting down.
GCAGGGTATCAGTTAAGCTGATATATGCTGGTGCAGCACTTGCGATGCACGCAGGCTTTTCTCTCCATGATACAGCCTTGCTATTAACCACATACTGATGTCCCCCTAAAA